>NZ_JBVMAE010000017.1:0-82506 GCF_055597485.1 Crenobacter sp. CS_VA4
AGCGTTCAATCTGAGCCAGGATCAAACTCTTCAGTTCAATCTTTCGCTATTTTCGTACTTGGCTGCAAGGCTCGAAGCGCCCTTGCGGACTCTTCGAAGCTTGCGGCATGAGCACCTGATCAGACCAGGCACTCACACCTATCGGTTGTTCGTTCTGTTAAAGAGCAGTTGCGGCTGACTGGCTTCGTTTCGCTGTGTCAGCAGCAGAGGAGGCGAACTATACCGATCCGCCCTGCCTCCGTCAACACCTCCCCGCGAAGAAAAGTGAAGAATCTGGCCATCAATCCGCCCAATCAGCCTCAAGCCGCTGATCTGCAACAGAATATGAAATTCGACTGTTTGCATAAATCGTTAATGACCCGCCGCAGACCCGCCACCGGCGGTCGTTTCAGCCCGGAACCGGCCCTGAAATCTCGGCCGTTAACCCTGTCCTATTACCCCCAAAAGCAAAAAGCTTGGCCGAACTGTCGTTCGGCCAAGCTTTGATGACATATATAGAGGGCATTCGAATCAGGCCAGTGCGACTCGACGACGCAGCGGCTGCTTCAGTTTCTGCGCCAGCACCACGCCGAGCAGCGTGATACCACCGCCGATCACGTGATAGGGATGCAGCGTCTCACCGAGAAACAGCATCGCGATCGCGACCGTGAACACCGGCAACAGGTTCATCAGCGTGGTGGTGCGGCTCGGGCCCAGCTGACCGACGCCGTGCATCCACAGAAAGGGCGCGATCACCGATGCGGGGATGCCGGCGAACAGCACCAGCGGCAGTCCGGCTGCGGTGATCGGTGGTGCCGACTGGCTCAGGTAATAGACGAACAGCACCAGGTTGGCGCACCAGATCTGCACGAACAGCGAGTGCCAGTTGTTGAGCGGAATCGCCCAGCGTTTGAGCAGTACGCCGTAGGCGGCGTACGACAGGCAGGCGAGCAGCATCAATCCGTCGCCGGTGGTGACGCCGTGCGCCAGCAACACCGCCGGGTTGCCGTGACTCAATAGATAGCCGAGCCCGAGCAGCGACAGCACGCCGCCGGCGATGCCGCCGACGGTCGGCGCCTCGCCGAGCAGCAGCACGCTCAGGCCCACCGCCAATAGTGGCATCAAGGAGGCGAGGATGCCCATATTGGTGGCGGTGGTGGTCTGGGCCGCGATATAGGCGAGGCATTGATACATCACCATGCCGAGCAGGCCGAGCACGAACAGTTTGGGCAGGAAGGGCATGATCTCGCACCGCTGACGCCAGACCGGTTTCGCCAGCACCAGCGCCATCAAGAGGCCGGCGAGCAGCCAGCGGTAAAAGGAAATCGCCGACGGCTCGATGACGCCGGCGGCGAGCTTGCTGACCACGGCGTTGGCCGACCAGATCAGCACCGCGGTGAGCGGCAGCCCGTAGTGTTTCAGGTTCATTCGATTCCCTCAGGACGAGCGAAGATGTGATGAGAGCCATTCTCGCACCGTCCCATTGGAAGGATATACTCCTAATCAGACAATCCATGCCGCGATCCAGACATGCCGACCAGCGCTCCGCTTTGCCCGCCGCCGTTCACCGAACTGCCGTACCCGGTGTACTTCCGCATCGATGACTTCGCCGCCGACTCGCACTTCGTCAGCCATCGCCACCCATGGGGCCAGCTCAACTACTCGGCGGCCGGGGTGATGGAACTCAACATCGACGGGCAGCGCTTCCTGTCGCCACCGCAGTACGCGGTGTGGATTCCGCCCGGCCTGCCGCACGACGCGCAGATCCACCAGAACGTGATCTACCACTCGGCCTACGTCGATGCGCCGCTGTGCACCGAGTTACCGGACAAGCCGTGCTCGCTGCTGCTCAGTCCGATCCTGAAGGCGATCCTGGCCGACTTTGCCGAACGCAAGGTCCCCATCCCCGCCACGCCCGCCGACCGACGGCTGGCCGAGGTACTGGTCGACCAGCTCAAGCAGGCACGCTGCACCAGCAGCTATCTGCCGGCCAGCGACGATGCGGCGCTGACCGTGTTGCTGACCAGCCTGCAGCAAGACCCCGGCTGTAACCGCTCGCTGGCCGACTGGGCACAACAGCTACACGTGACCGAACGCACGCTGGCGCGGCGCTGCCAGCGCGATCTGGGAATGAGTTTCGGCGAATGGCGCCAGCGACAGCGCTTCCTGGCCGCGCTGCCGCTGCTCGAACGGGGCCAACCGGTGCAAACGGTGGCGCTGGAGCTGGGCTACAGCACCTCGTCGGCGTTTATCGCGATGTTCCAGCGCCAGTGCGGCACCACGCCCAACCAGTACCGTCGGCAGCAGGGCGGCCGAGAATAAGACAAAGGTTGGCCGAAGCCACGCGGCTTCGGCCAACTTAATAGTGATAGAGAGAAAACGCCTCTCGACTCAGCCCGGCAAGGCACAGCCATTCGGACTGCAGACCGGCCCGTCGCCCGCTTCGCTGCCGGCCGCCGGGGCGCCCAGACGCTGCTGCAGCAGCGCGCACCACGCGTCCGGCTTACCCAGATAGGGGCCGAGGTCGAGCCGCTCCACGCGGCCGTTACATTCCAGCGCCAGCGTCGGGAAGCCCTGCCCGCCCAGTTGAGCCAGCAACTCGCGACTGGCGGCGATGTGCTGCCCCGTTGGTTCGCCAAGGGTTTCGGCCAACTTGTCGGCAAATACTCGCGGCTCGATGCCGAGTCCGGCCGCCAAGCCGGCCAGCACGATAGCATCGGCGATGCGTTGGCCGTTCCGGTAATGCGCCAGTTGAATGCGCTTGAGCAGCGCGAGGCCTTGCCCATTCAAGGCCTCGGCGGCCAGCACCGCGGCGATCGGCGGCTCGGAGTCGAACACCGCGCCAGCATCGCGCAGCAGCCCCTCGAAGTAGGCGTCGCCGAACGGCTGGCCGGTCAGCGCGGCGATGCGCTGGTCGTGCGGGATCACGTAGCGGCGCAGCGCCTCGGTCACCGGCTGGCGCTGGCTACCTGCCATCATCCCGCCGCCGTGCAAGGCGACTCGCAGTCCCGGCAGCATCGCGGCGGCGTGCACCAGCGGCGCGGCGGCATAACACCAGCCGCAGAACGGGTCGTAGATATAATGCAAGGTTGCTGGTTTCATGCGGTTGTCTCGTTGATGCAGCGCGTGCCGATTGGCATGCATTGAGCAGTCCCGCCAGTCTAACGACTGGCAATCGCCCGAAAAACCGCGTACAACGCGTTTGTTTGTTGCACGAATCGAGCAGATCATGGACCGACTCACCGCCATGCGCGTCTTCGTCAGCGTGGTCGAGCGCGGCAGCCAGAGCGGCGCCGCCGAGCAGCTCGACATGTCGCGGGCGATGGTGTCGCGTTACTTGGCCGAACTGGAAGACTGGCTGGGAGCAAGACTGCTGCACCGCTCGACCCGACGACTGAGCCTGACCGGTGCCGGCGAAGAGGCGTTGCCGCGCTGCCGGCAGATGCTGGAGCTGGCCGACGAGACGCTGACCGCCAGCCGCGCGCCACACGACACGCCGCAGGGGCTGCTGCGCGTCACCGTGTCGACCGCGTTCGGCCAGACTGTGCTGGCGCCGGCGCTGGCCGACTATGTGGCGCGTTACCCGAAGACCGCGGTCGACCTGCTGTTACTCGACCGCGCGGTCAACCTGATCGAGGAACGGATCGACCTGGCGGTGCGGATCAGCAACGACCTCGACCCGAACCTGATCGCCCGCAAGCTGTCGGTGTGCCGCTCGGTGGTGTGCGCGGCGCCGAGCTATCTGGCGCAGCACGGCACCCCGCACCGCGCAGAGGAACTGGCACTGCACAACTGCCTGACCTACAGCTACTTCGGCAAGAGTCTTTGGCGCTTCGAGCGCAGCGGCGAGCCGGTCGTCGTGCCGGTCGGCGGCAACCTGTCGGCCAACGAGTCGACCGTGCTGCTGCAGGCGGCGCTGACCGGCGCCGGCATCACCCAGCAGCCGACCTACGCCGCGCTGCCGCTGATCCGTACCGGCCAGCTGATCGCGCTGCTGCCCGACTGCCAGCCGGACACGCTGGGCATCTACGGCGTGTACGCGTCACGGCGCCAACTATCACCGACGCTGAAAAGCCTGCTCGACTTCCTCGCCGAGCGTTTCGGCGTCGAGCCGTACTGGGACAACTGAGGACCTCCTGCCGAGCTTGGCCGTAGCGATGCGCCTAACCATCGCCAGGCCGCCCCGTCCTACCGCAACTGCCTTCGTTGATTTATTGCGCTCGCCAATCAAGAAGCCCGCCGATGGGCGGGCTTCTTGATTTCTGCAGGCTCACAATACGACTACTGCTCGCTTAGACGTTTGAGCGAGCTCGCCAGTTCGCCGATCCGTTGCTTGGTTTCGTCCACCAGACCGCCGATCTCGCGTGCCGAGGTCGCCGAGCGTGTGGCGAGCTTGCGCACCTCGTCGGCGACCACCGCGAAGCCCCGCCCTGCCTCACCGGCGCGCGCCGCCTCGATCGCGGCATTTAGCGACAGCAGGTTGGTCTGCGAGTCAATCTCGTCGATGACGGCAACGATCTGACCGATCTGATTGCTCGAATTCAGCACCGCCTCCATCGCGTTATTGGTCGTGTCGTGTTCCTCGTGCTCGGCCTCGACGTTCTTGACGAAGGCGGTGTAGGCGATCTTGCCGTCCATGCGGATCTTGGACAGCGACAGCAGGCCCCAGATCTTGGTGCCGTCCTTGCGCTCGATCGGCACCTCGCGGCTGGTACCGACAATCTTGTCGACGCCGGTGGTACGGTTGGTGTTCACCAGCCGGTCGTGATCGTGCTGGATCGCGGGCGGCACTGGCATCTTCACGTTCTGGCCAAGCACCTCGTGCCGGCTGTAGCCCCACAGTTTTTCGGCGGCCGCGTTGAAGAAGGTGACGGTATTGTCGGCATCGATGGTAATGACCGCGTCGATCGCCTGTTCGAGCACTTCGCGCAACGGCCCACTGCCGCTGGTGAACCCGAGAAAACCGCGTTGAAACCTCATTGCACGCTCCCTTTGTCCTTTTGTCATAACCAGACCGGTCTTGCCGTCCGCCATTTCATTAAATAAGCGCCAAACGGCATGTCAAAGGGATCTTTGTATCAATGTTGCAATGGGCTCAGCGCCTCGAACGCGAGGCCCGGCAGGGCTTCTCACGGCCCGCGACGTTCAAGAGATAAAACCAACGAGGTCTTCACCAAACCGGCAAAGACCAATAGAAAAAGCCTGCGTCATGAACGCAGGCTATCGTCGAAATCGAGAGGGCTTCGGGCGGATCACCCGATCCGCTGCCGTTCGGCTTACGCCACCAGCTTGGCGCCGATCACCACCAGCATCAGCGCCAGAGCCGGGCGCAACACGCCTTCGGCCATCTTGTGGGTCAGCTTGCTGCCCAGCCAGATGCCCGGCAGGGAGCCCATCAACAGATTGAGCAGCAGCGGCACATCGAGGTTGCCGAGGCTGGCATGGCCGAGACCCGCGACCAGCGTCAGCGGTACCGCATGGGCGATCTCGGTGCCGACCAGACGGGTGGTCGGCAACGCCGGCAGCAGCAGAAACAGCGCCAAAGTACCGAGGGCGCCAGCACCGATCGAACTGAGCGTCACCAGCGTCCCCAGCATCACGCCGGTCAGCACCACCAGCGGACGCAGGCTTTCGAACGAGGCATTCTGGAAACGCGCCGGCACACGCTTGAGCAGCCAGGGCTTGAACAGGATCGCGACCGCGGTCAGGATCAGCGCCACACCGAGCATGGTTTTGATCAGCGAGTCCTGCTGATGCGAGGCCAGATGGGCGTTCGACAGGAAGAACAGCGTGACCAGCGAGGCCGGCACGCTACCGGCCGCCAGCCAACCGACCAACCGCCAGTCGACGTGGCGCTGCCGATGGTGGATCAGCACGCCCCCGGCCTTGGTCACCGCCGCGTACAACAGGTCGGTACCGACCGCCGTCGCCGGGCTGATCCCGAACCACAGCAGGATCGGCGTCATCAGCGAGCCGCCCCCTACTCCCGTCAGGCCGACGATGAACCCCACCACCAGCCCTGCAATCACATACCCCAATTCCATCCCGGCCACTTTCGACACTTTCGATATGTCGACGATGCTAACCCAGCACCATATAACCAGGTTATACCGATTCATTTCTATGAAATTCGAAACAAATCTATCCACGCCGAGTCGGCGGCGGGCACAGCTCCTAGCCATGCACCCCGGCCCCGCGGTTGTTGCCGCGTAGGGAAATCCCCTTTCCTTCCGCCGCGGCCGCCCAGCAAGGCATGGAGGAGCTACGGAAACAAAAAAAACCGCACAGGACTCGTCCTGTGCGGTTTCGGTATTTGGTGGGCCCCCCGGGAGTCGAACCCGGCACCAACGGATTATGCTTACCAACTACGGCTTTCGCCGCCCCTTTCGGGTTTGTGGTCTGGACTGTCTCTTGTCTTTACGACCTGCCCGTACAGTCTCTACACGTTCTCTCTCGCAAGAGCTTCGCTCGGGATTACCACGGTTAACCAGAGGCTTCCCCGACTTTGAGCAGTTCTACCCAGGAGCAGAGTCAACTTGCTCCAGGGCAACCCATACGACGCTGTTCCGTACTCTCGCGAGCCGCAGGAACATCATCCTTTAAGTCCGCTGCTCTAACCAAGCATGAGCTAGAGGCCCGAAGAGCAGCGATTCTACCGACTGTATGCCGGCCAGGTCAAAGTCTCGCGGTAAAAATAACAAGCCCCAGCGAGCTGGGGCTTGGTGTACGGCGAACGGCGGGACGGACTTACTGGTTGCCCGGCTCGTTGTCGAGGAAGCTACGCAGCCGTTCCGAACGGGTCGGGTGGCGCAGCTTGCGCAGCGCCTTGGCCTCGATCTGACGGATCCGCTCGCGGGTGACGTCGAACTGCTTGCCGACTTCTTCCAGCGTGTGGTCGGTATTCATGTCGATGCCGAAGCGCATCCGCAGCACCTTGGCCTCGCGCGGGGTCAGCGTGTCGAGCACTTCCTTGGTCGCCTCGCGCAAGGACGCGTACATCGCCGCCTCGGACGGTGCCAGGTTGTTCTGATCCTCGATGAAGTCGCCCAGGTGCGAGTCGTCGTCGTCGCCGATCGGGGTTTCCATGGAGATCGGCTCCTTGGAAATCTTCATGATCTTGCGGATCTTGTCCTCGGGCATCTCCATCCGTTCGGCCAACTCAGCCGGATCCGGCTCGTGACCGGACTCCTGCAGGATCTGCCGGCTGATCCGGTTCATCTTGTTGATCGTTTCGATCATGTGAACCGGAATCCGGATGGTACGCGCCTGGTCGGCGATCGAGCGGGTGATCGCCTGACGGATCCACCAAGTGGCGTAGGTCGAGAACTTGTAACCGCGACGGTATTCGAACTTGTCCACCGCCTTCATCAGGCCGATATTGCCTTCCTGGATCAGGTCGAGGAACTGCAGGCCACGGTTGGTGTATTTCTTGGCGATCGAGATCACCAGACGCAGGTTGGCCTCGATCATCTCGCGCTTGGCGCGACGGGCTTTCGACTCACCCATCGACATCTGGCGGTTGATCTCTTTCAGCTCCTTGATCGACAGCATCGCGCGGTCTTGCAGCTCGTTCAGCTTGGTCTGCTTCTCGATGATCGAATACTTGAAGCGGGTCAACGCCTCGCTCCAGACCCGGCCGCGGTCGATCTCGTCCTCGACCCACTCGAGGTTGGTCTCGTTGCCCGGGAAGCGATCGATGAAGTGGGCGCGGTCCATCCGCACACGGGTCACACAGATGTCCTGGATGGCGCGCTCGTAGCTGCGGATCTCTTCGACCTTGCTGCGCAGGCTCTCACACAGGCTCTCGATCTGACGAGTGGCGAAGCGCACCTTCATGAACTCGGCGGTGATCACCTCCTGCAACTCGATGTATTGCTTGTGCTGGCTGCCGTGCTTGTTCAGCACCACCACCAGCTTATCGAACAGCACGCGCACACCACCGAAGTGCTCGAGCGTCTGGCGCTTGAGCTCTTCCAGGTTGGCGCTGGTGATCGCGGCCGCATCGGCCTCTTCGTCGCCTTCTACGTCTTCGTCGCTGTCCTCGTCGACTTCCTCGACACTGGCCACCGGTTCGGCAAACTCGACCTCTTCGGCGGTTTCCGCGTCCGGGTCGATGAAGCCGTCGATCACCTCGTCGACGCGGATTTCTTCCTTCTCGATGCGGTCGACCAGCGCGAGCACCTCGGCGATCGTTCCCGGGCAGGCCGAGATCGCCTCGATCATGTTCTTGAGGCCTTCTTCGATCCGCTTGGCGATTACGATCTCGCCCTCGCGGGTCAACAGCTCGACCGTGCCCATCTCGCGCATATACATGCGCACCGGGTCGGTGGTCCGGCCGAATTCGGCGTCGACCGACGACAGCGCGGCCTCCGCTTCTTCCACCGCGTCCTCATCGGCCACGGTCGGGGTGCTGTCGGACATCAGCAACGACTCGGCGTCCGGCGCCTCGTCGGTCACCTGGATGCCCAGCCCCTGGATCATGCCGATGATGTTCTCGATCTGCTCGGCGTCCGAGACGTCTTCCGGAAGGTGGTCGTTGATTTCCGCAAAGGTCAGGTAACCACGTTCCTTGCCGAGCGCGATCAGCTGGCGAAGCCGCTTGCGCTGCTCTTCCAGGCTCATCTGTTCGGGTGCCTGGTTGTCCTGCTCGTCTTTGTTCAAATCGGGTGAGGCCGCCATTTGGTTTCCTGCTCGAAAAAAAGCCGAAAAAACACTTGATTATATCACAACACGTCAAGCACTGTTTGGGTGCGGGAGTCGCCGCTACTTGGGCAGCAGCAACTCCAGCAATAAGCGTTTCTCCTGAGGGCTTAGACCTTCGCTGCGGTCCTTTTGTTTTAGCCGCTCAAGCTGCGAGTTCCGCAGAATTTTCAGGAGCTTGTCGTTGCCCTCCTGAAACTGCGTACGCGCCTCGTTACTGGGCGCGTCGAACTCGGCCGGGTCTTCCATCGCCTGTTGCAGCACACTGTCCACCAGCCCCTCGTAGGGGGTGCCGCGTACGCTTTCAATTAGCTGTGCGGTCGATAGGGGTTCGACGTGTTGCTCAACGGTTTCGGCCAACATGGCAAGACAGGCCAGTTCATCCGACAGCACCATGCTGTCCGGAATCTGTACATCGCGCGACCAGTCGGGGTTCATCAGCAACCACTTGATCTGTTTGCGCGCGATCGGGGTATTGATCTGCCGATTCGACTCGGCCGGCAGCCGGTATTCGCGCTTGCCGCCGCGCGGCGCCGGCTTAGCCCGACCGGTCAGCTGATCGAAGGCATCGCTGCTGACACCGGCCAGTTCGGCCAACCTCTGCCGGATCAAGAAGGCCAACGCCGGCGCGGCGATCTGCGCGAGCAACGGCGTCGCCTGACGGATCAGGTCGGCCCGGCCTTCCGGGGTATTCATATCGACCCGCCGGGTCAGCTCGCGCGCGAAATACGCCGACAGCGGCAGGCTTTCTTCCAACAATTGTTTCTCGAACGCCTCGGCGCCGAATTCGCGCACAAAGCTGTCCGGATCGTGCTCGGCCGGCAGGAACAGGAAATGCAGCGCCTTGCCGTCCACCAGCATCGGCAACGCATTTTCCAGCGCGCGCCAGGCGGCCTTCTGGCCGGCCGCGTCGCCGTCGAAGCAGAAGTACACCGCGTCAGCGTGGCGCAACAGCTTCTTCACATGCTCGGCGGTGGTCGCGGTGCCGAGCGCGGCCACCGCGTAACCGATGCCGAACTGCGCCAGCGCCACCACGTCCATATAGCCTTCGACCACCAGCACGCGGTTCTTGTCGCGGATCGCCTGGCGCGCCTCGTACAGGCCGTACAGCTCGCGACCCTTCTCGAACAGTGGCGTCTCCGGCGAGTTCAGATACTTCGGTTCGCCCTTGCCGAGCACCCGCCCGCCGAAGCCGACGATCGCACCGCGCTGGTTGCGGATCGGGAACATCACCCGGCCGCGGAAGCGGTCGTAGCGCTTGCCCTCGTCGCCGGCGATCACCAGCCCGGCCTCGACCAGTTTCTCGTCCTGATAGTCGCGGAACACCGTAGCGAGCGGCTGCCATTCGTCCGGCGCATAACCGAGACCGAAGTGCGCGGCCACCTCGCCGGTCAGGCCACGGCCCTTGAAGTAGCCGACCGCCTGCGGCGCCGACTTCAACTGCTGCTTGTAGAACTTGGCCGCCAGCACCAGCGACTCTTCCAGCGACAGCTGGCGCTCGCGCGCCACCCGCGCCGCCTCAGGGTTGGCCGAACGCTCCTCGGGCACCGGCATGCCGATGCCTTCGGCCAGCAGCTTCACCGCCTCGACGAAGCCGAGGCCCTGGTACTCCATCACGAAACCGATCGCCGAACCGTGCGCGCCACAGCCGAAGCAGTGGTAGAACTGCTTGCTCGGACTCACGGTGAATGAGGGCGATTTTTCCTTGTGGAAGGGGCAGCAGGCGAGGTAGTTCTGGCCACCCTTCTTGAGCGGCACGTAGCGGTCGATCACGTCGACGATGTCGACGCGCGACAGCAGCTGGTCGATGAAGTCCTGCGGAATCATCCTCGGAGTCGGATCAAGCGCTCAACCGCGCCTTGATCTTGGCCGACACCACGCCCATGTCGGCGCGGCCGGTCAACTGCGGGCGCAGCACGCCCATCACCTTGCCCATGTCCTGCATGCCGGCGGCGCCGGTGGCGGCGACCGCCTCTTCGATCAGTGCGGCGACTTCGGCGTCGCTGAGCGGCTGCGGCAGGTAGACCGACAGCACGTCCATCTCGAAGCGCTCCTTGTCGGCCAGGTCCTGGCGCTGCGCCGCTTCATACTGTTCGACCGAGTCGCGACGCTGCTTGAGCATCTTGTCGATCACCGCGGTGATGCCGGCATCGTCGAGCTCGATGCGCTCATCGACTTCTTTCTGTTTGATCGCCGCCAGCAGCAGGCGAATCGCCGCCAGCCTGGCGGTTTCCTTGGCCTTCATGGCCGATTTCATGTCGTCGGTGATGCGGATTTTCAGGCTCATGACACTCTCTGCTGGCAGACATCAGCCCGCGACCGCGGGCTGCAAAATTCGGTACGCACAAATGGGAAAACCGCAGGCATAGCCTGCGGTCCCGCTTTGTGCGCCTACTGGCTGAAGCTTAGTACAGCTTCGGCGGCAGCGTCTGGCTGCGCAGGCGCTTGAAGTGACGCTTCACAGCGGCAGCGGCCTTGCGCTTGCGCTCAGCAGTCGGCTTCTCGTAGAACTCACGTGCGCGCAGTTCGGTCAGCAGACCGGTTTTTTCCACAGCGCGTTTGAAGCGGCGCATCGCCACTTCAAACGGTTCGTTCTCTTTAACGCGAATGTTCGGCATTGACTCGAATCCTTAAATTCTGAAAGCTAAATGCTTGATAAAGACGGAATTCTAACAACATTGGGCGGACAGGAAAAGCCCGCCAGTCAAAACAGCGACCCGACTGTGCGCTTTGCGCATCAGCTCCGGCTCGAAATCACCCCCTCACGTGGAGAACTTGGTGTGGCACTGTAAAAACGTTTCGGCATGCGCCCGGCCAGATAGGCGGCACGCCCGGCTTCTACCGCGAGCTTCATCGCATGCGCCATGCGCACCGGCTCGCGGGCTGCGGCGATGGCGGTATTCATCAATACGCCATCGCAGCCCAATTCCATCGCAATCGCCGCGTCCGACGCGGTACCGACGCCGGCATCGACCAACACCGGCACCTTCGACTGCTCGATGATCAGCTGCAGGTTCCACGGGTTGAGGATCCCCATCCCGGAACCGATCAGGCTGGCGAGCGGCATGATCGCACAACAACCGATTGCTTCCAACTCGCGCGCGATGATCGGATCATCCGAAGTGTAGACCATCACGTCGAAACCTTCCGCCACCAGCACCTCGGCCGCCTTCAGGGTTTCCTTGACGTTCGGGAACAGATTGGTCGGATCGCCGAGCACCTCGAGCTTGACCAGACGATGATCGTCGAGCAGCTCGCGCGCCAGCCGCAGCGTGCGGATCGCGTCGTCGGCGCTATAGCAGCCGGCCGTGTTGGGTAGCAGGGTATAGCGGTTTTTCGGCAGCGCGTCGAGCAGGCTGGGCGAATTCGGGTCCTGGCCGAGGTTGACGCGACGGATCGCCACGGTGACGATTTCCGAGCCGGACGCGTCGAGCGCCTGCGCGGTTTCGTCGAAGTCCTTGTACTTGCCGGTACCCACCAGCAGACGCGAACCGTACGCCTTGCCGGCGATGACGAGTTGATCGTTCATCCCTTACTCCTTCCATCAGACATTGCAGGTTTTAAGCGGATGCCCTCTCGCCCTACCCTTGCCCTTCGGCGGCGCGCCGGCTCTGTGGCCTGATCTGCCGCCTCCCCCCCGAACCTTCTGCTCAGCCGCCGCCAACCGCGACGACGATCTCCAGCCGGTCACCGTCGTTCAGCGCTTCGGCCGCGTGGCGACTCTTCGGCACGATCTCCCCGTTGCGCTCCACCGCCAGCCGCTTGCCGACGAGCTCCAGCACCCCGACCAGGTCGGCGACCGTCGCCACCCCGGCGAACTGGCGCGCCTCGCCGTTCAGCATAATCGACACCACCGCCTATCTCCTCTCAACCTGCTGCACCGCGTCGATCTGCGACACGATTGCCAGCGTCTGCTCCAGATGCGCGACGCCTTCCACCTGGATGCGGAAAATAATGTGAATGAAACCATCGCCGCGATGGGTGTCCTGGGTATCCACCGTCTCGATGTTGGCCGACGCATTGGAAATCGCCGCGGCCACCTCGGCCAGCATACCGCGCTGGTTGCGCGCCAGCACGCTGATCACCGCGCCGAACAGCCGGTCCTTCTGCGGCTCCCACGCCACGTCGAGCAGCTTGTCCGGCTCGACGCGCTTGGCGTTCGAGCAGTTGCTGCGATGGATCACCAGCCCCTGCCCCTTGGTGATCACGCCGACGATCGCATCGCCGGGGATCGGGTTGCAGCAGCTCGACAGCTGCACCGATCCGCCCTCGTTGCCGCGGATCGTCACCGGGCCAACGCGCACCTCTTCACCGAGTTTCTCACCGGCCAGCTCGACCAGTCGACGCGCCGCGACGATCGGCATCAAGCGACCCATGCCGATTTCGGCCAACACTTGCTGGAACGAATCGACCTTCTCGGCGTACTCGGCGAGATACGCGTCGCGCAGCGTGTCGGTCAGCACCAGCGGCGACACCGCCAGCGCTGCCAGCGCCTGGCGCAGCAAGCGCTCGCCCAGTTGCTGAGACTCTTCGCGCTGCAAGCCCTTCAGGTAGCTGCGGATGCCGGAGCGGGCCCGACCGCTGACGACAAAATTGAGCCAGGCCGGGTTCGGCTTGGCCTGGGTGGCGGTGATGATCTCGATCGTGTCGCCGTTGCGCAGCTCGGTGCGCAGCGGCACCAGCGCGTAGTTGACGCGCGCGGCGATACAGCGGTGACCGACGTCGGTGTGCACCGCGTAGGCGAAGTCGACCGGGGTCGAGCCCTGCGGCAGCACCATGATCTTGCCCTTCGGGGTGAACACGTACACTTCGTCCGGGAACAGGTCGATCTTGATGTGCTCGAGAAACTCGATCGCGTCGTCGCTCTCGGCCTGGATGTCGAGAATGCTCTGCAGCCACTGGTGGGTACGCTGCTTGGCCGCGTCGAGACTGGCGTCACCGCTCTTGTACATCCAGTGCGAGGCGATCCCCGCCTCGGCCACCGAGTGCATCTCCTGGGTGCGGATCTGGATCTCCACCGGCGTGCCGTACGGGCCGAACAGCGTGGTGTGCAGACTCTGGTAGCCATTGCCCTTCGGGATCGCGATGTAGTCCTTGAACTTGCCGGGGATCGGCTTGTACAGGCCGTGCAGCGCCCCCAGCGCCAGATAACAGTGGGCGACGTCGTGGACGATCACCCGAAAACCGTAGATGTCGAGCACCTCGGAGAACGACAGCTGCTTCTCCTGCATCTTCTTGTAGATGCTGTAGAGGTTCTTCTCGCGACCCTTGATCGTCGCCTCGACGTGGCAGTCGACCAGCTTCTGCTGGATCGCCTGGGTGATCTTGTTGACCACCTCGCGGCGGTTGCCGCGCGCCGCCTTGACCGCCTTGGCGATCACCGAATAACGGGTCGGGTACAAGTGCTTGAACGCCAGATCCTGCAGTTCGCGGTAGACCTGGTTGAGGCCGATCCGGTTGGCGATCGGCGCATAGATTTCCAGCGTCTCCAGCGCGATGCGCTTGCGCTTGTCCTCGCGCATCGCGTCGAGGGTACGCATATTGTGCAAGCGGTCGGCCAGCTTGACGATGATGACGCGGATGTCGCGCGCCATCGCCAGCACCATCTTGCGGAAATTCTCCGCCTGCGCCGCCTCGCGGGTGGCGTATTCGAGTCGCTCCAGCTTGGAGAGACCGTCGACCAGATCGGCGATGGTCTTGCCGAAACCCTCGGCCAGCGTCGACTTGGTGACGCCGGTGTCCTCCAGCACGTCATGCAGCAGCGCCGCCGCCAGCCCTTGCGCATCGAGCCGCCATTCGGCCAACATCGACGCCACCGCCAAGGGGTGAGTGATGTAAGGCTCGCCGCTCTTGCGGGTCTGCCCTTCGTGCGCATTGCGGCTGACTTCGAACGCCTGCCGCAGCAGCTGCACGTCCTCCGGCCTCAGATAACGGCCGGCCGCCCCAAAAAAGGTCTCGGCGTCCGCCGCGATCTGGGCAGCGTAGTCCACGGGAATGACGGGTTCTGCGCTCATGACGTCCAAAGGGGAATCAGGCCTTGCGGCTCAGCACTTCCTTGCCCACGTGGCCGGCGGCGATTTCGCGCAGCGCCACCACGGTCGGCTTATGGCGGCCGCCTTCAACGAAGGTGGTCGAGCCCGAGGCAATCTGACGGGCGCGGTAGGCGGCAGTCAGGGTCAGGTCGAAACGGTTTTGGATACGATCCAGACAATCATCAACAGTAATACGAGCCATACAATCCTCTTTTCAGAAATGCCAGGATACCCAGCGTCCCACTATATAGAAAAACCGGTCGGCGACCAACGCTCAGCCGGGCGTGTGCAACTGCAGCAGTGCCTCGCCGTGCCGCGCCAGCTGGCGTGCCGGACGCAACCGTTCGGCGCGCACCACGCTGATCAGGTCGAGCGTGGCGGTGCCGAGGTCGTCGTTGATCAACATGTAATCGAAACTCTCGGCGTGGTCGATCTCGCTGCGCGCCAGCGCCAGACGGCGCGCAATCACCTCGTCGCTGTCGGTGCCACGACCGCGCAGACGCTTCTCCAGCTCCTCGAGCGAGGGCGGCAGGATGAAGATGCTGATCGCTTCGGGAAACACCTTGCGCACCTGCTGCGCGCCCTGCCAATCGATCTCTAGCAGGATGTCGCGCCCTTCGGCCAAGCGCTCACGGATCCAGGTTTCGCTGGTGCCGTAATAGTTGCCGTACACTTCGGCGTGCTCGAGGAACTCACCACGTTCGATGCGCGCCTCGAAGTCCGCGCGGCCCACGAAGTGGTAGTGCCGCCCCTCGACCTCGCCTTCGCGCGGCTCACGGGTGGTGTACGACACCGACAGTTGCACCGCACGTTCGGCCGCCAGCAACGCTGCCACCAACGTCGTTTTGCCTGCACCGGAGGGTGCCGTGACGATGAAGATGTTGCCGCTTTGCTGGGCCATGGCCGCTTTCCCTTCGGTGAAATCAATCTTTCAGGGTACCACAACCGGGCAACTCGATTAAGCGCCCAGTGCCAAATTTGCCCTAAAGCCCGGCGACAGCGTTTCCCCTGCACGTGCACAAAAACAAACCCCCCGCCGTAGCGGAGGGTTTGTTTCGAAGGCACAGGGCCCTTCAGGCATAGACCCTCTGGCACAAATCAGATCGCCCAACCGCCCGCGTAGAACACGGCCAATGCAATCGCGATCGCGACGGTGCCGATGTTCAGCTTGCGGAACTCGCCACCGATGATGCGGCCGATGACCAGGGTGCAGAAGCCGAGCATGATGCCGGTGACGATATTGCAGGTCAGCACGATGAACACGGCGCACACCAGGCCGGCCATGGCATCGACCATGTCGTCCATGTGCAGCTTGCTGATATTGCCCAGCATCAACAGGCCCACGTACATCAGAGCCGGCGCGGTAGCGTAGGACGGAACCAGTGCTGCCAGCGGCGAGAAGAAGATCACCACCAGGAACAGCGCACCCACCACGGCAGCGGCGAGACCGGTCTTGGCACCAGCCGCCACACCTGCCGCCGATTCGATATAGGCCGCAGCCGGGGCACCACCGAAGAAACCGGAGAAGATCGAGCTGAGCGAGTCAGCGGTCAGCGCACGGTTGCCGTTGATGATCTGGCCCTTCTCGTCGAGTTGGCCCGCCTGACCGGCCACGGCACGGATGGTACCGGTCGCGTCAAACACGGCGGTCATCACCAGCGCCAGAACGCTCGGGATCACAGCGGAGGTCAGTGCGCCTTGGATATCCATCGAGCCGATCAGCGACTTACCAGCGGCACCCAGGCTAGGCATGGCGAACACGCCGCTGAATTTCACCGCCGGATCAAAGATCAGACCAAGAACCGACAGCGCAACGATCACCAGCAGGATGCCGCCCGGCACGCGACGACGCTCCATGCCGAAGATCGCCGCCAGACCCAGGATCGACATCAGCACCGGGAAGGCGGTGATGTTACCCAGCGTCACCGGCAGGCCCGGATGCGCGTTCTTCACGACCAAACCCACGCCATTGGACGCAATCAGCAGCAGGAACAGGCCGATACCGACCCCCGTACCATGCGCCACGCCAGACGGCAGGTTCTTCAGGATCCACGAACGCACACCGGTCACCGAAATGGCGGTGAACACGATGCCCATCAGGAATACGGCACCCAGCGCCACCTGAGGCGACAGATGGTGACCCAACACCAGACCGAAGGCGGTGAAGGCAGTCAGCGAAATGGCACAACCGATGGCCAGCGGCAACTTGGCCCACAGGCCCATCAGCAGCGAACCAAACGCGGTGGTCAGGCAGACGGCGACGAAAACGGCACTCTTGTCGAAGCCGGCTTCACCCAACATGCCCGGTACGACGATGACCGAATAGACCATCGCCATGAAGGTGGTAATCCCTGCCAGGATTTCCTGGCGCTGGGTGCTGCCACGCGCCGAGATTTGGAAATACCGGTCGAGCTTGCCTCTGCCTTCAGAAACGCCAGCACCAATGCCTGCTTGTTCAATCATGATACAGCTCCTTTATCAGCGTGCTGAAACGGCCAGATTCCCCGTCCGTCATCAGGTTTGCTCTCATGCGTCTATGTGTTTGTGAACAAGGGAAAGGTCAGTAAGCCATGCGGCCTGCACCTCTCTATTTCCCTGCTGTATGCAAATACAACCAAGAACGTCTTGATAAGGGGGTCGCCCCCGAAAACGCCAACAATGGTTCGACTTGAAGCGATTGCAGCAGGTAAGACAGGCAAGGATCGGCCGGTAGGTGCCAGACAGTGACGTACCGAACAGCACGCCGGGACTGCAGCACCACGTTCACGCCGGTTCGGCAGCCGTCTGGCCGACTCGCAGGCGCGCCACTACCCATCAGGTAAGACGAGCAGCAGTTCCTTCTCCTCACATCCGTCGGCAGCCTTTGTTTTTTTTAGATGGCTGCCTCTCTCCTTTTGCAGAACCCGCTTCCGCACGGAAATCTTTTTTGTAACTCGTTTCCGTTGCGACTCAGGTAGATCTAGGTTCCCTAGTTGGAGACCAGACCTTGCAACTATCTTACAAGCAAGATTCTTCACATTGCAACCAATTGTCGCACCGCTTATCGCAAAACTGGAAAGCCATTCCACTTTTGCTCGGCGAAGGTTGTGTTTGTCGGCTTGCCGGGTGTTGCAAAAGCGCAGGGAGGTAGCTGCAGCATGGCTGCCCAGACGACCTGTATCGGGGAAGCGTGGGCTGGCTGAGCCCCCAGCAAGTTAGCGAAACTAGCAGGAGCACTGCCGGCCGCAATAAAGACCAGCGAAAACAGCTTAATGTCAAGACAAATTTACACAACGGGAAGTATCTTTTTCGCTAAGCTACGCACCCCACTCAATAACACCACCAACACACGAGGATCAGATCGGGATGCAAGCCACTGAAAACGCGCCGAACAGCCTGCTGGAGAGGCTGTTCAAGCTCAAAGAAAACGACACCACGGTGCGCACCGAGGTGATCGCCGGCATCACCATTTTCCTGACCATGGCCTACGTCGTGGTCGTCAACCCGGCCATCCTGTCGATCACCGGCATGGACTTCAAGGCGGTGTTCGTCGCCACCTGCATCGCCGCGGCGATCGGCAGCGCGATCATGGGCCTGGTCGCCAACTACCCGATCGCCCTGGCGCCGGGCATGGGCCTGAACGCCTACTTCACCTTCACCGTGGTCAAGGGCATGGGGGTGCCCTGGCAGATCGCGCTGGGCGCGGTGTTCTTGTCCGGCTGCCTGTTCGTCGTCGTCAGCCTGTCGAAGGTGCGCGAGCAGATCATCAACGCGATCCCGCTGTCGCTGAAGTTCTCGATCTCGGCCGGCGTCGGCATGTTCCTCGGGCTGCTGGCGCTGAAGAGCTCCGGCATCGTGGTCGCCAGCCCGGCGACCTTCGTCACCCTGGGCGACCTGCACGCGCCGACGACCCTGCTGGCGATCTTCGGCTTCTTCCTGATTCTGGCGCTGGAATATCGCAAGGTGCATGGCTCGATCATCATCGGCATCCTGGCGGTGACCGCGCTGTCGATCGCCCTCGGCCTGTCGAAATTCCAGGGCATCGCCGCGCCGATTCCGAGCATGGCTCCGACCTTCCTGCAGATGGACCTGAAGGGCGCCTTGTCCGCCAGCCTGGTCGGCGTGATCTTCGTGTTCTTCTTCGTTGACCTGTTCGACACCACCGGCACGCTGGTGGCGGTCGCGCACCGTGCCGGCATCTCCAAGGACGGCAAGCTGCCGCGCCTGAAGCGCGCGCTGATGGCCGACTCGACCGCGATCATCGCCGGCGCCGCGATGGGCACCTCGTCGACCGTCGCCTACATCGAGTCCGCCGCCGGCGCCGCCGTCGGCGGCCGCACCGGCCTGACCGCCACCGTGGTCGCGATCCTGTTCATCGCCTGCCTGTGGCTGTCGCCGCTGGCCGAAAGCGTGCCGGCGTACGCTACCGCGCCAGCCTTGTGCTATGTCGCGGTGCTGATGACCCGGGGTCTCGCCGAAGTAGAGTGGGACGACCTGACCGAAGCCGCGCCGGCGGTGATGGGCGCCTTGACCATGCCGTTCACCTACTCGATCGCCGACGGTATCGCCTTCGGCTTCATCAGCTACGCCGTGGTGAAGCTGCTGGCCGGCCGCGCCCGCGAGGTGAAGCCGGCGGTGTGGGTGATCGCCATCCTGTGGGTCCTGAAGCTCGCCCTGCACTGAACCATACGGCTCGCGATCGCAACGGGCTTCCCACGGGAAGCCCGTTTTTGCTGCTGCTCACGCCGGTGTTCCAGGGGCTCTGCTACAATTCTGGCCATGGAAAACCTTAGCAATCTCGACTATTCCAGCTACCTGAAGGGCTGGATCCGCACCGTGCCGAACTGGCCGCACGACGGCGTGATGTTCCGCGACATCACCCCGCTGCTGCAGAACCCGAAGAGCTTCCGCATGCTGATCGACATCTTCGTGCACCGCTATATGGGCGAGCAGATCGATGTGATCGCGGGGCTGGACGCGCGCGGCTTCATCATCGGCTCGGTGCTCGCCTACGAGCTGAACGTCGGTTTCGTGCCGATCCGCAAGAAGGGCAAGCTGCCGTTCACCACGGTAGAAGAGGAATACGAGCTGGAATACGGCAACGCCGCGGTGGAAATGCACACCGACGCGGTCAAGGCCGGCGACCGGGTGATCCTGATCGACGATCTGGTCGCGACCGGCGGCACGATGATGGCCGGCTACAAGCTGCTCAAGCGCCTCGGCGCGGAGGTGGTCGAGGCCGGCGCGATCATCGAGCTGCCAGAACTGAAGGGCGGCCAGCTGGTGCGCGACTCGGGGCTGCCGTTGTTCACGGCGTGCTCGTTCCAAGGACGCTGAAGCCGGCCGAAAGGCCTGCGTTTAAACGGCCCGCTTGCGGGCCGTTTTGCATGATGACGCCGAGCATGGCCGAACCGTTCGGCCAACCGCCTATCCAAACGAAAGAGGGGGCCACAGGCCGCCCTCTTCTCATCCCGTCTTACCGCTCAGTACCACTCGATCCCGTCCACTTTGGTGCTGATCACCGTCCCCGCCTCGCCCTTCACGATCGCCTCGATGTCCTCCAGCGCGCCGATCACCGCGCGCTTGCCGGTCAAGCGGGCGAACTCGCAGGCCGCCTCCACCTTCGGCCCCATCGAACCGGCCGCGAAGCCAAGCTTGGCCATCGCGTCCGGGTGGGCGCACCGGATCGCCTTCGCGTCCGGGGTGCCCCAGCCGACGAACACGGTCGGCACGTCGGTGGCGATCACAAAGTAGTCGGCCTCGACTTCGCGCGCCAACAGGGCCGAGGCGAGATCCTTGTCGATCACCGCTTCGACGCCGACCAGCTTGTCGCCTTGGTACAGGGTCGGGATACCCCCACCGCCGGCGGCGATCACTACGGCGCCCTTCTCGATCAGCCACTTGATCGGGCGCATTTCGAAGAGGCGTTTCGGTTTGGGGCTCGGCACCACGCGGCGGTAGTACTCGCCGTCGGCCTTGACCGTCCAGCCATGCTCGGCGGCGAGCTGCTCGGCCTCGGCCTTGCTGTACACCGGGCCGACGAACTTGGTCGGGTTCTTAAACGCCGGGTCGTTGGCGTCGACTTCGGTCTGGGTCAGGATGGTGGCGAGCGGCACCTCGAACGGCAGCACGTTGCCGAGCTCCTGTTCGATCATATAGCCGATCATCCCTTCGGTCTGCGCGCCGAGCACGTCGAGCGGATACGGGGTGACCTTGCCGTCGACGTGGCGGGCGTAGGCGTCGTTCTGCAGGCCCAACAGGCCGACCTGCGGGCCGTTGCCGTGGCACATCACCAGGTTGTGGCCGAGCCGGGTGACGGCGGCCAGCTGCTTGGCGGCCACTTGCACGTTGGCGCGTTGGTTGGCGGCGGTCATGGCTTCGCCACGCCGTTGCAGGGCGTTGCCGCCCAGAGCGACGACTACTCGCATGATGGGACTCCTTCTATAACTGGCCGGCCGTGTTCGGCCAACCGGTGAGGAAGTAGGAAGCGGCCGCCCCGCCCGCGGCGGGTAGGGCCAGCCGGGAGGGGCAAAGGCACCACAGACGTGGTGCCTGGCTCGGGCTTAGCCCGCCAGCGTCGACACCAGGATCGCCTTGATGGTGTGCATGCGGTTCTCGGCCTGCTCGAAGGCGACGCACGCTTCCGATTCGAACACCTCTTCGGTCACTTCGATGCCGCCCGCCAGTTCCGGGTGCTGCGCGGCGATCTCCTTGCCGACCTTGGTCTCGGCGTTGTGGTAGGCCGGCAGGCAGTGCATGAACTTGACCGCCGGGTTGCCGGACGCCTTCATCAGTTCGGCGTTGACCTGGTACGGTTTCAGCAGCTGGATGCGCTCGGCCCACACGTCGGCCGGTTCGCCCATCGACACCCACACGTCGGTGTGGATGAAGTCGGTGCCCTTGACCGCTTCCTTCGGGTCGTCGGTCAGGGTGAGCCGGGCGCCGGTCTTCGCGGCGATCGCTTTGCATTCGGCGACCAGTTCGTCGCTCGGCCACAGGTGTTTCGGCGCGCCGATGCGCACGTGCATGCCGAGCTTGGCGCCGATCACCAAGAGCGAGTTGCCCATATTGTTGCGGGCGTCGCCGAGGTAGGTGTAGTTGATCTCGGACAGTGGCTTGTCGCTGTGTTCCCACATGGTCAGCACGTCGGCGAGCATCTGGGTCGGGTGGAATTCGTCGGTCAGGCCGTTGTAGACCGGCACGCCGGCGTAGCGGGCCAGTTCGTGCTCGACCATCTCCTGATCGAAGCCGCGGTATTCGATCGCGTCATACATCCGGCCGAGCACCCGGGCGGTGTCTTTCATCGATTCCTTGATGCCGATCTGCGAGCCGGACGGGCCGAGGTAGGTGACGTTGGCGCCCTGATCGAAGCACGCCACTTCGAACGCACAGCGAGTGCGGGTCGAGGTCTTCTCGAAGATCAGCGCGACGTTCTTGCCCTTCAGGTGCGGCTGTTCGGTGCCGCTGTATTTGGCGCGCTTCAGGTCGCGGGCCAGGTCGAGCAGGTAGCGGATCTCGCGCGGGGTGAAGTCGAGCATTTTGAGGAAGTTGCGGTTGCGCAGATTGAAAGCCATGGTGATTGCTCCTGGATTAAGAGTCGGTCTGGGCAAGCGATCGCGGCGGACGGGGTAGGCTCCGGGGCGGTCAACCTGTCGGTGCGGTAACGGGTGGTGCAGTTGCTTGGAGGGTGTTCGGCCAACCTTGGGTTGGCCGAACGACCGATCCGTCCGCCGTACCTACCGTTTCACTTCGTCACGGATGATCGGGCAGGTCATGCAGTGACCGCCGCCGCGGCCGAGTTCGGACGCCGGGATTTCGATCACCTCGACACCGTGTTCGCGCATCCGCCGGTTGGTGTAGGTATTGCGGTCGTAGGCGACCACGACCCGGCGGTCGAGCGCGACGACGTTGTTGCCGTCGTCCCACTGTTCGCGTTCGCGCTGGTACAGGTCGCCACCGGTCCGGATGACGCGAATCTCCGGCAGGTGCAGCGCATCCTTGACGATATCGGTCAGGTGCTGGCCGTCGTGGCGTTCGAAGCGGACCTCGCCTTCCTTGTCGCCGGCGTACATGCTGGTGCAGACGATCTCGTCGACCACGTCCGGGAATACCGACAAGAGGTCGACGTCGAGGAAGGAGAACACGGTGTCGAGGTGCATTGCGGCGCGCGATTTCGGCATCTGGCAGGCGATCACGCGCGTCGCGCCACCGTCCTTGCCGAGCACGCGCTTGGCGACCTGCACCACCGCCTGCGGGCTGGTGCGTTCGCCCATGCCGATCAGCACCACGCCGTTGCCGATCGGCATCACGTCGCCGCCTTCCAGCGTGGCCGGGTCGAAGTCCTGGTCGGCATCGCCCCACCACACCCTCGCCTTGCCGGCGAAGGTCGGGTGGAACTGGTAGACGCTCTGCAGGATCAGCGTTTCCTGGCGGCGCGCCGGCCAGTACATCGGGTTGAGGGTGACGCCTTCGTAGATCCAGCAGCTCGGGTCGCGCTGGAACAGGGTGTTCGGCACCGGCGGCAGTACGAAGTCGGACCGGTCGAGGTAGCCGCCGAACAGGCCTTTCGGGTCGAACGGCAGTTCGGCCTTGGCGATGCCGCCGATCAGGTGCTCGGCCAGTTGCGCCGACGCCATCTCGTCGAGCCAGCCGCGCAGGTCGCCGAGCATGCCGACGCCGACGTTGTCGGCCTTGACCTTGCGGTCGAGGACAAAGGCGCGCGCGGCCTTGTCGTCGAGCACCGTGGCCAGCGCGTCGTGCAGTTCGATCACCTCGATGTCACGGGTGCGCATCTGCTCGACGAAGTAGGCGTGGTCTTTCTGCGCGCGTTCGACCCAGATCACGTCGTCGAACAGCAGCTCGTGGCTGTTGGCCGGGGTGAGGCGCTTGTGCGCGAGGCCCGGGCGACACACCATCACGGTGCGCAGTTTGCCGCATTCAGAATGGACACCGAACTTGCTCATGTCGAACTCCTTGCTAAGGATGAATCGGGTGGGTTCCGGCAGCCGCCGCGGGGCGGCCGCGCAAGACACGCTGTACTACGAGATCAGATGCTGATCGCACCGGTCGCCAGCTGGTAGGCGGCATAGATGCCGAGGACGACCACGACAGCGACGATGGCGGCTTCGAAGCCCTTGAACGGTTGCTCACCACGCTCGCTCTTCGCCTTCAGGTAGAACAGCACGCCCGGGGCGTAGAGCACCATCGACAGGAACAGGTAACTCGGGCCGGCGGCATAGACCAGCCAGACACCGTAGACCGACGCGATCAGGCCGGTCAGCAGGTCCTTGTTACGGGCCGCGTCGCCGGCCGGGTAGCCTTCGCCGCGCAGCGCGACGATCAGCGCGTACAGGCCGCAGAGCAGGTACGGGATCAGGATCATCGAGGTCGCCAGCGACAACAGCGCCAGGTAACCGGCCGAGCTGAACAGGGTGATGGTCAGGAACAGTTGCACCATGCCGTTGGTGAGCCACAGCGCGGCGGCCGGCGAACCGCTGGCGTTCAGCCTGCCGAACATCTTCGGGAAGATGCCGTCTTTGCCGGCGAGGTAGGGGATTTCGACGGCGAGCAGCGTCCAGGCGAGCAGCGCACCACCGACCGAGATCACCAGACCGATATTGATCAGCGTGGCGCCCCACGGGCCGACGGCGGCTTTGAGTACCCCCGCGGTCGACGGGTTTTTCAGTGCGGCCAGCTCCGCCTGCGACAGCACGCCCATCGACAGCAGCGACACGGCGACCAGCAGCGCGATGGTCAGCAGGAAGCCGATCACGGTGCCTTGCCGACTTCTTTCATCGATTCGGCGCGGCTGGAGAACACCGACGCGCCTTCGATGCCGATGAACACCCAGACGGTCACCAGCATCGAGCCCTTGACCTGGTCGATCACAGCACCGAGCGCCGGGCTGCCCCAGAAGTCGGTGTTGAAGGTCTTGATGTTGAACGCGAAGACCACGATCACGATGAACAGCGCCAGCGGCACCAGTTTGGCGATCGTGGTGATGGTGTTGATGAAGGTCGCCCCCTGCACGCCGCGCAGGATCAGCGTATGCAGGCCCCACAGCAGTAGCGAGGCGGCAATGATCGCCGGCAGCGTATTGCCCTCACCGAAGAACGACAGCGCACCGAACGCGCCGAGTGCGGAGAAGAATACCACCATATACGAGACGTTGCCGATCCACGCCGAGATCCAGTAACCCCAGGCCGAGTTGAAGCCGATGTAGTCGCCGAAACCGGCGCGCGCGTAACCGTAGACACCGCCTTCGATCTCCGGCTTGCGATTGGCCAGGTTCTGGAACACAAACGCCAAGGTCAGCATGCCGGCGAAGGTAATCGCCCAGGCGATGATGATGGAACCGGCGCCAGAGCTGGCGGCCATGTTCTGCGGCAGCGAGAAGATCCCGCCACCGATCATCGACCCCACCACCAGCGCGGTCAGCGCACCGAGCCTCAGCTTGGTGGTGCCAACGGCTTGCACTGCGCCGCCTGCTTGCACTTCCGTTTCAGAGGACATAGTCGATCTCCGATTAGCAAATCAAATTTGAAAACTGTTTTAATATTATTAAATTCTTATCAATTGACTCAATGATAAGCCCCTCTAATCGGGGCTTCCAGCAGCAGTCGGGACTTGTTTGACCTGGGTCAAGAACACCGGTGTCTCTCAGCTTGAGAGCCGTGCGACCTTGTTTTTAGAATATTTTCATAAACTCGTCCAGGGGTCGCACACTTAATTCAATTGGAATAATCACTTAAAAATCAATGAGTAAACATTCAAAATTGGAGCACCTTAAACGAAGCGCTTTCGACCATGGCAGAAAAAGCGGGATAAGGACGACCGCCCTACCCCGAACAGACATCAAGAGGAAAACCGCTGTTCTCCTCACCGCAGGCCATTATTCCGACGGCTGCGGCGCGCTGCGCACCTTGCGGATGAAGATCGTCACACAGGTGCCGACGACCGCCATGGTCAACACGATAGTGATCAGGCTGAGCAGTCCGACGTCCGAACTCAGCAGTTCTTTCCACAGTTCCATGTCCACCCTCCTGCGAATGCCAATCGACCCGTTCAGCATAATCACGGGCGACCGGCGGCCGTTTGACCCAGATCAAGCCGGTAGCGCGCGCAAAAAAACAGCCCCGCATGCGGGGCTGTTTTCAGGGGACCGGTCAACTTCGCTCAGGCGGGGTTGGCGCCCTTCATGTCCTTGGACAGGAAGAAGGCGTCGGAGAAGAACTCCTCCTCCGGCAGCGCGCGCGTGGTGGTGAAGCTCGTGTGCGCCGCCTCGACCATCACCGGCGCACCGCAGGCGTACACCTGGTAGCCGGACAGGTCGGCGAAGTCGTCGAGCACCGCCTGGTGGACGAAACCGGTACGGCCGATCCAGTTGTCTTCCGGCAGCGCCTCGGACAACACCGGGATGAAGCTGAAACCCTGCAGCTGCTGTTGCCAGGAGCCGGCCAGCTCGGCCTGGTACAGGTCGGCCTTGGTGCGGGCGCCCCAGTACATCACCATCGGGCGGTCGATGCCGCTGTAGATAGCGTGCTCGATGATGCCCTTGATCGGCGCGAAGCCGGTGCCGCTGGCGATGAAGATGATCGGCTTGTCCGAGTCCTCGCGCAGGAAGAAGGTGCCGAGCGGCCCCTTGAAGCGCATGATCTCGCGCTCCTTCATCGTGTTGAACACGTACTCGGAGAAGCTGCCGCCCGGCTGGTTGCGGATGTGCAGTTCGATGAAGGCGTCGTCGTGCGGCGCGTTGGCGATCGAGAAGCTGCGCTTCTTGCCGTCGCGCATCAGGATGTCGATGTACTGGCCGGCGCGGAACTGCAGCCGCTCGGACACAGGCAGCTTCAGCTTCAGGATCGCGACGTCGTGCACTTTCTCGATCTTCTCGACCCGGCACGGCAGCGTCTTGATCTGGATGTCGCCGACGCCGGTGAGTTCGCGCACTTCGATGGTCAGGTCGCCCTGCGGCTTGGCGCAGCAGAACAGCGCCAGCCCTTGCGCCGCTTCCTGCTCGGTCAGCGCCTTGGACTGGTGAGCGCCCTGTTCGACCCGGCCCTCGACCACCTTGCCCTTGCAGGCGCCACAGGCGCCGTCACGGCAGCCGTACGGCAGGCCGACGCTATGACGCAACGCGGCGTCGAGAATGGTTTCGTGGTCTTCCACGGCGAAGGTGTGGCCGCTCGGAAGCACCTTGACCTGACACGTCATGTTTTCTCTACCCTTGGTGTTTGCTCGCTACAATGCCAGCATGCCTACCTTATTGATTATCGGTTTCGGCGACGTGGCGCGCCGCGCGGTGCCACGGCTGGCCGGCCACTGGCGGCTGATCGCCGCGGTGCGACGGCCGGAGCAGGCCGCCGCGGCGCGCGCTCTCGGGGTGATTCCCCTGCTAGTCGACCTCGACCGGCCGGCCTTACTGCCACGGCTGGCAGGCCTCGCCGAAGCGCTGCTCTATACCGCACCGCCGCCGGACAGCGGCGTGCGCGACCGGCGTTTGCGGCGCTGTCTGGCGACGCTGGCGAAAGCGGGCAGCATACCACAGCGGGTGGTGTACATCAGTACCAGCGGGGTGTACGGCGACGCCGGCGGCGGCTGGGTCGACGAGACCACGCCGTGCCGGCCGACCAGCGACCGGGCCCGGCGCCGGCTCGACGCCGAGACCGCGCTGCGGCGCTTTGCCGCCTGTCACGGCACCAGCGTCACCATCCTGCGCGCGCCCGGCATCTACGCCGCCGAGCGGCTGCCGCTGGCGCGCCTTGCCAATGGCACGCCGAGCATCGTCGCCGGCGAGGACAGCGTCAGCAATCACATCCACGCCGACGACCTGGCGATGCTGTGCGCCGCCGCGCTGCGCCGCCGCGGCGGGCTGCGCGTCTACAACGCCTGCGACGATGCGCCGCTGCCGATCGGCGACTGGTTCGACCGCCTAGCCGATGCCACCGGCCTGCCGCGCCCCGAACGGCTGCCGCGCGATCAGGTGCGGCAGCGAGTGTCGCCGGCGCTGTGGTCGTTTCTCGCCGAATCGCGCCGGCTCAGCAACGCCAGGTTGGCCGAACTGCAGGTGCGGCTCGCCTATCCGAGCGTCGACGCCTTCCTCGCCGGCTGGACGCCGCCGCGTTAGGCTCGCCTCACCGCGGCGGATTCGGTAACATCGCGTTCTTTTTGCGTTTTTCGGACAGGAACCATGGAAAATCCGGCCTACCAGCGACACATCAAGAGCTTCGTGCTGCGCCAGGGGCATTTGTCGGCGGCGCAGCAGCGCGCCATGAACGACGGTCTGCCGCGCTGGGGCATCGAGTACCGCGCCGAGCCGCTGGATCTGACCGCCGCGTTCGGCCGTCAAGCACCGAAGATCCTCGAGATCGGCTTCGGCATGGGCACCGCCACCGCCGAGATCGCCAACACCTGTCCGGACAACGACTACCTCGGCGTCGAGGTGCACTCGCCGGGCGTCGGCAACCTGCTGAAGCTGATCGGCGAGCAGGACATCACCAATCTGCGCATCATCCGCCACGACGCGGTCGAGGTGATCGATCACATGCTGGCGGACGGCTCGCTCGACGGCATCCACATCTTCTTCCCCGACCCGTGGCCGAAGAAGCGCCATCACAAGCGCCGGCTGATCCAGCCGCCGCTGATCGCCAAGCTGGTGAAGAAGCTGAAGACCGGCGGCTATCTGCACTGCGCCACCGACTGGGAAGAGTACGCGCAGCAGATGCTGGAGGTGCTGTCCGGCAACGACGAGCTCGCCAACAGCGCCGACGGCTTCGCGTCGCGTCCGGCCTACCGCCCGCTGACCAAGTTCGAGGCGCGCGGCATCAAGCTCGGCCACGGCGTCTGGGACGTGATCTTCACCCGCCGCGCCGCCTGATCCCACTCGGTCCCGCGCTCCGTTCGGCCAACCTTGCCAGGTTGGCCGAACGCATTTTGGGGCTGTGCGGTCGAACTCAGCCGGTCGACTTGCCGGCCAGCGCGGCGATGTCGTCGAGCAGCTCGTACGGCGCCACCGCCGGCTCGAAGCGTTTCACCACCCGGCCCTTCGGGTCGAGCAGGAACTTAGTGAAGTTCCACTTGATCGGCTGCGGCTTGGCGCTGTCGGCGCCGGTCAGCCAGCGCCACAGCGGATGGGCGCCCGGGCCGTTCACCTCGATCTTGTCGAACAGGTCGAAGCGGACCGCGAAGCGCGCCTCGCAGAACTGCGCGATCGCGTCGGCCGAGCCGGGCTCCTGGCCGCCGAACTGGTTGCACGGAAACGCCAGGATGGCGAGCTTCTCCGCCCCGAAGTGTTCGTACAGTTCCTGCAGGCCCTGGTATTGCGGGGTGTAGCCGCACTCGCTGGCGGTATTCACCACCAGCACGGTGCGACCGGCGTAATCGGCCAGCGATTCCTCATGACCGTCGAGGTGGCGGGCGCTGAAGTCGTGAAGCGTAGTCATGGCGGGTCTCCGTCGCTATCGCTATAATCTTACCCGAGTTTTTTAGTCGGGTTTTTAACGATGTTTACACCCAGTCGGCAGGATGCGCGGCGCTTCTTCTTCGACACCTGGGCCAAGCACCAGGCCGGACAGCCGCTGACCGATCTCGAGCAGATGACGTTCGCGATCCTGGTCGAACATCCCGAATACCATCCCATCCTAGACAATCCTGCGCGTTATCTCGAACGCGAATGGACTCCAGAGCTAGGCGAGACCAATCCGTTCCTGCATCTGGGCCTGCATCTGGCGATCGAGGAACAGCGCTCGATCGACCAGCCGTTCGGCATCCGTTCGCTGTACGCGCAGCTGGCGCTGCGCCTGGGCAGCGAGCACGACGCGCAGCACGCCTGTATGGACGCGCTCGGCGAAATGATCTGGCACGCCCAGCGCTACGGCGGCGGTCCGGACGTCAACCGCTACCTTTCCGGCATCCGCCAGCGACTCGGCCTCGACCCCGAGGACACGCCGCGCCTCAACCCGAACGAGATTCCGGACTGAGCCTGTACACGCCTCGTACCATGTCCCTCGCCTAGGCAGGACGGCTCATCACCATCGTAAAACAGGAACGGCGAGCCACCGGCTCGCCGTTCCTGTTATCGTCCCCGACGAATCACACCACCCGGTTGGCCTCGCGCCCACCGACAAAGGCGTTGATGTTGTCGACCACCTGCTGCGCCAGCCGCCCCATCGCCTCGCCGCTCGCCCACGCCACATGCGGGGTGACGATCAGGTGCGGCAGCCGCGCCTTCAACAGCGGGTTGCCGTCGCGCGGCGGCTCGACCGACAGCACGTCGAAGCCGGCGCCGCCGAGCTGGCCGTACTTCAGCGCCGCGACCAGCGCGTCCTCGTCGACCAGCCCGCCGCGGGCGGTGTTGATCAGGATCGCGCCCGGCTTCATCCGCACCAGCTCCGCCTCGCCGATCATTCCGCGCGTCTCGTCGTTGAGCGGGCAGTGCAGCGAAATCACGTCGGCCTGCGTGAGCACGGTGTCGAACGCCGTGTAGCCCGGCCGCACCGTCGCCGCGCCCTTGCGCTCGGCTTGCCACACCGTCATGCTGAACGCCTCGGCGCGCTTGGCCAGCGCCTGGCCGATGCCGCCACCGCCGACGAGGCCGAGCGTCGCACCGGCCAGATCGCGGATCGGCGCGCCGAAATGACAGAACTGCCCGGCGTTCTGCCAGACGCCAGCCGCGACGTCGCGCTGGTACGCCGGCAGATTGCGGCGCAGCGCCATCATCAGCATGAAGGCATGCTCGGCGACCGTGTCGTCGCCGTAGTGGCGCACATTGCACACCGCCACGCCGCGCGCGCGGCAGGCGTCGAGGTCGATATGGTTGACGCCGGTCGCGGCCACCGCGATCAGCTTGAGATCCGGCAGTTCGGCCAACAGCGCGCCGCTGATCGGCACCTTGTTGGTGATCAGGATGTCGGCACCGGCGGCGTGCCGCAGCAGCTGTTCGGCCGACGTGGCCGGGTACTCGGTGTAGCGGTGCGGAAAGCCAAAAACGGGAACCGGGACAGCCAGGCTGTCCCGGTCAAGAAACACGATGGAGTGGGTCATGAAGGGTCTGGTCAGCGCTCGTAGGTTATCAGGGCGCGGTAGGCATGCCAGGTGGCGAGGCCGATCACCGGCATGATGAAAACCAGCCCGATGAAGTAGGTCAAGAAGCCCACCGCCGTCAACGCCACGATGATAGCCGCCCATGCCAGCATCGTCAGCAGGTTCTTATAGACCGCCTGGAAGCTGGTGATCATCGCGGTGATCGCGTCGACCTCCTTGTCGAGCATCATCGGGATCGACACCATGCTGATCGCGAAGGTGAGCAGCGCGAAGAAGAAACCGGTACCGAAGTAGGCGACCAGGAACGTCAGGTTCTCCGGATGCAGCGCGTTCGTGATCAACGAGTTGATCGTCGGTAGCGGCCCCTCGAAGAACAGCGCGAACATCAACAGCGACACACGGAACCAGGCAAACACCAACACCGTCAGCAGCACCACGTACAGCGAGAAGCTCTGGATGTTGGCCCGCCAGGCGGTCAGGCTCTGCATCAGATTGATGCGCCGTCCGCCCATTTCCAGCTGCCGGGCGATGTCGTAGAGCCCGATCGCCAGGAACGGCCCGAGCAGCATGAACATCGTCGACAGCGTGATCACGTACTCGGGGGCGCGGTCGAAGTAGAACACCAACAGAAAGCCCATCACCACGAAGGCGACGCCGTACAGCATCGCGTCGGCCGGGGCGCGCTGCAGGTCGCGGTAACCTTGCTTCAACCAGGTCAGGGTATCGGACGGCTTGACGTGATGCACCACCGGGTGGTCCCGGGATGGTAGGTGGGTAATATCCATTACAGCCCCCTTCTAGCGAGTCGCGTGGCAAAAGCCCCAGTATTTTTCCGTTATAAGCCACATAACGGAAAAGACAACCGGTCGCCCCGGAGTCCGTCGCCGAGGCCTGCTACAATCGGTTTTCACTGTGACGCAACAAAAGGATGCCCGATGAGTAACGAACTGATCATTGACGAACTGGAACTGGGCCAGGGCGCCGAAGCGATCAAGGGCCAGGAAGTGACCGTGCACTACACCGGCTGGTTGACCGACGGCACCAAGTTCGATTCGAGCAAGGATCGCATGCAGCCGTTCACCTTCCCGCTCGGCGCGGGCTACGTGATCAAGGGCTGGGACGAAGGCGTGATCGGCATGAAAGTCGGTGGCAAGCGCAAGCTGACCATTCCGCCGCACCTCGGTTACGGCGCGCGCGGCGCTGGTGGCGTGATCCCGCCCGACGCCACTCTGGTGTTCGAAGTGGAGCTGCTGTCGGTGGGCTGAGCCCGCATTCCAACAGCAACAAACACAACGGGCTGCCCAAAAGGCAGCCCGTTTTGCATCAAACCCGCTCGGAGCACTATTTACGGTGCGTGGCCGTACCCAGCTTCTTCTTGCGCCAGCAGACCACCCCGACCGTCAGCAGCAGCAGCCCCACCGCCAGCAACAGCCCGGTCTGGCCGCGATGGACCATCAGCAGCAGCCACTCGCGGTTGGACGCGCCGAAGTCGCCCAGATACACCCAGACCGGCACCGAGATCAGCGCGGCCATGCCGTCCATCACCAAAAAGCGCAGGTAGGACACCTTGCCGCTCATCCCGGCGGTGATGAAGATCGGCGAGCGCAGCCCCGGCAGGAAGCGCGCGACGAACAGCACCCAGTTGCCGTACTTGTCGAACTTTCGCTGCACCGCCTGGAAGCGCTCCGGCGTCAGGATCCGCCCGAGCGGGCGAAAGCGCAGCACCCGCGGGCCGAACACGTGGCCAGCGGTAAACATCACGGCATCACCGAGCAACACCCCGGCCATCCCGACCGCGAACATCACGTGCACATTGGCATAGCCCAGACCGGAGATCACCCCACCGGCGACCAGCGTGATGTCCTCCGGAATCGGCACGCCGAAGCCGCACAGCAGCAGCACGAAAAACACGGCGAGGTAGCCGTAGCTCGTGAAGAAATCGAGTAAGAGCTGAAGAATATCCATTATTTTCCGCCGCGCCGCCGGCCGGTGAGGTTGCGTTTCCTGACGTACAGGCTAGTGTATGCAAGCATTAACGGCGGCTTATAATAGCACACCTCGTCGACCCACCATTTGCCATGACACGCCCTGTCTGTGTAGCCATCGACCTTGCGGCCGTACGGCACAACTACCTGATCTGTAAACAAAAAGCGCCCAACTCGCGCACGCTCGCTGTGATCAAGGCCGACGCCTACGGCCACGGCAGCCTGGCCGTCGCCGAAGCGCTGGCCGACATCGCCGATGGCTTCGCACTGCTCAATATCGAGGACGCGCTCCGCCTGCGCGAAGCGGGCATCGTCCAGCCGATCATGCTGCTCGAGGGCCCGTTCGACGCCGCCGAAGTCACCGCGATGAGCGAGCACCGCTTGAGCGGCGCGATCCACAGCGACCACCAGCTCGACTGGCTGCGCCGCGCGCCGCTGCCGCGCCCGCTCGAAGTCTGGCTCAAACTCAACAGCGGCATGAACCGGCTCGGCTTCCGGCCGGAGCGGCTGCCCGAACTGCTCGCCAGCCTCGCCGCGCTGCCGCAGGTGGTGCCGACCACGGTGATGACCCACTTCGCCACCGCCGACGACGCCCGCGGCATTGTGGCACAGTGGCCCGCGTTCCGGCAGGCCGCGCAGCCGAGCGGGCTGGCGCTGAGCGCCGCCAACTCGGCCGCGCTGTTCGCCTTCCCGGAGTGCCACGCCGACGCGGTCCGCCCTGGGCTGGTGCTGTACGGTGCCTCGCCGTTCGACGGCCTCACCGGCGCCGAGCTGGGCCTGAAGCCGGCGATGACCTTGACGGCCGAGGTCATCGCCGTCCAAGAGCTGCGACCCGGCGACAGCGTCGGCTACGGGGCGCTGTTCAGCGCCGAGCGGCCGATGCGGATCGGCGTGGTCGCCTGCGGTTACGGCGACGGTTACCCGCGCGTCGCGCCGACCGGCACCCCGGTCGGCATCGACGGCCGGCCCAGCCGCACCCTCGGTCGCGTCTCGATGGACATGCTGACGGTCGACCTGACCGAGTTGCCGCAGGCCGGCGTCGGCAGCCGGGTCGAACTGTGGGGGCCGAACGTGCCGATCGAGAAGGTCGCCGCCGAGGCCGGCACGATCGCCTACGAGCTGATGTGCGCGATCACCGCGCGGGTGCCGCGCCAGTTGCGGCGCTAATCGGCCGCTTCGATCCACCTTCTGCACTTGCACAAAACGCCGCGTCCAACGCGGCGTTTGCCATCGTACCGCCGGCCTCAGACCGCCGCACGCTCGATCGCGTCGGCGATGTCGCGCGCCCAGCGCTCGGCCAACCCCGCCTCATCCGCCTCGACCATCACCCGTACCACCGGTTCGGTACCGGACGGACGCAACACCACCCGACCGCGACCGGCCAGCGCCGCTTCGGCGTCGGCCAGCAGCGCCGCCGAGGCGTTCTTCCAGTCCTGCCCGTTCAGGCGCACGTTGATCAGCGTCTGCGGGAACGGCTGCCAGTCGCGGCATACGTCGGCAAGCTCCATCTGCAGCTCGGCCAGGCTGTTGAGCACCTGCAGCGCCGAGATGATGCCGTCGCCGGTCGTATGCTGGTCGAGGCACAGCACGTGGCCCGACGCTTCGCCGCCGACCTGCCAGCCGTTGGCGTGCAGCAGCTCCAGCACGTAGCGGTCGCCGACCTTGGCGCGCGCGAACGGCACGCCCTGTTCAGCCAACGCCAGCTCCATCGCCATATTGGTCATCACCGTGCCGACCACGCCGCCCTTCAGCTCGCCGCGCGCGGCGCGCGCCTTGGCGATCACGTAGATCAGCTGGTCGCCGTCGTAGGCGGCGCCGTCGCGGTCGACCATGATCAGGCGGTCGCCGTCGCCGTCGAGCGCGATGCCGTAATCGGCCGCGTGCTCGCGCACCGCCTGCTGCAGGGTCGCCGGATAGGTCGCGCCGACCTTGTCGTTGATGTTGTAACCGGACGGCTCGCCGCCGATCACGACCACCTCGGCGCCCAGCTCATGGAATACCTTCGGCGCGATGTGGTAGGTCGCACCGTGCGCACAATCGACCACGATCTTCAGGCCACGCAGATTGCGGTCGTTCGGGAAGCCACTCTTGCAGAATTCGATATAGCGGTCGGCGGCGCCTTCGATGCGGCGCGCCCGGCCGAGTTCGAGCGACGGCTTGGTGCCCATCGGCTGCTCGAGCATCGCCTCGATCTCGAGTTCGAGCGCGTCGTCCAGCTTCTTGCCGCCCTCGGCAAAAAACTTGATGCCATTATCCTGGAACGGGTTGTGCGACGCCGAGATCATCACGCCGGCCGACAGGCGCAACGCGCGGGTCAGATACGCGATGCCCGGCGTCGGCAGCGGGCCGGTCAACAGCACGTTGACGCCGGCGGCGGTGAAGCCGGCCTGCAGCGCCGCCTCGAGCATGTAGCCGGAGATCCGGGTGTCCTTGCCGATCAGCACGGTCGGGCGGGTCTGCGCCTCGTGGTTCACCAGCACCCGGCCAGCCGCGTAGCCGAGCTTCAGCACGAATTCCGGCGTGATCGGAAAACGACCGACCTCGCCACGCACGCCGTCGGTCCCAAAGTATTTACGAGCCATCGAAGCAATATCCTGAAAAAACTGGGGTAGTGTACCGTGCACCGTCCCTCCCCGGCCGTCTTTGGCCGACGATCGGACGCTGCGCAGTATATGACAAAGTAGTGGCGCGTGGTCCTTACAGCGCGGCCAGCACCTGCAGCGCCTGACGGGTTGCCTTCACATCGTGTACGCGGATGATCCTGGCACCGCGCCGCGCCGCCTCCAGCGCCACCGCCACGCTGGCCCCGAGTCGCTCGGCCGGCACGGTTTCACCGGTGATCGCCCCGAGCATCGACTTGCGCGACATCCCGACCAGCAGCGGTACGCCGGCGCGGCGCTCGAGCTCGGGCAACTGGCGCAGCAGCGCGAGATTGTGCTCCAGCGTCTTGCCGAAGCCGAAGCCGGGGTCGGCCAACAGCCGGTCGGCGGCGATGCCGGCATCGATGCACAACCGCACCCGGCGACCGAGGTAGTCGCCGACCTCGGAGACCACGTCGTCGTAACCGGGCTTGTCCTGCATCGTGTCCGGATTGCCCTGCTTGTGCATCAGGCACACCGCCACGTTGGCCGAAGCGGTGGCGAGCCCAAGCGCGCCGTCGTCCTCCAGCGCCGACACATCGTTGATCAGGTCGACCGCGCCGGTGGCGAGCGCCGCGCGCATCACGCTGGCGCGGCGGGTGTCGAGCGACAGCGGCACGCCGAGTCCGACCAACCTCTCCAGCACCGGCAACACCCGCTCCAGCTCCTCCTCGGGACTGACATGGGGCGCGTTCGGCCGGGTCGATTCGCCGCCGATATCGATCAGCGCCGCGCCATCCCTCACCATCTGCTCGGCGTGCGCCAGCGCGGTGTCGAGCCGGTCGAAGCGGCCGCCGTCGGAAAACGAGTCGGGGGTGACATTGAGGATGCCCATCACCAGCGGTTGGGACAGGTCGAGCCGGAAACGGCCGCACAGCAAAGAGGTCATCGGTAGATCGGATCCGTAGCAAAATAAAAGGCGGCAGCGTGCGCTGCCGCCTTGGCGGGAACGGGCAGAAGCTGGCTTACAGTTCCTGCGCCGGCATCGTGGTCGGCTCGGGCGCCGAAGCCGACGGCGTACCGCCATTGGTCGGCGTGTAGCCGTTGCCCGGTTTCGGCGGACGCGGCGGCCGGCCGGCCATGATGTCGTCGATCTGCTCGGCGTCGATGGTTTCCCATTCGAGCAGCGCGGCGGTCATCGCCTCGACCTTGTCGCGGTTCTCGTCGAGCAGGCGGCGTGCCAGCTTGTACTGCTCGTCGATGATGCGGCGGATCTCGCTGTCGACCTGCTGCATCGTCGCCTCGGACAGGTTCTTGTGCGTGGTGACCGAGCGACCGAGGAACACTTCGCCCTCGTTCTCGCCGTACACCATCGGGCCGAGCTTGTCGCTCATGCCGTAGCGGGTCACCATGTCGCGCGCCATCTGCGTCGCCCGCTCGAAGTCGTTCGAGGCGCCGGTGGTCATCTGGTTCATGAACAGCTCTTCGGCGATCCGGCCACCGAACAGGATGGCGACACGGTCGAGCAGATAACCGCGATCGTAGGCGTAACGGTCCTCTTCCGGCAGCTGCATCGTCACACCCAGCGCGCGGCCGCGCGGGATGATGGTGACCTTGTGCACCGGGTCGGACTTCGGCAGCAGCTTGGCGACCACCGCGTGACCGGACTCGTGGTAGGCGGTGTTCTTCTTCTCTTCCTCGGTCATCACCATGCTGCGGCGCTCGGCGCCCATCATGATTTTGTCCTTGGCGGCCTCGAAGTCTTCCATGTCGACCAGGCGCTTGTTGCGACGCGCGGCGAACAGCGCGGCCTCGTTCACCAAGTTGGCGAGGTCGGCGCCCGAGAAGCCTGGGGTACCGCGTGCGATGATCGGCGCGTCGACGTCGGCCGACACCGGCACCTTGCGCATGTGCACGGTCAGGATCTGTTCGCGGCCGCGGATGTCCGGCAGCGGCACCACCACCTGGCGGTCGAAGCGGCCCGGGCGCTGCAGCGCCGGGTCGAGCACGTCCGGACGGTTGGTCGCGGCGATCACGATCACCGTGGTATTGGTCTCGAAGCCATCCATCTCTACGAGCAGCTGGTTTAGCGTCTGCTCGCGTTCGTCGTTGCCACCGCCGAGGCCGGCGCCGCGCTGGCGGCCGACCGCGTCGATTTCATCGATGAAGATGATGCACGGCGAGTTCTTCTTGGCCTGCTCGAACATGTCGCGCACGCGGGCGGCGCCGACACCGACGAACATTTCGACGAAGTCGGACCCGGAAATGCTGAAGAACGGCACCTTCGCTTCACCGGCGATCGCCTTGGCCAGCAGCGTCTTACCGGTACCCGGGCTACCGCACAGCAGGATGCCGCGCGGAATCCGGCCACCGAGGCTCTGGTAGCGGGTCGGGTCGCGCAGGTAGTCGACGATCTCCTTCACCTCTTCCTTCGCCTCGTCGCAACCGGCGACGTCCTGGAAGGTGACGGTGTTGGTGTCCTGGTCGAGCATGCGCGCCTTGCTCTTGCCGAACGAGAACGCCCCGCCCTTGCCGCCGCCCTGCATCTGACGCATGAAGAACACCCAGACGCCGATCAAGAGCAGCATCGGGAACCAGCTGATAAAGATGTTCATCAGCAGGCTCGGCTCTTCTTCCGGCTTGGCGGCGAAGCGCACGTTGTTCTTGATCAGGTCGTCGACCAGCTGCGGGTCGTACGGCGCGTAGGTGGCAAACGTGGTGCCGTCCGAGCGTTTCCCTTTCAGCCACTGGCCACGCAACGGATGCCCCTCGATGGTCAGCGATTGCACCTTGCCGGACTCCACGTCACTGATGAACTGGGAGTACTCGACCTGGTTCTGCGCATCCTGGCGCTTATTGAACTGGTTGAATACTGTCATCAGCACCAGTCCGATAATCACCCAGATGGCGATATTCTTACCGATATTGTTCACTCGATGGGACTCCTTTGCGCCCTGACGCTCTTTGTGGCCCGTGTCATTAAACGAATTGTAAACCCGCCCCTGTGGAATGTCAGCGCCGTACCTTTCCCAGGAGGTAGATTTCATTGGAGCGGTCGCGCGAGGCCTTGGGCTTACGACTGACCACTTCGACGAAGAGTTCGCGCATCGCTTTCAGGTAATCCTGAAATTCGCTGCCCTGAAACACTTTGACGAGAAAATGGCCACCCGGTTTCAAATGATCGCGGGCGAATTCCAGCGCGAGCTCGGTCAGGTGGAAACTGCGAGCCTGATCGATCGCGCTCATCCCGGAGATATTGGGGGCCATATCGGAAATAACAAGGTCCAGCGCGCGACCGCCGAGCAACCGCACGAATTCGTCGAGCACTTCCTGCTCGCGGAAGTCACCCTGGATGAAGTCAACGCCCGGCAGCGGGTCCATCGGCAGGATGTCGAGCGCGAACACGCGGCCCTTGTCGCCGACGATCTGCGCGGCCACCTGCGACCAGCTGCCCGGCGCGCTGCCGAGGTCGGCCAGCACGGTGCCGGGGCGGATCAGCTTGTCCTTCTCGTTGATCTCCAACAGCTTGTAGGCGGCGCGCGAACGGTAACCGTCCTTTTGCGCCTGGTGGACGTAGTGGTCGTGGACGTGCTCGGACAGCCACGCCTTGCTGGTTTTGGATCGTGCCATGCGGTTTCGTGTCTGGGCGGACGGCGCTGCCGTCCGGATGATTCGGTGATCGGTCAGTTCCGATCGTAACGGAAAGTCGGCCTCGGCGGGTAAGCGCCGGACTTGTGGCTGTCGCGTTTTCGCCGGCTGTCGTCGGCGGCCTTGGGGCAACAGGCTAAAGTTTAGTAGAATCCGCTTTTATTCAGGAACCCTACCCATGAAAATCGAGCTGACTGCGGTCGAGCGCCAGTACCTGAAGGGGCTGGCTCACGGCCTGAACCCGGTGGTGATGATCGGCAATAACGGCCTGACCGAGGCGGTGATCCGCGAGGTGGCCGTCAACCTCGACGCCCACGAACTGATCAAGGTGCGCGTGCTCGGCGACGACCGCGACGCCCGCGTCGCCATGTACGAGCAGTTGTGCGACGAACTGGGCGCTGCGCCGGTGCAGCACATCGGCAAGCTCTTGGTGATGTGGCGCCCGTCGGACAAGGAAAAGATCGTACTGCCGAAGCCGAGCAAGAAGAAAGCGGCCAAATAAGCCCCTACTTCCCGGCAACAAAAGCGGTGGCCGTGGCCACCGCTTTTATTTTGCCCGTTCGGCCAAGCTAATCATACGGTTGGCCGAAGCGCCTCAACTGTCTCTTTTCAGCACATAAACCAAGCCGAGCAGGCTCTGCACCAGGTAGATCAGGCTGGAGATCGCGTGCCAAGTGGCGAAGCCGCCGCCGAACATGCCCTGCGCCGCGTGGTTCATGCCCTGCTTGAGCTGCGCGATGATCGGGGTGACGGCGAACTGGTTGATCACCGTGCAGGCGAGCATGCCGAACGCCACCCAGAACAGTGCGCCCTTCACCCCGCTCACCCCGTCACGCCAGATGATGTCGACCAGCAGGATCACCCCGCACAGCAGGCCGACCCAGCCGAGCACCGCGAAGATCCGTCCGGCCACCATCCCGGCGGTGACCCGGTCGAGCGAGGCGAACAGCAAGGGGGCGACCATCAGCCCAACGATCCACATCCCGCCGATCCACAGCGTGGCGGCGATGGCGCGTATCCAGTTCATGCAGACTCCCCGAGCGAGGTGTTAGCGGTAGTGAACGTCCAGCACTTCGTATTCGCGGATGCCGCCCGGCGCCATCACTTCGGCGACGTCGCCCGCCTCCTTGCCGATCAGCGCGCGCGCGATCGGCGAGTTGACCGAGACCTTGCCGAGCTTGATGTCGGCCTCGTCGTCGCCGACGATCTGGTAGGTCACGTTGTCTTCGGATTCCAGCTCGATCAGGTCGACGGTGGTGCCGAACACGATGCGGCCGTCGGCGTCGAGCTCGGCCGGGTTGATCACCTGGGCGTTGGACAGCTTGGCTTCCAGCTCGGCGATGCGGCCTTCGACGAAGGCCTGGCGTTCCTTGGCGGCGTCGTATTCGGCGTTTTCCGACAGGTCGCCGTGTGAGCGGGCTTCGGCGATGGCCTCGATCACCTTGGGACGCTCCACGCTCTTCAACCGCTGCAGCTCGTCCTTGAGCAGTTCCGCGCCACGCACGGTCAACGGGACTTTAATCATGGGTTTTCTCCAGGGCGGACTGGCCGCCGCGATACTAAAAACGCAAGCCGCCGTACGGGACGGCGGCTTGGCTGGTGCTTAACTTTGCAAGGATTGTAACGGCAAACGGCGTCCGGTTCAAAGTGTGGCCGAACGCCGCCGATCAATCACTTGGCATCGGCCACCTGGGCGTGCAGGCCCTGCAAGCTGTAGACGTCGAAGTCGTCGGCGTGCCCCATGCCCACGCAGACCGCCTTGGCGCCGGCCAGGGTGGTGTACTGCGGCACGCGCATCTGCAGCGCGCTGCGGCGGATCGAGTGGCTGTCCTGGATCGCCTGGCGCTTCTCGTCGACGGTGTTGATCACCAGCGCGATCTCGCCGTTCTTGATCATGTCGACGATGTGCGGACGGCCTTCGGCCACCTTGTTGACCACCTGCACCGCGATGCCAGCGTCCTGCAGCACCTTGCCGGTGCCGCGGGTCGCACACACGCCGAAGCCGAGGCGCTGCAGTTCGCGGGCGACTTCGACCGCGCCGGTCTTGTCGCTGTCGCGCACCGAGATGAACACCTTGCCGGTCTTCGGCAGGCGGTCGCCGGCGGCGAGCTGGCTCTTCACGTACGCCTCGGCGAAGGTGCGGCCGACGCCCATCACCTCGCCGGTCGACTTCATTTCCGGCCCGAGGATGGTGTCGACGCCCGGGAACTTGATGAACGGGAACACCGCTTCCTTCACCGCGTAGTACGGCGGCACGATTTCCTTGGTGAAGCCCTGTTCGGCCAGGCTGATACCGGCCATCGCGCGGGCGGCGATCTTCGCCAGCGGCGCGCTGGTCGCCTTGGAGACGAACGGCACGGTACGCGAGGCGCGCGGGTTCACTTCCAGCACGTAGATGGTGTCGCCCTGGATCGCGAACTGCACGTTCATCAGGCCGACCACGTTCAGCGCCTTCGCCATCGCGATGGTCTGGCGGCGGATCTCGTCCTGCACCGCCGGGAACAGGCTGTACGGCGGCAGCGAGCAGCCCGAGTCGCCGGAGTGCACACCGGCCTGCTCGACGTGCTGCATGATGCCGCCGATCACCACCTGCTCACCGTCGGACACCGCGTCGACGTCGACTTCGATCGCGTCGTTCAGGAAGCGGTCGAGCAGCACCGGGCTGTCGTTCGACACCTTGACCGCCTCGCGCATATAGCGCTCGAGGTCGGCCGGCTCGTGGACGATCTCCATCGCGCGGCCGCCCAGCACATAGCTTGGCCGCACCACCAGCGGGTAGCCGATCTCTTCGGCCAACTTCATCGCGTCGACCGGGTTGCGCGCGGTGCGGTTCGGCGGCTGCTTCAGGCCGAGTTCCTGCAGCAGCTTCTGGAAACGCTCGCGGTCTTCGGCGGCATCGATCATGTCCGGGCTGGTGCCGATGATCGGCACGCCGTTGGCTTCGAGCGCACGCGCCAGCTTCAGCGGGGTCTGGCCGCCGTACTGGACGATCACGCCGGTCGGCTTCTCGATGCGGCAGATTTCCAACACGTCTTCCAGCGTCAGCGGCTCGAAGTACAGGCGGTCGGAGGTGTCGTAGTCGGTCGACACGGTTTCCGGGTTGCAGTTGACCATGATGGTCTCGAAACCCGACTCACGCAGCGACAGCGCCGCATGCACGCAACAGTAGTCGAACTCGATGCCCTGGCCGATACGGTTCGGCCCGCCGCCGAGCACCATGATCTTCTTCTTGTCGGTCGGCTGCGACTCGCACTCTTCCTCGTAGCTCGAGTACATGTAGGCGGTGTCGGTGGCGAATTCGGCGGCGCAGGTGTCGACGCGCTTGTAGACCGGGTGCAGCTTCAGCGCCCAGCGCTTGGCGCGCACCGCGCCCTGGTCGACGCCGAGCAGCGTGCCGAGGCGACGGTCGGAGAAGCCCTTGCGCTTCAGGCGGCGCAGTTCGGCGTAGTCGAGCTCTTCGAGCTTGCGGCCGGCCAAGGCCTGCTCTTCGCCGACGATGTCCTCGATCTGCGCGAGGAACCACGGGTCGATCTTGCTGATTGCGAAGATGTCGTCGCGGGACAAGCCGGCGCGGAACGCGTCGGCGACGTAGAGGATGCGCTCCGGGCCCGGCGTGCCGAGCTCGTGACGGATTTCTTCCAGGTCGGTAGTCACCGAGTCGAAGCCGGACAGGCCGGTCTCCAGACCGCGCAGCGCCTTCTGCATCGATTCCTGCAGCGTGCGGCCCATCGCCATCACCTCGCCGACCGACTTCATCTGCGTGGTCAGCCGGTCGTCGGCCTGCGGGAATTTCTCGAACGCGAAGCGCGGGATCTTGGTGACGACGTAGTCGATCGACGGCTCGAACGACGCCGGGGTGTTGCCGCCGGTGATGTCGTTCTTCAGCTCGTCGAGGGTGAAGCCGACCGCCAGCTTGGCGGCGATCTTGGCGATCGGAAAGCCGGTGGCCTTCGACGCCAGAGCCGAGGAACGCGACACGCGCGGGTTCATCTCGATCACGATCATTTCGCCGGTGTCCGGGTTGGTCGCGAACTGCACGTTCGAACCGCCGGTGTCGACGCCGATCTCGCGCAGCACCGCCAGCGAGGCGTTGCGCATGATCTGGTATTCCTTGTCGGTCAGCGTCTGCGCCGGCGCGACGGTGATCGAGTCGCCGGTGTGCACGCCCATCGGGTCGAAGTTCTCGATCGAGCAGATGATGATGCAGTTGTCGTGCTTATCGCGCACCACTTCCATCTCGTACTCTTTCCAGCCGAGTACCGATTGCTCGATCAACAGTTCGTGCGTCGGCGACGCCTCGAAACCGCGCTCGCAGATCGCCAGGAATTCTTCCTTGTTGTACGCGATGCCGCCGCCCGAGCCGCCCATAGTGAACGACGGCCGGATCAGCGTCGGGAAGCCGACCTTGGTCTGCGCCGCCAACGACTCTTCCATCGTGTGGCAGACGAAGGACAGCGGACACGACAGGCCGATCTTGGCCATCGCCTCCTTGAAGCGGCCGCGGTCTTCGGCCTTGTCGATCGCGTCTTCGGTCGCGCCGATCAGCTCGACCTTGTACGTGTCGAGCACGCCGTTGCGAGCCAGATCGAGCGCACAGTTCAGCGCGGTCTGGCCGCCCATCGTCGGCAGGATCGCGTCCGGGCGCTCCTTGGCGATGATCTTCTCGACCACCTGCCAGTTGATCGGCTCGATGTAGGTGACGTCGGCCATGTTCGGGTCGGTCATGATGGTGGCCGGATTGCTGTTGACCAGAATGACCTTGTAACCCTCTTCGCGCAGCGCCTTGCACGCCTGCGCGCCGGAATAGTCGAATTCGCAGGCCTGACCGATCACGATCGGGCCGGCGCCAATAATCAGAATGCTTTTAATGTCGGTACGTTTCGGCATCGCTCTATCTCGATATTCAATTCGGTATTGCTTAATTCAGGCTGGCCGCGGCCAGCTTGGCCCCAAAGCCCAGGAACAGTACGCCCACCCCGCCGCTCGCCGCGCTGGCCAGGCGGCGCCGTGCGCGGAACGCCGCCGCCAGGCGCGCTCCGGCCAGGATCAGCACGGTCAGGTAGGTGGCGCTGCAGACCTGCAACATCAGCCCGAGCGCGACGAAGGTCAGCGCCGGATGCGGGTACGCAGGGTCGACGAACTGCACGAAAAACGACAGGAAGAACAGGATCGCCTTGGGGTTCATCAGGCTGATCGACAGCGCCCGGGCGAACGGGTTGCGCGTGTCCACCGTCAGCGCCACCGTCTCGCTCTCGACCGGCGCCGGGCCGAACCAGCTCTTGACCGCGCCCTTCAGCATGTTGACGCCGATCCAGGCGAGGTACGCGGCACCGGCGTATTTCAGCACCATGAACAACCCCGGCAGCGCCTTGAGGATCGACGCGGCACCGGCCGCGGTGGCGATCATCAGCATCGCGTCGCCGGCAAACACCCCGAACGCACCGACGAAGCCGGCCTTCACCCCGCGCTGCGCTGCCACCGACAGCACGTACAGCGAGTTCGGCCCCGGCAGCAGCACGATGAAGATGGTGCCGATCAGGTAGGTCAACGGGTCGGTGATGCCAAACATGGTCTCTCCTGCGTTTTCCGGCTCAGCGCTGGCGCTCGGCCAACAGCGCGACGAAGCGGTCGAACAGGTAGGCGACGTCGTTCGGGCCCGGGCTCGCTTCCGGGTGGCCCTGGAACGAGAACGCCGGACGGTCGGTCAACGCGATGCCCTGCACGGTACCGTCGAACAGCGAACGGTGGGTGACGCGCACATTGGCCGGCAGGCTGGTCTCGTCGACCTGGAAGCCGTGGTTCTGGCTGGTGATCATCACGCGGCCGGAGTCGAGGTCCTGCACTGGGTGGTTGGCGCCGTGGTGGCCGAACTTCATCTTCGAGGTCTTGCCGCCGGTGGCGAGGCCGAGCAGCTGGTGGCCGAGACAGATGCCGAACACCGGCAGCTTCGTGTCGAGGATCTGCTTGATCGCTTCGATCGCGTAGTCGCACGGTTCCGGGTCCCCCGGGCCGTTCGACAGGAACACGCCGTCCGGGTTGAGCGCCAGCACATCTTTCGCCGAAGTCTGAGCCGGCACCACGGTCAGGCGGCAGCCGCGTTCGGCCAACATGCGCAGGATGTTGTGCTTGACGCCGAAGTCGTACGCGACCACGTGGTACTTGGCCTCGGCCTGGGCACCGTAACCTTCGCCGAGACGCCACTCGCGGGTGTCCCAGTGGTAGGTCTGCTCGCAGCTGACCACCTTGGCCAGATCCTGGCCGGCCATGCTGCCGAAGCCCTTGGCCAGTTCGACCGCGCGCGCCTCGTCGAGGTCGGCACCGGCCATGATGCAGCCTGCCTGCGCGCCCTTCTCGCGCAGCAGACGGGTCAGCTTGCGGGTGTCGATGTCGGCGATCGCGACGACGTTGTTGGCCTGCAGGTAGCCGGACAGCGAATGCTCGGCGCGGAAGTTGCTGTGCAACAGCGGCAGATCGCGAATGATCAGCCCCGACGCAAAAACGGCGCGGGATTCGGTGTCTTCCGAATTCGCGCCGACGTTGCCGATATGCGGATACGTCAAGGTGACGAGTTGTTTGGTGTACGAGGGATCGGTGAGGATCTCCTGGTAACCGGTAATGGCGGTATTGAAGACCACTTCGCCAACGGTGAAACCAGCGGCACCGATGGCAGTGCCTTTGAATATCGTACCGTCAGCCAAGGCAAGAAGTGCGGGCATGGACATTGGCTGGCTCCTGTTTGCTGTTTGCATTTGCTGCTTTTATGATGGCTTGATGCGAATAACGGGACTCAGTGCGGCGGCACTTGTCCCGTTTGGTTAAACCTTTCAATAATAACGTGATTTTCGTCCAGGCACAACAGCAGGACGGGCTAATTCGCTACTTCAGCTGCCAGGCGTACTGGTTCTCGCCGACCTGACGCCCCATCAGCAACAGCAGCGGCCGCAGCGCTTCGGCCTGCTCCGGCGGGCTGCTGGCGTTGCCGGCCAGCATCAGCCGCGCGCCCGGCTGCCAGTGGCCGCCGCCCTCCAGCGTCAGCGGCCCGGCCAGCGTCGCCAGCGCCAGGCCGACGCCGTTGCCTGTACCGGTGACGTTTAAGCGATAGCGGCCGAACGGCCGCACCGTGCTGACGTTGGCGCTGGCGCCGTCCCAGTCGAGCTGCAGTTGCCCGGCAAACTGGCCGCGCTGCCAGCGCCATGACTCGAGCTGCAGCGCGAGCTGCCCGCCGAGGCCCGCCCCGCGCCAGGCCGGCGCCGCCTCGGCAATCGCCGCCGCCGGCAGCACGAGCACCAGTTGCTCAATTTGGACGCCGCGCGGACTCAGCGCCAGCCGGCCCTTCCGGCCGGGCGTATCGAGCCGCCAGGCGAGTTCGCCGCGCCACAAGGCCTTGGCCTCGAAGCGCCAACTCAAGCGGCTCGACGGTAGCGCCTCGCGCTCACCTTGATAATAGAGCTGGCCTTGCCCCTGCCAGACGCTGCCGCTGGCTTCGGCCAGACGCAGATACCGCTGGCTCGTGGCGGCCAGCGCCGTATCGAGCAGGCTGGCCGGCGCCGCCGCCAGCGCGCCGAGTCCCAGGCCGGCCGCGACCAGCGACCAGCGGTAGCGTCGCCTCATGCCTCGCCCCCGCCCTGCACCAACAGCGCCTTCAGCCGCACCTTGCCCGGGCCGATCGCGTCGGCCTGCAGCCGCACCAGCCGAATCTGTTGCTGCGCAGCCAGCTCGCCGGCGAACTGCAGCCAACGGTCGAACACCGCCTCGCCGGCGAGCGTCACGCCGTACTCGCCGTCGGCGGCCAGCGTCAGGCCGGACAGGCCGTGCTGGCTCAGCATCTGCTGCAGCAAGGGCTGCAGTTCGGCCGCCTTGCGCGGCGCGGCGGCCGGCTGGCGCTTCAGCGGCCGCGCCTCGGCGTCAAGCCTTTCCAGCGTCGCCACCTCGGCCGCCAGCCGGACGATGCTCGCCCTGTTGCGCGCGATCTGCTTCTCGGCCGGCTGCCAAATCGCGAGATACACCAGCGTTGCACCCAGCACCAGCGCCAGTGTCGCCAGCAACACCCGCTCGCGCGGGTTGCGCGCCGCCCACATGCGGCCGGCCTGAGCCTGCCATGCCATCGTTGCCATTACGGTTCCTCCGTCACGAGCAGTTGCTGGCTGCCGTTTTCGCCGCGCTGCTGGGTCAGCGCAATGCGCCGCTCGGCCAGCTGCGCGCGCCAGCGGGTCAGCGAAGCCGGCGGCAGCGCCGCGACGGTCAACTCCAGCCTGCCGTTGTCGTAGTTGAGTCGTTGCACGGTCAGCTCGCTGCCGGTCACCCGGGCCAGCGCGCCCATCAGCGCCAGGCCATCGTCGCGCGCCGGCAGGCCGTGCGCCAGCCGCAACCTGTCGACCGCGCGCGTCACCGGCAGCGTCGCCATCCCCGGCAGCGCCGGGGACGTCAGCCACGGCGTGCTCAGCGCCTTACTGCGTTCGGCCAGGCGCGACTTCTGCCAGGCGGTCCAGCCCAGTTCGCCGAGCAGCAACGCCAGCTGCAACGCGATCAACAGGCCGGCGACGAGGCCGAGCTTGCGCGCCAGCGGCCAGTAACGCCGGCTGAAGTGACGCGCCGCCAGCTCGCCGGTAGCGAAGTCGACGCTGCCGTCGGCGAGGCCCCGGCGCCAGTCGAACGGCGCGACCCGCACCGCCTCGTGCACCGGCAGCCATTCGGCCAACGCGTCCGCCGCGCCGTGCAGCGTCAGCGGGCCGTCGGCACCGGCCGCCAGCGCCGGCAACAGCGCCGCCTCGCTGCCGGCCGGCAGCCAGCACGGCGCCTGCGGCAGCCGCGCCAGCCAGCCCTGCTCGAGCGGTGCCAGTGCCCAGCCGGCCGCCGGCAGCGGCAGCAACGCCTCCTCCGGCACGATCCGGTCAGGGGCACGGCCGAGCTGGCGCAGCATCGCCACCGCGCGCTTCACCGGCGCCGCCTCGGTCAGCGCCACATGGCGACGACCGTCGGCGAGCAGCTTGCCGACCAGGTACAGGTTGGCCGAAGGGTCGTTGGCGAGCTGGTCCTCGAGCGCGTAGCCGATCAGCTGCGGCGTCGGCTCGCGCTGGCCGTCCGGCAGCTTCACCGCGGTGAACAGCGTCCGTCCGGCCGGCAGCACCAGCTCCACCGCGGCGGTGGCCGGCCAGCCGGACGGCGCGGCGTCGCCGCTGTCGCGGCGCTGACCGTGCGCGTCGAGCAGCGCCCAGGGCAGATTAGCGGCGTTATCGGGCCAGCCCGGCGTCAGATGGAGTCGCAGTATCGTCATGATTGTCCGTATTGGTCGGCGGCAAGCCGCCCTCTTCGCGCCACACCAGGCTCACCTCGCCGGAACGGCGCAGCAGCGTGCGCTGCTTGAGCCGCACCGGCGCCTTGCTGACTTCGCTGTCGAGCAGGAAATAGCCGCTCTTCACGTCGAACAGCGCCTTGTCGGGCTTCAGCTTGTCCGGCAGCACTAGCTTGGCCTGAAAATCTTCCTGATCTTTGAAAGGCAGCGCCTTGCGCTGGTTGAGCAGCGCCAAGCGGCGACCGCTGTCGAGCGCCGGCACCAGCGCCGCCAGCACCTCCGGTGTGGCGGTGTTGACGTTGATCGCGGTGGCGCTGGTTTCCGGCAACGCCACCACCTGCGGCAGCAGCCGCGCCAGCACCTCGGGGCGGTAGCCCGGCACCCAGGCGAGCTGGCTGGCGCGCTCCAGCCGGCGCGGCGGGCCACTCGCGGCATTCTTGTCATCGTCGCCGCGCGCGCCCATCCAGGCCAGTAGCGGTTCGGTCAAGGTCGGCGGCTGGCCGAGCGTCACGAGCAGCTGCCGGTACAGCTTCAGCTGCGGCGGGTTGATCTTGCCGGTGTTGCCGTCGACCAGATTGTTCAGATTGAAGCGCGCCTGGGCGTCGCTGATCTGGCCGGTAACGCTGAAGCCCTGCGCATCGAGCTTGGGCAGCGGCTGCGCCCACAATTCGCCCAGATGGTCGATGCTGGTGCTCATGCCGTCGAAGCGCAGCAGGTCCATCGCCCAGGCGAGGCCGCCGTCGGCCGCCAGCCGCACCCCGGCGCGCGCGCGGTCCTGCTCGACCTGGCGCAGCCACAGCCCCTGCTGCCACAGCACCAAGGCCGACGCGCTCGCCGCCAGCGCGACGATCAACAGCGCCATCACCACTGCCATGCCATCTTGGCGCCTCATGGCAGTGCCCAGACGCGGCGGATCGGCTCGCTGCCCGGCGTTGTCACCGCCATCTCCAGCGCCCGGGCGGTCTCGCCCGGCACTGGCCAGCTGTCGAGCCAGTTGCCGCTCGCCGTCAGCACCCTGAAGTGCACCGGGCTGTCGGCCGGCAGCAAGGGCAGGAAGTTGGCCGTCAGTTCCGGCGCGCCGGCCGCCCAGGCCAGGCCTTGGCCGTCGGCGCGGTAGCGCAGCGCCTCGCGCCCGCCCTGGTAGCGCGCCGAGAAGCGCGTCAGCACCAGCTGCTGGCGTGGGCCGTCCAGCTGCAACAGCAGCGGCGGCACGCCGTTGTTCACCTGCGCGACAGACGGCAGTTCGGCCAACTCGCCCTCGAGCCGACGGAACGCGCGTGCCAACTCGACCCAGCGGGTGCCGGTGTCCATCAGCCGCTCGCGTGCGATCAACAGGTTGCCGAAGGCGCGGTAGCCGAGTACCGACAGGATCGCCAACAGGCTCATCGCGACCAGGAGCTCGATCAGGGTCAGGCCGCCCTGCCGCTTCATCCGCCACCTCCCGGCAGTCGCAGGAAGCCGTTCAGCTCGGCCAATACATAGTCGCCGCGCTTCACCCTCATCAGCACCCGGCGCAAGCGCGGATCGGGCGTCTCAATCACCTCGCGCTCCCAGCGCAACAGCACGCCGCCCTGTTTGACCTCGCCGGCGGCGGTCCCCTGCGCCGGCCACTCGCGCCGCGCGACCATCAACGCCAGCTGGTTCTGCGCCTCCCAGGTCGCCAGCATCTTCAGCCGCAGGCCTTCGCTATTGTCGGCGGCAAGGCCGGTGGCGCGCAGCAGCGCCGCCAGCGCGATCGCCATGATCGCCAGTGCCACCAGCACCTCGAACAGGGTGAAACCGCGTTGCCGGCTCACGACAGCGCCCCGACGCTGGCCTTGCCGAGTGGCGACAGCTGGATCCGGCGCCGCCGCTCGCCGGCGCGCAGGATCAATTCGTACGGCCGCGCCTGGCCCTGCTCGACCAGCCACAGCGGCTGCCCGGGCGGCTGCGCGACGCCGTTAAGTTTCACCGACTCGCTGCTGATGCCGTCCGGCCAACGGTGCGCGGCGAAGAACGCATCGCTCGGCGCCTGCCAGCGGCCATCGTCGTCGAGCTCGCGGAACGCATAGCCCTCGGCGCTCCAGACCAGCGCCAGCGGCTGGCCGAGCTCGGCGGCGTCGACCGCCTGCTCGAGCACCCGGGCGAAGCGCCACGCCTCGTCCTCGGCGGCCCGGTGCGTGTCGGGCGCCAGGCTGAGCGTCAGCGTGGTCGCCATGATGCTGATGATCAGCATCACCACCAACAGCTCGATCAGCGTAAACCCTGCGGCGCGCGAGTGCATGGTCGGCCGGACGGCTTACAGCTGCCAGTTGCCGATATCGGCGTCGGCGCCCTCGCCGCCCGGCTCGCCGTCGGCGCCGAGGCTCCAGATGTCGATCTCGCCGTGCGTGCCCGGGTTGGCGTACTGGTACGGGTGGCCCCACGGATCGTCCGGCAGGCGCTCGAGGTAGCCGCCCGGCTTCCAGTTCTTGGTTTCCGGGCCGGTGGTCGGCTTCTGCACCAGCGCCTTCAGTCCCTGCTCCGAAGTCGGGTAACGGGTGTTGTCGAGACGGTACAGCTTCAGCGCCTGGCTGATCGCGCCGATGTCTTGCTTGGCGGCGACGATGCGTGCCTCGTCCGGGCGGCCCATCACCTTGGGCACGATCAGCGCGGCGAGCACGCCGAGGATGACGATCACCACCATGATCTCGATCAGGGTGAAGCCGCGCTGGGCGGCGTGGCGGATGGGTTTCATGTTGTCTCCGTGTTACGACTTGCCTTGTGGGCGGGTATTTACAATTGCATTTTCACGACGCTACCAACGCCGCTCAGCGGCCCTGTTGGGCTAGGCGCGCGGCCGCAGACAGTACAACTAGTACGGCAAGGCCGCGCAACAACGCCCAACAGGGTCGATGAGCAGCGCTCACTCAGTGCACCATCTGGTTCATGTCGATAATCGGCAGCATGATCGCCAGCACGATCAGCAACACCACGCCGCCCATCACCAGGATCAACAGCGGCTCCATCAGCGTGGTCAGCGTGGCGAGCTTGCGCTCCACCTCGCGCTGCTGCTGCTCGGCGACCTTTTCCAGCATGGTCGGCAAGGTACCGCTGGCCTCGCCACTGCCGATCAGGTGCGTCAGTACCGGCGGAAAGCGTTTGCTCGAACCGAGCGAGCGCGCCAGCGACGCCCCCTCGCGCACCTTGTCGTGCGTTTCGGCCAACGCTTCGCGCAGCGGCAGCAAGGTCAGCAGATTGCGCGAAGCATCGAGCGCCGACAACAGCGGCACGCCGCTGCCGGCGAGGATCGCCAAGGTGCTCGCCATTCGTGCGGTATCGAGGCTGACCAAGAGCCGGCCGAGCACCGGCAACTTCATCAGTCGTGCATCGAAGCGGCGGCGCAACGCCTCGGTCTTCAGCGCACGCACCGCCAGATAGCCACCTCCGGCCAGCAGCAGGCCGGCCAGCCAGCCCCACTGGCGCAGGAAGTCGCTGGTCATCAGTAACAGCCGGGTCAGCAGCGGCAACGTTTGCTTGGTCTGCGCGAACACGCCGACCACCTGCGGCACGACGAAGCTCATCAGCCCACCGACCACCAGCACCGCGACCAGCGTCACCACCGCCGGGTAGGCGAGCGCCAGGATCACCTTCTGGCGGGTGTGCTGACGGTTTTCCAGGTAGTCGGCCAGTTTCAACAGCACCCGGGTCAGTTCGCCGCTGGTTTCGCCGGCGGCGACCAGCGAGCGGTACAAGGGCGAGAACACCGCCGGCTGCGCGGCGAGTGCCTGCGCCAGGCTGTGGCCCTCGAGGATGCTGCTGCGGATCGCCACCGCCACGGTCTTGGCACGCGCGTCCTCGCTCTGGTCGGCGACCGCGCTCAGCGCCTTCTCGAGCGGCAGGCCGGCGTCGAGCAGGGTCGCCAGCTGCTGGGTCAGCAGCACCAGCGTGGCGCTAGGCAGGCTGCGACCGATCCGGCCGAAGCTGCCGGCGGCGGCCTTGGCCGCGACGCTTTCCACCGACACCGGCACTAGGCCGCGCTCGCGCAGCTGGGCACGCGCGCTGCGCGGCGAGTCGGCTTCGACGAAGCCCTTCTCCTCGCGGCCGTCCGGCGCCAGCGCGACGAAGCGGAACGCTGCCATCAGACGCTCCTCGTCACACGCAGGATTTCCTCGTGCGCGGTCTCGCCGGCGGCGAGCCAGCGCAGGCCGTCCTCGCGCAGCGTGCGCATACCATCAAGCAGCGCCGCATCGCGTAGCACCTGTTCGGCGGCGCGGTCGTGGATCAACCGGCGCAGCGCGTCATCGACCGGCAACAGTTCATAGATGCCGTAACGGCCGCGGTAGCCGCTACCGCCGCAGGCCAGGCAGCCGACCGGGCGGTAGTGGGCCAGGCCCGGCCGTTCGGCCAAGTCGAGCGGGTTGATTTCCTTGCAGGCCAGGCACAGCCGGCGCACCAGCCGCTGCGCCATCACGCCGATCAGGCTCGACGCCAACAGGAACGGCTCGACCCCCATATCGGTCAGCCGGGTCACCGCGCTGGCGGCGTCGTTGGTGTGCAGGGTGGCGAGCACCAGGTGGCCGGTCAGGCTCGCCTGCACCGCGATCTGCGCGGTCTCCAGGTCGCGGATCTCGCCGATCATGATCACGTCCGGGTCCTGGCGCAGGATCGCGCGCAGCGCCTTGGCGAAGCTCATGTCGATGCGGGCGTTGACCTGCGTCTGGCCGACGCCGGCCAGCTGGTACTCGATCGGGTCCTCGACCGTCATGATGTTGGTCTGGCCGGCGTCGAGCCGGGACAGCGCCGCGTACAGCGTGGTGGTCTTGCCCGAGCCGGTCGGCCCGGTCACCAGCACGATGCCGTGCGGCTGGCGGATCAGCTGGTCGAGCCGGCCCAGCGTGTCCGGCGCCATGCCGAGCGTCGCGAGATCCAGGCGCACGCTTTCCTTGTCGAGCAGACGCAGCACCACCCGCTCGCCGTGCGCGGTCGGCAGCGTCGACACCCGCACGTCGACCGGCCGGCCGGCGAGGCGCAGCGAGATCCGGCCGTCCTGCGGGATGCGCTTCTCGGCGATGTCGAGCGCCGCCATGATCTTGATCCGCGACACCATCGCCGCGTGCAGCGCACGGTGCGGCGCGACCACGTCGCGCAGCGTGCCGTCGAGGCGGAAGCGCACCAGCGAGCGGGTCTCGAACGGTTCGATGTGGATATCGGACGCGCCGTCGCGCAGCGCCTGCGTCAACAGCGCGTTGATCATCCGGATGATCGGCGCGTCGCCCTCGCTCTCGAGCAGGTCTTCCACCGCCGGCAGCGACTCGACCATCGCCGACAGGTCGAGGGTCTGGCCGATGTCGTCGACCACCTCGGCCGCCTGGCCGTCGCGCTGCGCGTAGTGTTCGGCCAAGCGTTGGTCGAAGTCGGTGTCGGACAAGCGCTCGGCCTCGGCCGCGCCGAACACCCGCAGCGCCTCGGCCCACGCCGCCGGCGTGGCGCTGTCGGCCAAGAGCAGGCGGCGCCCGCCGGCGCCGTCGAGCATCAGCACCCGGTTGGCGCGCGCGAACGAGTAGCTGGTCAGCGTCTTCATGGTGCGAGCGGCGGCTGCGACAACGGTTGCGCCGGGTGCAGCGCGTCGAGGCCCTGCTGGATGCCGCTTTGGATCGGCGGCGCCTTCATCATGCTGCCGATGTCGAGCGGCAGCTTGGCCTGGCCGTTGGTCTGGCGGTCGCCGATAATGTAGTCGTAGCGCTCGCCGGCCAAGGTGCGTGCGCCTACATCGTCGCGGACGATGGTCGGCTTCAGGAACACCATCAGGTTGGTCTTCTTGCGGTTCTTCTTCTGGAACTTGAACAGCCAACCGAGGCCAGGGATGTCGCCCAAGAGCGGCACCTGGTCGGTGCCGTCGCTGACCGTTTCCTGGATCAGGCCGCCGATCGCGATGATATTGCCGTCGTCGACCAGCACGGTGGTGTCGATCGAGCGCTTGTTGGTGGTCAGGCCGGCCGGGTTGTTGCGGGTGGACTCGTCGATGCTCGACGCCTCCTGGAAGATGTTGAGCTTGATCAGCCCGCCCTCGGACACCTGCGGCTTCACCTTCAGCGTCAGGCCGACGTCCTTGCGGTCGAAGGTCTGAAACGGCGTCTGCGGTGTCGAGCTGCTGCCGGAGGTATTACTGTACTGGCCGGTCAGGATCGGCACGTTCTGGCCGATGACGATCTTCGCTTCCTCGTTGTCGAGCGTCATCAGGTTCGGCGTCGACAGGACGTTGCCCTTCGCCTCGGTCTCAAGCGCGTGCGCGAGCACGCTGAGGTTGAGGATCTCGCCCAGCCCCGGGATGTTGATCGTGCCCTTCACCACGCCGATGTTCAGGCCGCCCTGCCCGGCCAGGTTGCCCGGACTCTTGGCGGTACTGAGGATGCCCTGGACACCGCTAGTGCCAGGGAAGTTGGTGCCGCCGATCACCGTAGCACCGCCACCACCATTGGACAGCGATTGCCACTGCACGCCCAGCTCCATCGCCCGCTCGGCCGACAGCTCGACGATCAGCGCCTCGACGTGCACCTGGGCGCGGCGGCGGTCGAGCAGGTCGATCACGTTGCGCAGGTTCTGATACATGCTGTCCGGCACGTTCAGGATCAGCGCGTTGCTCGACGGATCGGCCTGGATCATCGAGCCGACCGGCGCCGGCGCCAGCGCCGCCGGGGCGTTGTTGCGGCTGATCGGGGTGCTGGCGATCGCGTTGCCGCTGCTTGGGTCGCTGCTGCTCGGAACCGTGTTATTCGCCGCGGCATTGCTGGCGGCGCTGCTCGCCGCACTGCCGCTATCGCTCGACGAGCTGGTCAGCAGCACCCGCAGCGTCTGCGCCACCTTGGTCGCCTCGGCGTTCTTCAGGTACACCACCCGCACGTTCGAACCGGCCTGGCTCGGCTGGTCAAGCACCTTGAGCAGGCTCTTCACCTTGCCCAACCGCCCCGGCGTGTCGGCGCGCACCAGGAGCACGTTGGCGCGCGCGTCCGGGATGATCGTCATCTTGCCGTTGTCGCCGCTGCCGGCTCCGGCCGACTCCTGCATCAGCTTGTTGAGCATCGTCCCCATTTCCACCGCCGAGCCGAAGGTCACCGGCAGCACCGCCACGTCGCCGGCCGAGGCGCTCTCGACCGACTCGATGATCGACTCGATGCGGCGGATGTTGTCGGCGTAGTCGGTCACCACCAGCGCGTTGCCCTGCGCGAACGCCGCCACCGTGTTGTTCGGCGACACGATCGGCCGGATCACCGGCACCAGCTGGGTGGCGCTGCCCTGCTTCAGCGCGAACACCTTGGTGATCAGCCGGTCGCCGTCGTTGCGGCGCGGCGTGCCGGCCTTGGCGTGCAGCTTGGCGTCGGCCTCGGGCATGATCTTCACCACACCGTTGCCCTCGACCGCGGCGAAGCCCTGCAGGCGCAGGCTGGACAGCAGGATCTGGTAGGCGAGCGCGCCCGGCACCGGCCGGCTCGACACGATATTGACCGTGCCCTTCACCCGCGGGTCGATCACGAAGTTCTTGCCGGTCATCTCGCCGATCGCGCGCACCACCGTCTCGATGTCGGCGTTGACGAAGTTGAGCATCACCGGCTCGGCGGGGGCGGCGAAGCTGCGGCAGGCAACGGTCAGGGCAAGCAGGCAGGCAATACGGGCAAAGCGCATGGACGAAGTCTTAGTGGCTGGGGGGTGGAACGACATTGTCCGGCGGCAGGGTAGGCGCCGGGGCGGATACGGCCGGGTTGGCCGAAGGCGGTAGAGTGACGCCCTGAGGTGGCGGGACGGCGATGGCCGGGTTGGCCGAAGGAGGTGCGAAGCCGCCGGGAGCGGCCGGTGGTGCGGCCGCGGCCTCGCCGTTGCGGCTGATCAAGGGCACGAAACTGTTGTTGCCGCCCGGCCGGCTCAGCACCACGCCGGATGCGGTCACCTGCTGCAGCGTCCAGCCCCCCGGCGTCGCCTTGCCGACCAACAGCGGCAGCTTCTGCCCGTTTTCCTCGACGATGGCGAAGGCCTGACTCGCCGGGCCGGCCAGCACGCCGATCACAGTCAGCGGCGGCGCGGCCACCGGCGCGGCCACGCTGGCGTCGCCGAACCAGTGCGCCTGCGCGGCGATCCCCGCGGCGCTTTGCGGGTCGGCCTGTTCCAGCTGCGGCAGCGGCGGAGTAGTGCCGCCGAACAAGCGCGCCACGGTCTTGCCGATCCAGAACGCCCCGCCGAACAGCAGCGCCCCAGTCAGCAGCGTTTCGACCGGCAGCCGGCGCCAGCGCGGCGCAGACAGGCGCCACCTCACCGCACGGCTCCTCGCCACAATGCGGCCGACGCGACGATGGCTATCGGCAACACGACCAGCAGGTGGGGGGCGAAGCGGAACAACGACATCGAAAGAGGACCCTGGCTAAAACGGTTCGAATCGGCAGACTCTAGTTTCAAGGCATTACAATAGCATGAATGCCATATTTCTCATTGACAATTTAAAGTTAAAACAGTTATCACAAATATTTTTTCTGGATGACGAAAGCAACTATGCTGGGGAAAAACAGCTACATCGTCTAGCCGCCCTCCCCGGTCGGGGCAGGCGTTCACGAACCGATGACGCGGAGGGCTCCAACATGGAAAGCGCATTGAAATGTGGGCTTTTGGTAGTCACGCTAGTTAGCACCTTGCTGCTCGCCGCCTGCGGTGGCGGCGGTGGTGGCGGCGGCTATAGCGGCAGCGGTTCGCCCAGCAAGCCGGCCAACGGCGGCAGCACCGGCAGCAATGGTGGCAGCGTCGGCGATACCGGCAGCAACAGCGGCAGCTCGGGGAACTCCGGCGGCAACGGCGGCGTCGACGTCCCGTCGCTGCCGGGCAGCCTGACCATCACCGGCCGGGCGATCGACGGCTATCTGCAGGGTGCCAGGGTCTGCGTCGACCTGAACGACAGCGGCCAGTGCGACCCCGGCGACCCCTCCACCATCACCAGCGCCAACGGCGCCTACAGCCTGACGGTCGACCCCCGCCAGTCGTGGGGCAAGAAGATGCTGGCCGAAGTCGGCCCGAACACCGTCGACATCGGCAGCGGCGGACATTTCACCGCCTCGTTCACGCTGTCCACGGTGATTGAGGATCCAACCACGCCTATCCACATCACGCCGATCACCACCCTGGTCACCGCCAAGCGGATCGAGGGCTGGAACAAGGCCGCGGCGGAGATGGCGGTGCAGAAGGTGGCTCGCGCCAGCGGGGCAAACCCGGGCAACCTGTACGACGATTATCTGGCCAACGGCGACAGCGCCACCGCCAACCTCGCCAGCGCCATCGTGTCCAAGCTGACCAACGCGACGCTGGCCGGAACCTCGCCGATCGATCTGGCCAGCCAGCGTGCGATCGCCAGCGCCATCGTCGACAGCGCTTCCATCGGCAACGTCAACGCCAGCGGGGTCGCCAGCGCCAAGTCGCGGCCGGTGTTCAGCGTGACCGTCGACGCCAACGCCATATTGGGCCGCGCGCTCTACGGGTATGCCGGCATCAACGTCGGCAAGGCGCCGACCCGCACGATAACCCAACTGGCCGCCAACCAGTTCGCCACGAGCCGGCAGAACTATGTGTCAGGCAGCTGAGGCGGCGCCCGCCCGGCGACTACGATCAAAGCCTCGGCGGCTACACGCTGCAGGACAACGGCAGCTGGGGCGGCTTCGTCAGCGCGGCCAGTCTCGCCCAATCGTATAGCGTGCGCGACGTGATCAATAACCGCGTCCTCGTCACCGACCCGAACGGCGGCAGCCGGCTGACCTTCGAGTTGGGCATGAGCAACGCGCTGGCCCCGCCGAGCGGCTACCAGGGCATCGGCGGTTACGTGTTGCGCAACAAGTTCGTCGGCGTCGGCGCCGTGTCGACGGTCACCGATTCGATCGGCGCCGGCGACCCGCTCTATGTCACCAACCCGCTGGCCGCCAGCGACACGCTGGTGCTGCCCTCGTTTAGCAGCTGCGGTACCGGCACCATTCCGGCCACCCCGATCACCGAAGACGGCGTCACCCACTGCAACAACCTGGTCAGTTCCTTCCCCGGCTCCTCCTACACCCGCGTCAGCCAGCTCTTCGGCCAACAGTTCAGCCTGGGCGACCGCGGTAGGTACCAACGTGACGCTCAATAGCAACGGTAGCGGCACCCTGACCGGCGGGCCGAGCTACGCCTATGCCATACCGCTCACCTGGAGCGCCTATTCGGCCAACAGCAATGTGCTGGTTGGTCGTCAACATCCCGCTGAGCGACCAGCAGGCCATCGGCGACTTCTACGACGCCGACCTGCTGCGCCGCGGCGGCAAGGTGATCGTCGCTCTGCACAACGGACACCTGAAACGCGGCCAGCTGTTGCCGGCCGGCTCTATCGGCCAGGGCTATGGTCTGCTCGACAGCGCCTCATTCGACACGCTGTTCAGCGCGGTGCAGACGGTGATCGGCCAGCTCTGAGCCCCGCCGGTTGCACGACGCCACCACGAGGTGGCGTTTTTCATGCAGACACATGCAAAAACGGCCGGCGCCTATCGGGGCAACCGGCCGTTATCCATGACGGAACGCGCTCAGAACTGGCTGTCGTCCAGCGCCAGCACACTGTCCGCTCCGGACACGATCGCCGCGGCCAAGCCGCTCACCTGCGGCAGCAGGTGCTCGCCGTAGAACCGCGCGGTGATCTGCTTGGCGTTCAGGAACTCGACATCGGCACCGTCTTCGCCCGACTGCGCCTTGGCGATCAGCGCGGCGCGGCCGAGCTGCCAGCCGCCGAGCACGATGCCCATCAGCTTCAGGAACGGCACCGAGCCGGCGCCGGCCAGTTGCGGTTTCGCACCGAAGGTCTCGACGATGAACGCCACGCAGCGTTCGGCGTCGGCCGCCGCCGCGGTCAGGTTGGCCGACAGGCTGGCGAAGCCGGCGGCCTTCAGCTGCTCGGCGGTGGCGGCCACCTCGCCCAGCAGCCAGCGCGCGGTCGCGCCGTTGTCCAGGGCGGTCTTGCGGCTGATCAGGTCGAGTGCCTGGATGCCGGTGGTGCCCTCGTAGATCGCGGTGATCCGCGCATCGCGGTAGTACTGCGCCACGCCGGTCTCCTCGATGTAGCCCATGCCGCCGTGCACCTGCACCGCCAGGCTGGTGATCTCGTTGGCCTGCTCGGTGTTCCAGCCCTTCACGATCGGGATCAGGAAATTGACCAGCGCCTGATTGCGCGCCTGCTCGTCCGGCACCGGGTGACGCGCGGCGCGGTCGAGCGCGGCGGCGGCGTAGAACGCCAGCGCGCGCTGCGCCTCGATCTGCGCACGCATCGTCATTAGCATGCGGCGCACGTCCGGGTGCTTGATGATCGCCACCCCGGCCGGGTCGGGCGAGCCGATCGCGCGGCTCTGCACCCGGTCGCGCGCGTAGCCCACCGCCGCCTGATAGGCGCGCTCGGATAGCGCCATGCCCTCGATGCCGACGCCGAGCCGCGCGTGGTTCATCATCGTGAACATGTAGCCGAGGCCCTTGTTCGCCTCGCCGACCAGGTAGCCGACCGCGCCGCCGTTGTCGCCGAAGCTCATCACCGCGGTCGGGCTGCCGTGGATGCCGAGCTTGTGCTCGAGCGACACGCAGCGCAGGTCGTTGCGCTCACCCAGGCTGCCGTCGGCGTTGACCAGGAACTTCGGCACCACGAACAGCGAGATGCCCTTCACCCCAGCCGGCGCGTCCGGCAGGCGGGCCAGCACCAGGTGGACAATGTTGTCCGCCATGTCGTGCTCGCCCCAGGTGATGAAGATCTTCTGCCCGCTGATCAGATAACTGCCGTCGCCGTTCGGCTGCGCCTTGGTTCGCACCTGCGCGAGGTCCGAGCCGGCTTGCGGCTCGGTCAAATTCATCGTGCCGGTCCACTCGCCGCTCGACATCTTCGGCAGGTAGACGGCCTTCAATTCGTCGGACGCATGGTGGTTCAGCGCCTCGATCGCGCCGAGCGTCAGCATCGGCGCCAGCGAGAACGCCAGGTTGGCCGAACACCACATCTCCTCGGCCGCCAGCGCCACCAGGGCCGGCAGGCCCTGGCCGCCGAACTCGGCCGGCGCGCGCAGGCCGACCCAGCCGGCGTCGACGTATTGCTGCCAGGCGTCCTTGAAGCCGGGCGCGCTGCTCACCACGTCGCCGCTCAGCCGCGCACCGGCGTCGCCGGGCTTATTGGTCGGCGCCAGCACGTTTTCGGCAAACTTGGCGCCCTCGTCGAGGATCGCGTCGACCAGCTCGACGCTGGCGTCTTCATAACCGGGCAATGTGCAGACGGCCGGCAGCTCGGCCAGCTCGTTCAGCACAAAGCGGATGTCTTTCAGGGGGGCTTGGTAAGCCATGTCAGCACCTCAGCTCGTGATTTTCTCGTGATGTAGAAAAGGCCGGTCTGACGCCGGCCTTGTTGTGCTCTTGTATCTGCGCTGCCGTCCTTACTTGGACAGTTCGGCGATCAGTTCCGGCACCACGGTGAACAGGTCACCGACGATGCCGTAATCGGCCACCTGGAAGATCGGCGCTTCTTCGTCCTTGTTGATCGCAACGATCACCTTGGAGTCCTTCATGCCGGCCAGGTGCTGGATCGCGCCGGAGATCCCGACCGCGACGTACAGTTCCGGCGCCACCACCTTGCCGGTCTGGCCGACCTGGTAGTCGTTCGGCGCGTAGCCGGCGTCGACCGCGGCGCGCGACGCACCGACGGCGGCGCCGAGCTTGTCGGCCAAGGGCTCGATCACCGCCTTGAACTGCTCTTCCGAACCGAGCGCACGGCCGCCCGACACCACCACCTTGGCCGAAGCCAGTTCCGGGCGATCCGACACGGTCAGCTCCTGGCCGACGAATTGCGACAGGGTGCTGTCGGCGGCGGCGGCGATGGTCTCGACGTTGGCCGAACCGCCGTTGGCAGCCGGCTCGAACGCGGTGGTGCGCACGGTCACCACCTTGATCGGGTCGCTCGACTGCACGGTGGCCAGCACGTTGCCGGCGTAGATCGGCCGCACGAAGGTGTCGGCCGACTCGATCGCGACGATGTCCGACACCGGTGCGACGTCGAGCAGCGCGGCGACGCGCGGCAGCAGGTTCTTGCCGAACGAGGTCGCCGGGGCGAACACGTGGCTGTAGTTCTTGGCAAGATCGACCACCAGCACCGACAGGCTTTCGGCCAGGCCGTGCGCGTACTGCGCGGCGTCGACGTGCAGCACCTTGGCGACACCGGCGAGCTTGGCGGCCGCGGCCGCGGCCGCGGCGGCGTTGTGACCGGCCACCAGCACGTGGATGTCGCCACCAACACGAGCAGCGGCGGTCACGGTGTTCAGGGTGCCTGCCTTCAGGCTCTGGTTGTCGTGTTCAGCGATAACGAGAATGGCCATGATTTACAGCACCTTTGCGTCGTTCTTGAGTTTGGCGACCAGCTCGGCGGCATTCGCCACCTTGATGCCGGCCGAGCGTTTGGCCGGTTCGGCCACTTTCAGCGTCTTCAGGCGCGGCGTGACGTCGACGCCGAGGTCGGCCGGGCTCAGCTTGTCGAGCGGCTTCTTCTTGGCGGCCATGATGTTCGGCAGCTTCACATAGCGCGGCTCGTTCAGGCGCAGGTCTGAGGTGATCACCGCCGGCAGCGCCAGCTTCACGGTCTCGAGGCCGCCGTCCACCTCGCGGGTGACGGTGGCGGTTTCGGCCGACAGTTCGACCTTGGACGCGAAGGTGCCCTGACCCCAGCCGAGCAGCGCGGCCAGCATCTGGCCGGTCTGGTTGGCGTCGTCGTCGATCGCCTGCTTGCCGAGGATCGCGATGGTCGGCTGCTCCTTGTCGGCGACGGCCTTGAGCAGCTTGGCGACCGCCAGCGGCTGCAGCTCGGCATCGGTCTCGACGTGCACGGCGCGGTCGGCGCCCATCGCCAGCGCGGTGCGCAGCGTTTCCTCGCACTGCTTGACGCCCAGCGACACCACCACGATCTCGCTGACCTTGCCGGCTTCCTTGAGACGCACCGCCTCTTCCACCGCGATCTCGTCAAACGGGTTCATCGACATCTTGACGTTGGCGATGTCCACATCGGAACCATCGGCCTTGACCCTGACTTTCACGTTGTAATCAACAACGCGCTTCACAGCGACTAAAGCTTTCATGGGAAATTGCTAACCTCTCACATAGGGATGATCGGAGTGTTGGTGACGTGCTGTTGAGCCGGCATCCGGGCCATTGTCGGCCAGCGAGCGGATTCAAACAAGCGTTTAACCAACAAAATCTGGGGCCGGCGTCGTCAAAACGCAACGCGGATCGCGCGCGACACCCGCCCGGCAATTCGGGTCAGCCCAAGTCTACCTGTCGGACAGTCTTTTTGCACGGTGCGGCCGCGCGCCGATCGGGCCGGGTCGAACGGGAACGCCCGGCGCAGCAGGCGGTCCGACAACTTGCGTAATGACCGGGCGGCCCGGGCTCCCGCTTTGGCAAGCACCGGCAGTTGCTGCCACAATGGCCGGGCAATTCCATTCGAATAAAGGGCAAACACGATGGCGACCGTATTCTTCGAAGACATCCAGATCGGCCAGTCGGCCAGTTACGCCAGGACCATCGGCGAGGCGGACATCCTGCTGTTCGCCGGCGTATCGGGCGACGACAACCCGGTGCACATCAACCAGGAATACGCCGAAACCACCCAGTTCGGCGGCCGCATCGCGCACGGCATGCTCACCGCCAGCCTGATCTCGACCGTGGTCGGCACCCGACTGCCCGGCGCCGGCGCGATCTACGTGTCGCAGTCGACCCGCTTCACCGCGCCGGTGCGGATCGGCGACACCGTCACCGCGATCGCCACCGTCAGCGAACTCGACCCGGCGAGGAAGCGCGTCACCTTCACCACCGAGTGCCGGGTGAAGGGCAAGGTGGTGCTGGAGGGCGAATCGGTGCTGGTCGCACCGTCGCGGGAGGCACGATGAACGCGATCAGACTGCACGCCGCCACCGACGAACACGGCCAGATTATCGACCCGGCGCGACTGGGTAGCGCCCTGGCCGTGCACCGCCAGCTGCGCCCGCGACTGCCGGACGACGAGGCGGGCTATCTGGCGACGCTGGCGCGCGTCTGCGCCGACGGCGGCCGGATCGAGCTCGCGCTCTCGGGCGACAAAGTGGTCGGCCTCGCGCTGTACCGGGTCTACGAAAACACCTACGAGGGACGGCGACTCTATATCGACGACCTGGTCACCGACGAGGCGCATCGCTCGCAAGGGATCGGCTCGCTGCTCTTGGCGCGCTGCGAGGCGATAGCCTACGCGGCCGGCTGCCGCTACCTGACGCTCGATTCCGGCACCCATCGTACCGACGCGCATCGCTTCTACTTCCGCGAAGGCATGGTGATCAATGCCTTCCACTTCAGCCGCGAGCTCGACTGAGACCAGCAGCATCCGCCGCATCAGCACTCGGCGCGTCATCGGGAAACCGGCGGCGCGCTCCGCCTCCCGGCAAGCACTCAGGCGCTCGTCCAGCTCGCCTTCGGCCAACGCGACGAAGCCGCGCCGCGCGTAGAACGGCGCGTTCCACGCGACATCCGCCAGCGTCGATAAGGTCAGCACTCGACAACCGGCGTCGGCCAGCTCCGCGCACAGCGTCTCGATCAAAACACTCGCCAACCCCCGCCCGCCGAATTCAGGCCGCACGTCGATCTCGTCGAGATGCGCGACGGCGCCGTGGCGCGACACCAGCGCGAAGCCGGCTAGTTCGCCTTGCGACGTCGCTCCGACCCATAGCAAGTTGGCCGAACGGCCTTGCTCCAGCTCGGCCAGGCTCAGGCCGTGCGCCGCGAACAGCGGCCCGACCGGGTCGGCGCGGAATCGCTCGGCGGCGGCGCGCTCGATCGCCTGCAGTGCGGGCAGCTCGTCGCAGCGAGCCGCCCGGATGGTCCAGCGGGTCGAAGGGTTCATTTTTATATCAGGTTCGGGAATCAATCGATGTTGATCGAAACAGGACGGGGCCGGCCCCGCAGGCCAGACGGTTCAGCCCAGCACCACGCCGTGCCGAGCCAGCGCCCAGCGGGTCGGCTCACGCACCAACTCGTCCGGATGATCGGCGCGGGCCGTCAACGCCGCGATCACCGCAGCCGAGCTCGGCGCATTGCCCAGGCCGACCGCGATATTCGACAGCCACTTCAGGTAGCCGATCCGGTAGATCGCACTGCCGGCCATCCGGGTCTTGAAGTCGTCCTCGCTCCAACCGAACAGCTCGGCGAGGCTCACGTCGTCGAGACCGTGGCGCACCGCGAAGTCCGGCTCGGCGGTGTGCACCGCGAAGCGGTTCCACGGGCAAGCCAGCTGGCAGTCATCGCAGCCGTACACCCGGTTGCCGATCAGCGGCCGCAACGGTTCGGGGATCGCCGACTTCAGCTCGATGGTCAGGTAGGAAATGCAGCGGCGGGCGTCGACCGTGTACGGCTCGATAATCGCGCCGGTCGGGCAGACGTCGAGGCAGCGGGTACAGCGGCCGCAGTGCTCCGGCTCGCTCTCGTCCGGCGGTAGCGGCAGGTCGGTGACCAGCTCGCCGAGGAAGAACAACGATCCCTGCCCCTTATTGAGCAGCAGGGTGTGCTTGCCGCGCCAGCCGAGCCCGGCCTGCGCCGCCAGCGCCACCTCGGCGATCGGTGCGCTGTCGGTAAATACCCGGTAACCCAACGGTTGTATCGTTTCGGCCAACCTGTCGGCGAGTTTCTGCAGGCGGTTGCGAATCACCTTGTGATAATCGCGGCCGAGCGCGTAGCGTGAAATATACGCGGCGTTGCCGTCCTCCAGCACCGCGTCGGCCGGCCTGGCCTCGGCCGGCCAATAGTGCATGCGCAGCGACACCACCGATAGCGCTCCCGGCACCAGCTCGGCCGGTTTCACCCGCAGCTGGCCGTGGCGCTCCATGTAGTCCATCTCGCCGTGGTGACCGGCCGCCAGCCACGCGGCCAGCCGCTCGCCTGCCTCGGCCGGCAGCTCGGCACGGCCGATGCGCGCGTCGGCAAAGCCCAATTCGCGCGCCCAGTCTTTGATTTGGCGCGCCAATTCGAGATAATTCGGGTTTTCGGAGATAGTTGCCTGCATGGTCATGAATGATACCCGCTCACGCTCCGGTTATATACCGGACGAGGCCGCCACGCTGGCGCTCGGCGCGGCGCTGGCCGCGGCCGTCGCGCCCGGCCTGGTGATCTACCTGCATGGCGACCTCGGCGCCGGCAAGACCACGCTGACGCGCGGCTTTCTTGCCGCACTCGGCCACACCGGCCGGGTGAAGAGCCCGACCTACACGCTGGTGGAAAGCTACCCGCTTGCGCGGCTGACCGCCCACCATTTCGATCTTTATCGTTTTGCCGACCCGGACGAATGGGAAGACGCCGGCTTTCGCGATTACTTCGACGCCGACAGCGTCTGCCTGGTCGAATGGCCGGACAAGGCTGCCGGCCTGTTGCCGCCGGCCGATCTGGTCGTGGAACTCGACATCGCCGGCGACGGTCGGACCTTCGTTCTTTCGGCCAATAGCGAGCACGGAACCCTATGCCTGAGTCGAATCATAATCCCCTGCGCCGCCGCCTGATCGGCGGCGCGGCCGCCACCTGGCTGCTGTCGGTCAGCCGCGTCGGCCTTGCCGCCGATAGCGCGATCGTCGCGGTACGCGTCTGGCCGTCGTCGACCTATACCCGGGTCACCATCGAGTCGAGCGCCCCGCTGAAGTTCAAGCAGTTCCTGCTGAACAACCCCAACCGGCTGGTCGTCGACGTCGAAGGCGTGCAGCTGGGCAGCCTGCTCAAGGACATCGGCGGCCAGATCGGCGGCAGCGACCCGTTCATCCAGAGCGCCCGCGCCGGCCAGAACACCCCGGACACGGTGCGGCTGGTGTTCGACCTGAAGACCGAGGTCAAGCCGCAGATCTTCACGCTGAAGCCGGTCGCCGAGTTCAAGCACCGGCTGGTCGTCGACCTATATCCGGCGCAGGCGCAAAGCGACCCGCTGTTGGCGCTTCTCGACGACTACAACAAGGGCCAGCTCGACGAGACGACCCCGCCGGAGCCGGCCAAGCCGAAGAAGGGCAAGGCCGGCACCGACCGGCCTATCATCGTGATGCTCGACCCTGGCCACGGCGGCGAGGACCCGGGCGCGACCGGCCCGCGCGGCACGCACGAGAAGGACATCGTGCTGAAGATCGCCCGCCAGCTGAAACAGATGATCGACAGTGAGCCGAACATGAAGGCGCACATGACCCGCGACGACGACGTGTTCATCCCGCTCGGGGTGCGCGTCGCAAAGGCGCGCAAGCTCAACGCCGACCTGTTCATCTCGATCCACGCCGACGCCTTCATCACACCGGCGGCGAAGGGCTCGTCGGTGTTCGCCGTGTCGGAAAAGGGCGCAACCAGTACCGCGGCCCGTTACCTGGCGCAGACGCAGAACGACTCCGACCTGATCGGCGGGGTGAAGCTCAACACCAAGGACCGCTACCTCGCGCACACCCTACTCGACCTGACGCAGACGGCCACCATCAACGACAGCCTGAAACTCGGCAAGTCGGTGCTCGGCCAGATCGGCGGGCTCAACGCGCTGCACAAGGGCAAGGTCGAACAGGCCGGCTTCGCGGTGCTGAAGGCGCCGGACATCCCGTCTATCCTGGTCGAGACCGCCTTCATCAGCAATCCGGACGAGGAACGCCGCCTGCTCGACCCGGACTTCCAGCAGAAGATGGCGCAGTCGATCCTGTCCGGGGTGAAGAGCTATTTCTCGCAGGGCGCTTCGATCGCCGCCCGCGCCTGAGCAGACCCTCAGCCATGCAAAAAGCCGGCAGATGCCGGCTTTTTTCATGGTCGCAACGCTCAGTTCAGGCTGTTGCGGGTCAGCTCGTCGAGGTCGTCCTCTTCGGCGGCGACCCGGTACTGCTCGGTCGCCCACTGGCCGAGGTCGATCAGCTTGCAGCGCTCGCTGCAGAACGGCCTGAAACGGTTTTCCGGGGTCCAGTCGACCGGCGCCTTGCAGGTCGGGCACGCCACCTGGCGCGGGGTAGAGCTACTCATGGTCAGAACTTGCAATAGGTCAGGTCGAACTCGATATCGTCTTCACTCTGGCGCGCGCGCACCTCGCCGGTACCGGCGCAGACGAAGCGGATATTGAGCATGTACTTGTTGGCCGACAGCTCGGGCAGCACGTTCAGCCCCTCGTCGAAACCGACGCGCACCAGCTGCACGATCTTGCCGCCGGACATCTGCTGGAACGCGCCGCCGCGCGCCAGGTAGCGGTGGGTCTTGCCGCTGTCGCGCAACAGCTTGAGCAGGACGGTACTCGCCAGCGCGGTCGGGGTCAACGGGCCGGACCAGCGCAGCAGATCCTCGCGGCGCGCTTCGGCCGACTTCTGTTGCCACAGGAAGTAGGACGGCAGGTCGAACTGGCAGGTGCCGCCGGGGATGCCGGCGCGCTGCTTGATCGCCATCAGCCACTCGTTCTCGCGCAGGTGCTGGCCGAACTTGCCGGTCAGGCCGAGCAAGCCGGCCGACGACTGCTCGATGTCGTCGAGCACCGACTCGAGCGTGCCCTCGTCGATCGCCGGGTTGCTGCGCAGTTGCTCGAGCACCTGCTTCTGGCGCTCCAGTTCCTGCAATAGATCGGCTTTTATGTCGGCGCGCGACGCGGTTTCCATCAGTTCGAACAACACCAGCAAGGCGGCGTGGTGTTCGAACGGATCGTCCCGCTCGATGAAAAAGGCCAGCCGCAGATAGAGCTGCTCGAGGCGGAGCAGCGTGCGGGTACGTTCAGTGACGGGAAACTCGAAGCAGATCACAACGACGACGGCCCTTTTCGTGAGTGGGGATCAGTCTACGCCGGTTTGGCGGTCAGGTTGGCAAGATAATAGCGGTGTTTGGCGTCGACTTGAAGCGTTAGCTCTACTAGGTCGGAACTATTGTTAATCACATCGTCGGCGCGGGCCAGCCTCTCGGCGCGCGACAGCTGCGCCGCCATGATCGCCGTCACCGTCGCCTCGTCCAGGCCACTGCGCTGCCGCACCCGCTGGCGCTGCACCGCCTCGTCGCAATCGACCACCAGCACTCGCGCCAGCAGCGACGAATACTGGCCGGTTTCGAACAGCAGCGGCACCACCAGCATCGCATACGGCCCTTCGGCCAAGCGCAGTTGCCGCTCGCTCTCGGCGCGGATCATCGGGTGCAGGATCGCCTCCAGCCGCGCCCGCGCCGTCGGGTCGGCGAACACGATGCCGCGCATCGCCTCCCGGTCGAGCGCCCCGTCGTCCCGCACCACCCCGCTACCGAATTCCGCCGCGATCGCCGCCATCGCGCCGCCGTCCGGCCCGGTCAGCTGGTGTGAAATCCGGTCGGTGTCGACCACCGCCACACCGCGCGCGGCGAACAGGTCGGCCACCGTGCTCTTACCCGAACCGATTCCGCCGGTCAGCCCCACTACCTTGTCAGCCATGCAAATACCACATCATGATCCGCTCCCCCCACAAAAACGCGATCCAGCCCGCCGCCGCCAGATACGGCCCGAACGGCAGCGCTTGGCTGCGGCCCACCCGGCGCGCCACGATCAGCCCGACGCCGACCAGCGCGCCGACCAGCGACGACAGCAAGATCACCAGCGGCAAGGCCTGCCAGCCGAGCCAGGCACCGAGCGCCGCCAACAGCTTGAAGTCGCCGTAGCCCATCCCCTCCTTGCCGGTCGCGAGCCGGAACGCCCAGTACACCAGCCACAGCGCCAGGTAGCCGAACACCGCGCCGAGCACCGCGTCGGCGAGCGGCATCAGGCCGGTCGCCAGATTGAACAGCAGCCCGGCCCACAACAGCGGCAGCGTCAGGCAGTCCGGTAGCAGCTGGGTGTCGGCGTCGATAAACGCCAGCGCGATCAGCGCCGCCGACAGCAGCATCGCGCCGACGAGCGCACTGCCCGGTCCGAGCTGCCAGGCGAGCAGCGCGAACACCAAGCCGGTCAGCAGCTCGACCAGCGGATAGCGACGGCTGATCGGTGCCGCGCAAGACGCGCAGCGTCCGCGCAACAGCACGAAGCTGATCAGCGGCAGATTCTGCCACGGCTTGACCGGTTGCCGGCACGCCGGACAATGCGACGCCGGCAGCAGCAGGTTATAGCGCTGCTCCTCCTGATCGGGCGCGCCGGCCAGCCGCGCGCAGTCGCGTTGCCAATCCTGCTGCAGCATGATCGGCAGCCGATGGATCACCACGTTCAGAAAACTGCCGATCAACAACCCGAACAGCAACGCCCCGCCGATCAGCCAGGCCGGGTTGGCCGAAAGAAAAGAATACAAGACCTGCATCAACCGACCACCTGCCCCATCTTGAAAATCGGCAGGTACATCGCGATGACGAGCCCCCCGATCAATATTCCGAGAATGACCATGATCGCCGGTTCCAGCAGGCTGGACAACGAGGCGACCGCGTTATCGACTTCGTCTTCGTAGAAGTCGGCGACCTTGCCGAGCATCGCGTCGAGCGAGCCGGACTCCTCGCCGATCGACGTCATCTGCAACACCATATTGGGAAACAGCCCGCTGCGCTGCATCGAATGGTTCAGGCTGGCACCGCTGTTGACGTCGGCCTGGATGCGCCGGGTCGCCTCTTCGTACACCCGGTTGCCGGCCGCGCCGCCGACCGAATCGAGCGCCTCCACCAGCGGCACCCCGGCGGCGAACAAGGTCGCCAGCGTGCGCGCCCAGCGCGCGATGGTCGCCTTGCGCACGATCGCGCCGAGCACCGGCAGACGCAGCAGCACACCGTCGAAGTGCTCGACGAAGCCCGGCGAGCGCTTGAACGCGTACCACAGCCCGAACCCTGCGGCGAGCAGCACGCCGATGATCCCCCACCACCAGGCGACGAACAGGTCGGACAACCAGATCACCAGCAGCGTCGGCACCGGCAGATCGGCGCCGAAGCTCGAAAACAACTCCTTGAATGCCGGGATCACGTAGACCATGATCACCGCGGTGATGATGAACGACACCGCAACGATCGCGCCCGGGTAGATCAGCGCCGAGCGGATCTTGCCCTTGATCGCGAGGATCTTCTCCTTGTAGCTGGCGAGCTTGTCGAGCAGGCTGTCGAGCACCCCGCCGCTTTCGCCGGCCGCGATCAGGTTGCAGAACAGCCGATCGAAATACAGCGGCCGCTTGCGAAACGCTTCGGCCAACGACAAGCCGGTTTCCACGTCGGCACGCACCTCGAGCAGCATCCTCGTTACCGCCGGGTTGCCGTGCCCCTTGGCGGCGATCTCGAACGCCTGCAACAGCGGCACACCGGCCTTCAGCATCGTCGCCAGTTGGCGGGTAAACAGCGCGATGTCCTTCTCGGTGATCCGGCGGCCGAGGCCGCCGCGCCGGCGCTTCACCTTGGCGATGTTGATGCCTTGCCGGCGCAGCAGCGCCTTGGCCACCGTTTCGGAATCGGCCCGCGTTTCGCCGCGCACCGGTTTGCCGGTGCGGTCCTTCCCTTCCCACTCCCAGATATAACCGGGATGGGTCGATTTTTGTGGGCGGCTTGCCATAGCGCTCCAGTAGCTAGTCGTTGGTCACGGCTTCGATCTCGGCGAGCGAGGTGACGCCACGCTTCACCTTCAACAGCCCGGCGTGGCGCAGGTCGAGCATGCCCTCGGCCCGCGCCAGCTCGCCCAGATCGAGCGCGGTGCCGTTCTGCATAATCAGCCGGGTGACCGCCTCGCTGACCGGCATCACCTCGTACACCCCGACCCGGCCTCGGTAACCGCTGCCGTGACACTCGTCGCAACCGACCGGCCCGAACGGCTGCCAGCTGCCGTCAAGCTCCGCCTCGGCGAAGCCGGCACGCAATAGCGCCTCGCGCGGGATGCCCACCGGCTGCTTGCAGTGATTGCACAGCCGCCGGACCAGACGCTGCGCCATGATCAGCAGCACCGAGCTCGCCACGTTGAACGGCGCCACTCCCATGTTCAGCAGCCGGGTCAGCGTCGCCGGCGCGTTATTGGTATGCACCGTCGAAAACACCCTATGCCCGGTCTGCGCCGCCTTGATCGCGATGTCGGCGGTCTCGATGTCGCGAATCTCGCCGACCATCAGGATGTCCGGATCCTGGCGCAGGAAGGCGCGCAGCGCCGACGCAAAGGTCAGCCCGGCCTTCTCGTTGACGTTGACCTGGTTGACGCCCGGCAGATTGATCTCGACCGGGTCCTCGGCGGTGGCGATATTAACGTCGGCCTGGTTGAGGATGTTGAGAAACGTATACAGCGACACGGTCTTGCCCGAACCGGTCGGGCCGGTCACCAGCACCATGCCGTATGGCCGGGCGATCGCACGCAGTACCGCCTCCTGCTGCTCCGGCTCGAAACCGAGCTGCTCGATCTCCAGCGACGCGGCCGACTGGTCGAGTATCCGCAGCACGATCTTTTCACCGAACAGCGTCGGCAGCGTGCTGACCCGGAAGTCGATCGCCCGATGTTTGGACAGCACCAACTTGAGCCGACCGTCCTGCGGCACCCGCTTCTCGGAGATGTCGAGCCGCGAGATCACCTTCAGTCGCGACGCGATCCGGTCCTTCAGCCCCAAGGGAGGTTGCGCGACCTCCGTGAGCTGACCGTCGATGCGATAGCGGATCCGGTAATACTTCTCGTACGGTTCGAAATGGATATCCGACGCGCCGCCGTTGATGCCGTCGAGCAGCACCTTGTGGATGAACTTCACCACCGGCGCATCGTCGACGTCGGGCACGCTGGCACCGGAAGCATGCTGATCCGGGTCGGCAAACTCGAGATCGTCCAGATCACCGCCGCTCAGCGTCTGCAAGGCGAGGCCGCCATCGCCGCGCGGCCGGCCGATCAAGCGCGCCAGCTTGTCGTCCTCGACGACGACGACGTCGAGCGACAGCCCGGTCTTGAACGTAATCGCGTGAAAATCGCTGCTCTGGGTGGGGTCGGACGTGGCGACAAACAACCGGTTGCCGCGCTTGAACAGCGGCAGCAGGCGCTTGCTGCGCAGCAGCTCGTCGTCGAGCAGGCCCTTGGGCAGTTGCTCGGCATCGAACGCCAACAGGTCGAACAGCGGGTAGCCGAAGGCCTGTGAGGCAAACAGCGCTACCTCGTAGGCGCTCATTTTCTTGCTGTGCACCAGCTGTTCGACGAAGCCGACATGGGCCGCTGCGGCCTGCTGCTGGACGGCCACGGCGTCCTGCGGCAAGAGCCGCTTGTGCTGCACCAGTGCGCGGCCGAAGCCGACAAGTTCCGACGCGACGTCCATGGCCCCTCTGCGCTCTGTAGTTCGAATGGAAGACTTAAGCGGGGATTATATGTGAGTGTGCCGGTTTGGCCAGCCAAATACTTGCATGGCATTTTCCAACTAATGCAAGCCGCGCGGCTCGGACCGGGTTCTACTGTGCGACAAAAACAAAAAGGGCTGCCGAAGCAGCCCTTTTAGGGAGTTTAATCTGTCAGGACAGATTAGAACTTGTGTTGCAGACCAACGGCAACGGTGTTCTCTTTGTCGCCGCCGGCGTTCAGAGCGGTAGCCACAGTGGAGTCAAACTTCTTCTGACCGTAGGACACGTAGGTGTTGGTACGCTTCGACAGCGCGTAGTTCACGCCCAGCACCCACTGGTTGTAGCCGGTGCTGTTTTGCTTCTGGCCGTTCACTTTCGCATCCCAGCCCTTGGCGTACGACGCCATCGGGGTGAACGCGCCGACGGTGTAACCAACGGTCAGAGCGGCTTCGCTCTGCTTCACGTCGCTGCCTGCAGCAAAGCCAGTCGGGATGAAAACACTTGCATCCTGAGCATTGATAGCGAAGTCGGCGCCGGCGTAGGTCTTGGTCTGCTGGTAAGCAGCGGCCACCAGCAGGTTGTTGGCGTTGTAGCCGGCTTCAGCACGCCAGTAGTAGGCGGTCTGGTCCAGGTTGGTACCTTGATCGCGCTGAGCGGCGTAGCCCAGGTCGCCGTAGAAGCCCGAGTTCTCGTAGCCGAGGCCGAAGGCGTACTGACCAGCGTTGGAGCGACGACCGTTAAGTTCTTTGCGGGTTTCGTCGAAACCGTACTGAGCCGTGAGCTTCAGGCCCGGAACGACAGCCGGAGCGTCGTAACGGATCGAGTTCTTCAGACGGGTGTCGTTGAAGGTCAGGGTGCTCATGCCGTTCACGCCGGCACCGTAGGCCCACGGGTCAACCTTCTCCATGTCGGAGTTCAGGTAGGTGCTCAGCTTACCCAGACGCACGGTACCGAAGGCGCCGGTCAGGCCGACGAAGGTATCGCGGGTAGCCAGGGCGCCCGTGTTACCCGGCTTGCCAATACCGGCATTTTTATTAGCATCAGCATTCGCGGAGCCGTCGATGTTCAGGCCGCTTTCAACCTGCCAGATCGCCTTCAGGCCGTTGCCCAGGTCTTCGTTGCCCTTGAAGCCGATGTAGGAGCCGGTGTCGTCGATCTTGCTGACGTTCTTCAGCACAACGTTTTTCTTAGCGTCTTGCTGGTTGTAGCTCAGCGCTTTGCCGTTCTGGAAGGCAGCTTCCATGTCACCGTACAGGGTCACGTCGGCCATTGCTGCGGCCGGCAGAGCTGCCAGCGCCAGAGCGATCAGTTTTTTGTTCATCGCTTCGTTCCTTTCAAGTCAGTCATAACTTGCCCGGATCCTGCGTTGGGGCCTGAAGGGCCGGGCGTTGGTTCACCGCTGTGTAGTCCAGCGATTTCTGCGACGACTATAAATCGGCCGTTGTGAAAATACAAAACCGGAACGCTGCAAAAACGCTACCCCACGTCATTATTGTATGGAAAAAGCCACAACACATTGATTTTACTGGGGCAGACCAATACACGGCATTTGTTGCTCACTTGCAACAAATCGATCAAACCGCCCAAAAGTGTTGCGAAAAATGGACAACACGGGTCAATAACCATCCTACCAGACCGCTCGCCACAGCCCACAGGTGCCCGAAAACCCCGAGAAACAGGCTCTGGACGAGGCTCCCGCCTACCCACCGGCCATCTGTGTGGCTTTGCTGCGACCCGTGCGACATAGATCACGCCGCGCAGCTCCCGGCGTTAACCTCTTAGAAGAATATGAAGGGAATGGTTGAATTTCCCTGTTGTGCGACAGGTGGCTCAGGCATCGCCATGAAAAACGCCCTGCTGTGCAGGGCGTGGTGCGTCGGTGTCAGCCGGGTGGGCTTACGGCTTCTTGGTCGGGTCTACCGTTGGCTTCTTGGTCGCGGCGGTTGCGGGCTTGGTGGCGATCGCCTTGGTGTCCTTGGCGGTCGATGGGGCGGCGCCCTTGGCGGCTGGCGTGGCGATAGGAACCGTCGTCTTGCCCGAAACGGCGATGTCCTTCTTCAGCTTTTCCAGCGTCTTGTCCCCGATGCCGGTGACTTTCTTCAGATCGTCCACCGTCTTGAACGGACCGTTCTTGGTGCGGTAGTCGATGATGGCCTTGGCCTTGGACGGGCCGATGCCGTTCAGCGACTCCAGCTCCTGCTGGCTGGCGGTGTTGATGTTGACCGCGGCGAACGCGGCAGAGGCGAAAAGAAACAGACCGACGAACAGTGCAAGCAATTTCTTCATAAGAGCGACTCCCGGTTACAAGTAAAAACACAGCAAAGTCACTATGACACGCAATTAAACGCGTTGCAAAATCAATTCGAGCACCACTTTGCTGCCGACGTAGGCCAATAGCAGCGCGGCAAAACCGGCCAGCGTCCAGCGGATCGCCGGCTTGCCACGCCAGCCGTGACGGTGGCGGCCGTACAGCAGCGCACCGAACAACAGCCAGGAAATCAGCCCGAACAGGGTCTTGTGCGAGAAGCTGGCCGGCTTGCCGAACAGCTGCTCGGAGAACAGCACGCCACTGACCAGGGTCAACGACAGCAGCGCAAAGCCCCAGCCGATCACGCGGAACATCAGTTTTTCCAGCGTCAACAGCGGCGGCAGCGTCTTCACCAGCGGCGTCCAGTGCTTGCGGTGCAGCGCGCGCTCCAGCGCCAGCATCAGCACCGCCAACAGTGCGCTGATCGCGAACAGGCTGTACGCCAGCATCGACGCGAACAGGTGCAGCATGAACGCCGGGTTGGTCAAGGCATAACCGGAGTGCGAACCGGGCAACAGCAGCGCCAGCGCCAGCGACAGCAGCGCGAGTGGCATCAGGAACAGCTGCAGCCCCTCCAATCTATAGAAGAAGCTCCCGGTCCAGTAGATCAGCAGCATCAGCCACACCACCAGCGCCACTGCGTGGCCGACGCCGAGCGCGACCAGCTGGCCGTGCACCAGCGGGGTCAGCACGCAGAATGCCTGCACCAGCAACAGGCCGCCGAGCAGCGAGTGTTCGAGCCGCGGCTGACGCGGCCAAGCGGGCGCGCCGCGCCAGTGGCTATAGAAGTGCCAGGAAAAGGCGCCGTAGGCACATATGAGCAGGAGCGAGAGGGCCAGAAGCAATGGGGTCATCAGCAAGCGGATGGCCGGTAGGGCGGAAGCCCGGCGGCTCGTGTAAAATAGCAAGTTTGAAGTCTACACCAAGCAGACTCGCCATAGGCAGAGTGAAGGATCCCGCCCCATGCTAGACAACCTGACTTCGCGCCTGTCGGGCGTGATCAAGACGCTGCGCGGCAACGCGCGGCTGAGCGAATCGAACATCCAGGACGCCCTGCGCGAGGTGCGCATGGCGCTGCTCGAGGCCGACGTGGCGTTGCCGGTGGTCAAGAGCTTCATCGCCCAGATCAAGGAGCGCGCGCTCGGCCAGGACGTGATGGGCAGCCTGACCCCGGGCCAGGCGCTGGTCGGCGTGGTCAACGAAGAGCTGGTCAAGCTGATGGGCGAGAAGAATGACGCCCTCAACCTGGCCGCGGTACCGCCGGCGATCGTGCTGATGGCCGGCCTGCAAGGCGCCGGCAAGACCACCACGGTCGGCAAGCTCGCCAAGCTGTTGAAGGAAACCCAGAAGAAGAAGATTCTGGTCGTTTCGGCCGACGTATACCGCCCGGCCGCGATCGAACAGCTGAAGACGCTGGCCGGCCAGGTCGGCGTCGAGTGGTTCCCGTCCGATGGCCAGCAGAAACCGGTCGACATCGCGCTGGCCGCGCTCGACCACGCCAAGCGCCACTTCTTCGACGTGCTGATGGTCGACACCGCCGGCCGCCTGGCGATCGACGAGGCGATGATGGCCGAGATCAAGGCGCTGCACGCGGTGCTGAAGCCGATCGAGACGCTGTTCGTGGTCGACGCGATGCAGGGCCAGGACGCGGTCAACACCGCGCAGGCGTTTAATGAGACGCTGCCGCTGACCGGCGTGATCCTGACCAAGATGGACGGCGACGCACGCGGCGGTGCCGCGCTGTCGGTGCGCCAGGTGACCGGCAAGCCGATCAAGTTCATCGGCGTCGGCGAGAAGCTGACCGGCCTGGAGCCGTTCTACCCGGACCGGATCGCCAGCCGCATCCTCGGCATGGGCGACGTATTGAGCCTGATCGAGGAAGTGCAGAAAGGCATCGACCAGGACGAAGCGGCCAAGATGGCCAAGAAGCTCAAGTCGGGCAAGGGCTTCGACCTGGAGGACTTCAAGGCGCAGATCCAGCAGATGCAGAAGATGGGCGGCATGGCCAACCTGATGGAAAAGATGCCGGGGCAGATCGGCCAGATGGCCAAGGGCATCCAGGGCGCCGAGGCCGACAAGTCGGTGCGTCGCATCGAGGGCATCATCAACTCGATGACGCCGCAGGAGCGCCGCAAGCCGGAACTACTGAAAGCCAGCCGCAAGCGCCGCATCGCCGCCGGCGCCGGGGTGACGGTGCAGGAAGTGAACCGCCTGCTCACCCAGTTCGAGCAGACCCAGAAGATGATGAAGCAGTTCTCGTCCAAGGGCGGCATGATGAAAATGATGCGTGGCATGAAGGGCATGATGCCGGGCATGTAAGCTTGGCCGAACGGGCGGAGACTCTCCGCCCGTTTTTCTTGATGGCAAGGGATCGACATGCAATACGACGTGGTGGTGCTGACCGATGCGCGCTGGGTGACGCTCGACGAGGGCGACTGGTACAGCCGCCAGGTGAACACCGAAGACGACCTGGTCGTGACCGCGCTAGCGCAGCAGGGGCTGCGCGTGGCGCGCCGGGCCTGGGACGATGTCGACTTCGAGTGGCACCAGGCGGACTCACTGCTGTTTCGCACCACCTGGGACTACTTCGATCGCTTCGGCGAATTCTCGCCCTGGCTCGACCGGGTCGGCGCGCTCAGCCGGCTCTATAACGAAATCGGGCTGATCCGCTGGAACATCGACAAGCACTACCTCGGCGACTTGCGCGAGGCCGGCGTCAACATCGTGCCGACCCGCTACCTCGAGGTCGGCGAGCCGCGAAGCTTAGCGCAGGCTGTCGCCGATACCGGCTGGGACGAGCTGATCCTGAAGCCGGCGGTGTCCGGCTCGGCGCGCCACACCTACCGCTTCGCCGCCGCCGACGCGGCGCGCTTTGAAGCTGTGTATGCCGAGCTGATCCGGCACGAGGCGCTGATGCTGCAACCCTTCCAGCAGCAGATTGTCCATCAGGGGGAGCTGTCGCTGATGGTGATCGACGGCCGGGTGACGCACGCGATCCGCAAGACCGCCAAGGACGGCGACTTCCGCGTCCAGGACGACCACGGCGGCACCGTGCACCCGTACCAGGCCAGCGCCGAGGAGATCGCCTTCGCCGAGGCGGCGGTGGCCGCGGTGCCGTTCGACGTGCTGTACGCGCGCGTCGACCTGATCCGCGACAACCACGGCCGGCTCGCGATCATGGAGCTGGAGATGATCGAACCCGAACTGTTTTTCCGCTTCAACCCCGCCGCTGCCGAGCGGCTGGCCGCCGGGCTGAAGCGCCGCTTGAACGACCGCTGAAGGTGGCCTTCGGCCAACCTTGAACGATTTTGACGCAACACGCCGACGCCCGCGTCGGCTATATGGAAGCCCTTAGCATGCTGAACACGCTAACCGCACTCTCCCCGCTCGACGGCCGCTACGCGGCCCAGGTCGAACCGCTGCGCGCGCTCTTCTCCGAGCACGGCCTGATGAAGTTCCGCATCAAGGTGGAACTGGAATGGCTGAAAATGCTCGCCGCCGAGCCGGGTATCGAAGAAGTCAAACCGTTCTCCGCCGCGACCATCCGCGAGATCGACGACGTGATCGCCAACTTCGGCGTCGAGCACGCCGAAGCGGTGAAGGCGATCGAGTCGCGCACCAACCACGACGTGAAGGCGATCGAGTACTGGCTGAAGGAACGCCTGTCGGACAACCCGGAGGTGATGGAAGCCAGCGAGTTCATCCACTTCGCCTGCACCTCGGAAGACATCAACAACCTCAGCCATGCGCTGATGCTGAGGGCCGCGCGCAACACCGTGGTGCTGCCGGCGCTCGACGAGCTGATCGGCAAGTTCACCGAACTCGCGCACAGCCTCGCCGACCTGCCGATGATGAGCCGCACCCACGGCCAACCGGCCACGCCGACCACGCTCGGCAAGGAAATGGCCAACATCGCCTACCGCCTGAAGCGCCAGCGCGAACAGCTGGTGCGCCAGGAAATCCTCGGCAAGATCAACGGTGCGGTCGGCAACTACAACGCCCACCTGTCCGCCTACCCGGGCGTCGACTGGGAAAGCCTGTGCGGCCGCTTCGTCACCGGTCTGGGCATTACCTTCAACCCGTACACGATCCAGATCGAGCCGCACGACTACATGGCCGAGCTGTACCAGACGCTGACGCGCGTCAACACCATCCTGATCGACGCCAACCGCGACATCTGGGGCTATATCTCGCTCGGCTACTTCAAGCAGAAGGTCAAGGCCGGCGAAGTCGGCAGCTCGACCATGCCGCACAAGGTCAACCCGATCGACTTCGAGAACTCGGAAGGCAACCTCGGCCTCGCCAACGCGATCCTCGGCCACCTGGCCGAGAAGCTGCCGCTGTCGCGCATGCAGCGCGACCTGACCGACTCGACCGTGCTGCGCAATATGGGCGTCGGCTTCGGCTACACCCTGCTCGGCTTCAAGTCCTGCCTGCGTGGCCTGAACAAGCTCGAGGCCAATCCGGCCGCGCTCGCCGCCGACCTCGACGCCACCTGGGAGCTGCTGGCCGAACCGATCCAGACCGTGATGCGCCGCTACGCGATCGCCAACCCGTACGAGCAGCTCAAGGAGCTGACCCGCGGCAAGGACGGCATCACCCGCGACACGCTGGCGGCGTTCATCAAAGGCCTGGCCATTCCGGAGCACGAGAAGACCCGCTTGCTCGAGCTGTCGCCGGCCAGCTACGTCGGCAAGGCCGCCGAACTGGCTCGTCGCATCTAAGGCGCGCCAATCGCACAACAAGCAAAAACGCCACCGTTAGAAACGGTGGCGTTTTTTTTTGTGCCGCGGCGCATCTGGCCGGCTCAGGCACAGCGCAGCGCCAGCTGCCCGGGATCGTCGACGAAGGGGTTGGCCGAGCCCTGCCAGCGGGCGATGTCGCGGTTGCGGCCGCGCTCCCAGTCGTCGACCGGATAGGCGTCCGCCCAGCGGCACAGCTGCTGGCGCTCGGTGGCCGGCAGCGGCCAGTCGTAACGTTCGTGCATATAGAAGCGGATCCGCGCCAGTCGACCGCGTGCCGCCACCGGCAGTGAGTCGGCCTCAAGCTCGGCGCCGCTACGCACCGGCACCAGGTTGACCAGATCCCCCTCGGCCATCTGGAACACCGCGTCGCCACGCTCGCAGACGGCCAAGCCCCCCTGCTGCCAGCAGCGCCGCTCGCGACCGAACTCGGCCGGGTCGACCAACGGCTGCCAGCCGGCCTGCGCCACCGCCACGCCGGCCAGCGTGGTTTTTTCGCCACTGAAGCGACTCGCCAGCAGCCGGCGCGCCTCGTCCAGACGACGGTGGCCGACCGCCTGCGACCCCGACACCAGCGCGACCGCCACGGCCGGTTCATCGGCCGAAGCGACGTCGAGCGGTGCGTCGTCGTCGGGCACGATGGCGTGAAGCGGCTCCACCGACGCCGGCGGCACGACGCCTTTGCCGGCGGGGCGCGAGGTCATGCCGATACAACCGAGCAGCAGCGCCAGTACCAACAGCGCACGGCCGGATGGAATGCGAAACGACGGGGCACTAAGTTGCATGGGAGTGGCTCCTGATCGACGGGGGACGAGATCATTATGGCGCTTTTTGATTTAAAGGTACAATAATCAAAATAGCCCGACAGGAGGACCTAACGATGAGCAAGGATGGACGAGGCGGACACCGCGACGGCGCCGGCCGCCCCAGTGGCACCGGCCGTTTCGGCGACGAACCGCTGGTGAAGGTGGCGCTGCCGGCGAGGCTGCGCCAGGAGGTGATCGACTTTGCCGTGGCGCGACTGGCCAAGCATCACCAAGCGCCCCGCCCGCCCGAGCGGCTGGCGCTGCCCGAGCACGCGCTGCGCGCGCCGCTGCAGCCGAGCCGTCGCGCGGTGCCGCTGTATCTGCAGGGGGTGCGCGCCGGCTTTCCGGCGCCGGTCACCGACGACGTCGACCAGGAACTGGACCTCAACCAATACCTGCTGGAAGACGATGGCGATACCACCTTCATGGTGCGGGTGGAGGGCGACTCGATGATCGACGCCGGCCTGTTCGACGACGACCTTCTGGTCGTCAACCGCCGCCAGCGCCCGCAGCACGGCGACATCGTCGTGGCCCTGCTCGACGGCACCGAGTTCACCTGCAAGCGGCTCTACAGCAAGGACGGCCGGATCGCGCTGCTGCCCGAAAACCCCGCCTACCCGCCGATCGAGATCCGTGGCGAACGGGAGATGAAGATCTGGGGCGTGGTGACCGGGATGGTGCGCAAACTGGGCCGCAAGTAATGGCCCGCTTCGCGCTGGTCGACGCCAACAGCTTCTACGTCAGCTGCGAGCGGGTATTCCGCCCCGACCTGGCCAGCCGGCCGGTGGTGGTGCTGTCGAACAACGACGGCTGCGTAATCTCACGCAGCGCCGAGGCGAAGGCGCTCGGCATCCCGATGGGCGCGCCGTTCCACGAGGTGCGAGGGCGCTGCAAGCATTTCGACGTGACAGTGTTTTCGTCCAACTACGCGCTGTACGGCGATATGAGCCGGCGGATGATGCGGCTGCTCGCCGAGCTGGCGCCGCGCCAGGAGGTCTATTCCATTGACGAGTGCTTCCTGGATCTGGCGGCCGAGCCGGAGCCCTTGGCGCTCGGCCGCGAGATCCGCCGGCGCATGCTCGACTGGCTGAGCCTACCGACCTGCGTCGGCATCGGCCCGAGCAAGACGCTGGCCAAGCTCGCCAACCAGCTGGCCAAGCGCGACCCGAGCTACGACGGCGTGCTCGATTGGGCGACGCTGCCGCCCGCTCTGGTCGACCGGCTGCTCGCCGAGCTGCCGGTCGACCAGGTCTGGGGGGTCGGCCGCAAGTTGGCCGAACGGCTGCGTGCGCTGCGTATCGCCAGCGTCGCCCAGCTGCGCGACGCCAAGCCCGACTGGCTGCGCCGCCAATTCGGCATCACGCTGGAGCGCACCCGCGCCGAGCTGAACGGCGTCAGCTGCCTGGCGCTGGAAGCGGTCTGCCCGCCGCGCCAGCAGCTGATCGTCAGCCGCTCGTTCGGCCACCCCTTGCAGGACTTCGGCATAATCGCCGCCGCGCTCGGCCACCACACCGCCCACGCCGCCGAGAAGCTGCGCGCACAGGGCTCGCTGTGCGCGCTGGTCGGCGTCAGCCTGCGCGTCAGCGCGCACCGCTCGCCGCTGCCGCCGACGAGCTGGGCCTGCGTGCCGCTCGGCCAGGCCAACGACGACACGCTGCTGCTGACCCGCGCCGCCCTCGCCGGGCTGAAGCAGCTGTATCGGCGCGGCTACCATTACCACAAGACCGGTGTGGTGCTGCTGGAGCTGACGCCACGCCTACGCCGGCAAGCCGACCTGTTCGAGCGCGACAGCGCGCCGGAGCGCAGACAGCTGATGGCCACGCTCGATGAGATCAGCCGGCGCTGGGGCCGCCACAGCATCGGCCTGGGCCAGGCAATGCTGAACGACGGCTGGCAGATGCGCCGCGAGCACCCCTCGCCGCGTTACACCACCTGCTGGGATGAACTGCCTAGGGTGTCGTAGCAGCGCGCGCATTGCGCGTTGATCTGACAAAGCTTGCGCAGGCCTGGGGGCCCCTGCGCGCCGAAATGAAGAATCAGGTAAGGAAAACGGGAGAAACCCGGACAGAAAGGCAAAAACGGCTGACTCTTGCGAGTCAGCCGTTTTTATTTGGTTGCGGGGGCAGGATTTGAACCTACGACCTTCGGGTTATGAGCCCGACGAGCTACCAGACTGCTCCACCCCGC
>NZ_JBVMAE010000018.1:0-72129 GCF_055597485.1 Crenobacter sp. CS_VA4
GATGGTTAGTCACCCTGGTCAATTTTCAATGAGCAAACCCTCGGTTATCTGGTCAATTTTCAGTGAGCGCCAACACTGTATGAAGTTCAGTCGTATTGTTGGGGCTGCCATTACTGTACTGGCAGTCGTTGCCTGCACGAAAAAAGATGATGTGACGAAAAAGGATGCGGCCCCCTCGGTCTCGCAAGCCAGTGCTCCAACGGCAGCACTGCCGGATGCGGGCAAGCTGACCACCGTCAGCACCACCGCGACCGGGATGGGCGGCAGTGCCGCCGAAGCCGTCGACGACGCGATCAAGGTGGCGATCAAACAAGTGAATGGTGTGGCCATCGATATGAGTTCCGAGCAGTTCAAATCGGTACTCAGCGTCGCCGTCGGTCGTGATGCCGCGCAGTTGCAGGCTCAGGAATTTTCCGAATACGTGGCCAAGCAGTCGGGCGGGGTTGTGACCAGTTTCAAAGTGTTGAAACTGGATGGGCCGGATGGCAACGTCTTCAAGGCGAGCATCGAAGCCAATATCGCCAAGTTCAACGCTCCGGCTGACAGTCGAAAGCTGAAGATCGTCGTCGGTCCGATCCGATTCGATAATGCGTCGTTTCAAGTTGCCGGCGTAGCGGTTCCGTCAGAGAAGGTCGCCGAAGAGGTCCGTCAACAAATTCTCGATGCCTTGACTAACACCGGGCGCTTTTCGGTACTCGACCGCGACCTCGGCGACGATGTGCAGCAGGAGCTCGACATGATCAGTTCGGGACAAGCCCCGGCTGCCGAACGCTCGAAAATGAGCCAGGCGATCAGCGCGGATCTGATCTGGACCGGGCAGATCAACGCCTTCTCGTACCACAAGTCCAAAGGTAGCTGGGCCATTTCGCAGCGGGTTATCAATGTGGCGACTCGACAGGTACAACTGTCGAACATCCTCAAGAACGAGGCGGCCAGCATCGGTCAGGTGCAGTACGACAGCCCGGTGGACGCCGATAAGGCAAGGCAAGGGCTGGAGAGCCAACTGGTTCGCAGCGTAGTGAGTGCGATTCTGGCCCGCACCTTCCCGATCACGGTAGCGTCTCGAGATGGCAATAACGTAGTGCTGAGCCAAGGCGGCCAATCGGTGCGGGAAGGCGGCCGCTATCTACTGGTTTCGATGGGGCAGGAAATTAAGGATCCCCAGACTGGCCAGTCGCTGGGGCGAACTGAGTACGATTGCTGCGAAGTAGTCGTCGACCGGGTCGGTCCAACGATCTCGCAAGGCCATCTCGAGAATATCCGGATGCCACTGGAACAGATTCAGCCCGGCGGACTACAGTTGCGGGAGTTGCGAAGCGGCACCAAAGCGAGCGAGGCCTCCGGCGCGTCGGGCACCGTCGCGAAGAACACCCACGCAAAAAAGGCTAAGCCGGTAACCGACGTCTTCGCCAGTGATAAGGATAAATGGTAGCAGCCATTTCTCACTAACTGGTGGCTCAACAAGTACCCATTGCCGGAACTGATGAGCAATGTTTCAAGCCAGTCTGGCAATCGAGTAAAAAGCCCCGAGGAACTCTCGGGGCTTTTCATTTCACGGCAGCGCTTCTACCCCCTTGGCGGGGCCCAGCGTTTTGCTGTCACTCAGTCCTGCATGCTCGGCCCCCTCCCCCGAAGTGTGGAGTGCCTGATCATGCCTACAGCACCGATGCACGGCTGGAGCGCTTTCTCGCCCACGAATTGCAAACGGCCTCAGCATGAGGCCGGCACACTAGGGGATGATAACGACCCTTGCCGGTGCGATGAATCACGGGTGACTACACTGAATCGGCGGGCCGTCCGCCTCTGAGTGTCAATCATCATGAAAAAATGGAAATGGCTGATCACCGTGCTGCTGGTCGTGGCCGGCCTCACCGCCGTGCTGCAGCTCCCCTTGCCGTTCCTGGGCAGCACCCGCATCGACAACGTGGTGTCGATCGAGCAGCCCAACGCGGTCGTGTTCGACTATGTGACGACACCGGCCAACTGGCCACGCTGGCACCCGTCTTCACTGGCGGTGAGCGGCGCGACGGACCATCCACTGGCCGTTGGCGAGCGGGTCACCGAGGAATACCGTGTGGCCGGCCGGCACGGACACGTGCAGTGGACGGTCATCACCCGGAATAGACCCCATGAGTGGGCGATCGAAGGGACGATCGACGGGCGCAAGGCCGGGACGGTGACCTATACCCTGACCGCGACCGCGCACGGGACCCGGTTCGAGCGAGTATTCGTCTACGGGGCGCCGACGCTGTATTTCGCGCTGTTGAACCGGCTCTTGCTGCGCCGACGGGTTGAGGCCGAGTCGGAAGAGGCGCTCGGGCGCCTCAAAGCCGTTCTGGAAGCCAGACCCGCCGCTCTCCCATAACGGATTTCTTGCTGCCGTGGCATCCCGACTGGTCGCTCGGCGTGGCAACGGACCGGACGTGGAGATGACAGAACGGCCGAAGCGCATCGGGCCTAGCGGCGGCCGGGACGCGGACCGGATTCTAGGGAAAAGCGGACTGCCGTGCGGCAGCCATGGTCTAGGCTTCTAGGACGTTATGCACGCGAGGAGGATCGATAATGATCATCGCACGCTGGAGTATCGAATCACGGTTTGGCTACAAACCGATAGTTATCGAGCACATGAAACACTGGCTTCGAGAGATCGGCTCGCAAGTCGGCTGGACAGAGGAGAATGTGAAACTGCTCACCGGCTCGGTAGGCGCCCACGAATCCACCGTTCAATCAGAAATTCAGCTCAAGGACCTCGCCGACCTTAGCGCCGCCTGGGAAAAGCTGGCCAAAATCGACGCGCATAAGGATTGGAGCAAGGAACTGGAGCCCTACATCGTTTCGGGCACGCCCAAGTGGGAAATATTTAGAATTATTGAGTAAGCACCTACACCGTTATTCTTTGGATAACGGTTAACTTGAGAGGGATGCGGCGCATTTTCGCGCATCCCTCTCGAGGGCAAGATCAGATTTTAAGCAACAGGCTCAGATAAATCACCGCCGCCACCAGGCTCAGCACACTACGAACAGCGTGCAGCCGGCCCCACTTCTCCAGTAATGCACGGGTTTGCGCCGACGCAAGGTCCCGCCCCGGGGCCAACAGTTGCTTGTTGGTCGGCATGATCACTATGAACGTGAAGGGCACGACCAAGCCGATCAGCACGGCCCCGACCAGCCACAGGATGCCCCCACCCAGCAGCCAAGCAGACACACCGGCGAGGAAGCTCACGATGGCCAGTGGCGCTTGCATCGCCGTCGCCCGCTTGTAGCTCGGCACCCACACCGTTGCCGCGGTCTTCGTGTCGCACCCCATCCGTGCCGGATGCTCGACCAGATTGATGTAGATCGCCGCCCCGGCAAACAGGCTGCAGCACAGGGTGGCGACAAACTGGGCGACGTCGAGCATGTAAAACCTCCCCGGTGCCTAACGTTGAAGGTGAACTGTGACTAGGTTGCGACGCGCATGCCGGCACAGCCTTTAGATTAGAGGTGCCGGGTCTCGGCCGGTGGCGATTGCCAGTGGCCGGACGGCGCGAGAGCGGACAAAAAGTCCGGGAGCGGACGGCCTTGGGAAACGAGATAGGCCGCCATCGGGCCGACTACCTGTTTCACGGCGGGTCTCGATGTCATCCTGTCCCGCCATTGGAGGAGCCTCGGGGTGGCCTCGGTCATCGCCGCGCTCATCCGGGCGCCAAATAGTTGCGCCATGTAAAAGGCAATATCGGCGAAGGAGTAGGCCCCGGCGAGAAACTCACGATCGGCCAGGAGCTGTTCCATTTCCCGATAGTAGCGGGCGGCCCCGTTGCGTGCGGCAATCGCCACCGGGTCTTCCGGTGTCGCCTGAAGCCCCATCAGTCGAATGATATGGGGAAAGAACACTTCATCGGACTTGAGTTCGAGCAGGCGCGCCTGGGCCCGGGCAAATGAGCCGGTAGGCCACAGCGCCGGATGGGGCCTCAAATCCTCGAAATACTCGAAGATCTGCGTTGAATCGAAGATCTCCAGGCTTCCATCGATCAGAATCGGCACTTGCTGCTTCGGATTGACCCGAACAACCTCGGGGGTGCTTCGGGTCGTAGCCGCGCGTCCCGTCGAAGGGAACCATGACGAGTTCGAAATCCAGCCCTTTCTCGAGAGCGGCGATCTGCGCCTTGGCGCCAAACATGCTCAAAGGACTGGAGAACAAGCGCATCTTGACGGGGCCGGCGCTCATTCCGCTTTCTCCGCCAAGCCCCGCATCCTGACAAGTAGCGGCGACAGGGAGAAAATGCGGCCGAGTGGATCGAAACGTGTTTGCTTCATGATTGCCCTAACTCCTGGGTTAAGGGGCTACCAAAGCGCCAGCTGTTGGCAACCCCGCTTGAACGAACGGTGAGACACATTCCTACGACCGGATGCCGAACAAGACCTGGAACCGCGCTTTTCCGCCAAACAACCTGAACCGTCAGAACCCTGAAACCCCCGCCGGAGCAAACCGCTCAACGCCTGCCCCACCTTCCGCTTAGCAGGCGGATAGCTCCGACGAAAAGCATCAAAACAAGCAATGACAGCTTCGGCCAAGCTGCGGAAACAGCCAAAACACTAAGGTTGGCCGAACCCCATTCTTCCAACCCAAAACCACTTTTTGGCTTAAACGCTAATTGTTGAAGCTAACCGGCCGCCCGCTTTTGGACGATCCGCGTTGAGCGAAATGTTAGCTTGCTCATGTAAGTAATCTGTTCAGCAAATCACCGAAGCCCCAGATGAGTGTGCCAATAAAGCTAACGAGCGGTCCCCACATTCCGACCGCTGTTCTAGTTCGCCGGTCTTCGTGTACCCACTCCGGGATTGGCTCGCCGATCTGTTTGTAGTGCTCGGGATTCAGGTGACTGAGCCCAGTTTCGGCCTCAAAAACATGGGCTCTGATGTCCTCGCGGATCACGCTTGCTCTCGAAAGAAGGGTTATCCCGACAGCCACCACGAGAGCACCAAAGCGAGCAAACCAAGTGAAGTCCTTGAGCAGGTAGCCAAGCAGCAAGCCGCTAAGGGCGAGCAGCATGGCGAGGGTCAACATGGCGCGGGTGTCTCCAAGTAATGTGCGCATCTCGGAGCGACCTAACGTTTGACATGAGCAGACTGACCACAGCGCCGCTGCTGGCCGATCCGCTCGATGGAAGGGTTAGCCCGGTAGTTGGTCCCACCCGTCATGGCGTTCTCGCCTTTCCTGTCGGTAGTTAGTGACTTCAAGACGAATGCCATCGGGATAGGTAAAGAACGTGGCCCAGTAGTCGGGGGCGTAGCCCGGGTGAAGTTTGGGGTCGGTGGCGGCGATGCCCGCGGCGCGCAGACCGGCGGCGACGGAGACAACGTCGGCTACCGAATCTACGCGAAGGCATAGGTGGTGCAACCCTGGCGAGTACGGGTCATGTGCGTTGCTGGACCTCGCCGGGCGCAGGACATACCCAAAATGACGATTGAAGTATTGGATGTGCTCATCACCCCCCAGGGCGAAGGTGTTCTTGCGGAACCCCAGCACCTCCATCGCACGGTCGTAAAACGCTTCGGATCGTGCCATGTCGGACACGGTGATGTAGATATGGTCGATGCCAATGATCTCGGTCATGGTGTGCTCAGCAGCGTTGTGGGTGGGGCGATCACTTGGTTCTGGTGAGCGCGACGCGAATGTAAGGCTGCTCGTCCTCTCCGAACTGCAGGAGATAAAGCGAGCGTTCGCTGGACTTCTCCGCGCCGGATGCGTCGAACGCCGGCCAACGCACGTCAACCGAGGCAAGTTTCTCGCTCAACGCCTCGACGTGCTGAACATCGGGTCTGGTTGAGACGAGCCCTTGCGATCGATACCACGCGGTGGCTTGCGCGAAGAGCTGCTCAATCTGCTGGGTATCGGCGAGCACCGTTGCCCCGTCATCGGAAAGGAACAAGGCGGGGACCGCAAAGCAGTCCGCTGCTCCTTGCAAGTCACCCGTGCTCAACGCCTTGCCGAGGCGATCCAGCAACTGACCAATCTCCGCCGTATTCATCGTCACGCCTTCCTTTCGTGGGATTGCGCGGCACCCGCCAAGGTAACGGGTGCCTGTTGGGCGCCCCACTTGACCGCGAGGTTAGGCTACCGATGAAGCCCCCATGCCGAAGCCGCGACCCTTACGTTTGGTCGTAGGCCAAGCTCGGGTGCCAGTCTGTCCCCCGCCCCTCCGGCGTGAGGTCGAACAGGTTCCACAGCGGCCATATCAAGTCGACATGTCGGGGATCCTCGCCAGGATTGCGCTGCGCGTACAGAAGCTCGGTGCTGTAGAAGTGGTGGATCTGCCCCTGACGGCGCACGAACACATTGAGCGCGGGGATCTGCTGCCCGTCGGGCGTTTCGCCGTGATAGTCGGCGTTGAAGCTGTTGTGTACCGAAGATAAGAGACGGAGATTCTGCCATCCCCGCTGCCGAGCGAACTCGCGAATACGCTGAATCGGCGATTTGGCGATGACGGCAATGTTGACGCGCTGGAGCACGTGAGGCGCGCTGCCGTTCAGCCCGTCAAGAATGGATGTACACGACGGACACGGCCGTTGCATCTCCGGTCCGTACATAAAGCTATAGAGAATGAGGCTATCCTTCCCCTCGCGGAACAGCTCCGACAATCGAACCTGTTCCACGACCTCGAGATCGGCAAGGTCGGGGCCGCCTTCGTCGAAGACGTAGTCCTCCTTCAACGGGCCGCCCAGCGGCAGCTTCCGCCTCAATGTGGCAACCTGTTCCAGTTGCTTGCGCAGATCGAGTTCCGCTTGCAGCAGCTCGTCCCGCGCCGCCCGATACTGGCCACTCTCGCCCGGAAAGCGGATCGAATGTAATGCGTTCGCCATCATTCCTCCTCCTGTTGCTTGGAGCCGCTAGCAAAACGAGGCTTAGCCGAGTTTCTGCGCAGCTAAAACCCTCCCGGCGTTGTTGCTCTGCATTACCGTACGCCTTGTCAGAGGCGAGTTTCGAGGGTCGTCGTTCCCACGTGTCAAGGACCGCCCTCGGGTTTGCTCAGGAGCTCCTTGATCACGGCCGCCAGGTCGAGCATGGCCTTCCCGCCGTCGCCACGGAACGAGGAACCGTGCATCACCGCGAGGCTTTTTGGCTGCAAGGCGGCGAGCCGGTGCAAGGTGCTGTCCGTGTAAGGAGTGTAGGGCATATCCTTCGCCATCGGCCCCGCAATGCTGCCTTTGATGGCCTCTCTCGCACGCTCGACGATGTCGGACTCGATCACCGGCTCGGGATCGCCCGGCTGGAAGAAGAGATCCGAGCAAAACAGGGTCTGCTCGGTCTCGTCGAAGAACAGGCCCGCGTCCCAACAATGCGGTACATGCGGGGTCGACAGAAACCGAAGCCGGTGCCGGCCAATTTGCAGGACTTCGCCATCGGCGAGCGGGCGCGGTGCACGCTCGGCGAAGTCGCCGACATTGATCATCGCCCCCACAACGCTGCAAAGCGCCTGCGCGTGCGGTGCGATCCCCAGCCACTCGTTCAGGGCGCCACACTCGTCGGCTTCAAAGTGGCTGAATCCGATCCAGCGCAGGTTAGCGGGGTCGATGATCGACGCCACGCCCTCGAGCGTGGTTTGAAACATTCCCTTGAAACCCGTATGCATCAGGAAAGGCTCATCATCCTTAATGAGGAATTGGTTGAATTGGATCCCGTAATCTGGATGGAACGTGGAGATCCGATACGTATCGCGAGCGATTTCAGTCACTTTGCTTTGCATACCAATCCTCCTTCCCATAGCGCGGCCGTCTAACGATGCGGCTCACCGGCTGCGAACGTAGTGAGCGTTCCGGTGCAGCTACTTGTTATCCGGAAAATCGTCACCGTGACTTAAGGACCTGATGCTCTCCTGTTCCCCACCTGCCCTCCGCTCCTCGCGCAGCTAGCCGCGAACTGGTGATGGAGCCAAAAGACCCGCTAGAGCGCCTACCGCAGCAGATCCAATCGCAACGAGAACGTCTGGCACCGGCTTGCCGAGTGCAACGAGTAAAATCGCACCGATAAGAGTGATGAGCACTGCACCACCGAGGGAACCGACGACTATCCGATACAGGAACACGTCCGTTTGAAGCGGAGTCGCGAGATTCTGTAGTGCTTTGGCTGGATCCTTCTTGATCAGCTCTGCCAGATCTGGGTTCTCCGCAACCTTCACTGCTAGCTCTTGCACACTTCCGGAGCCAGTCCCGGATCCAGTTCCTGTCCCAAATGTTCGCGCCATTTTGCATACCTCCTTTGGTTCAATCACCAAGAGCAATTTGTTGCCGGATAGCATTGGAATTAAGCGACGGCGTAGCCGTCCGCTTGACTGACTTGTTAGGCGCAGTGCTCTACATTTCTTCCGCCTTTATTTGTCAAGCGCTAGGTTAGGATAGTTATTCTTTTTTGTTAGGCCGATAGTAAAGTATAACGTTACCTGAACTTAGTACCTTTGTTTTAAAAAGCTTCAAATTTAGCTGTTTGTTCAAGCCTTTGAATAAATGTTTACCGTTGCCCAAGACTACAGGATTCACGACAATCCGATATTCGTCAATCAAATCCATTTGGATAAACGTTACTGCCAAGTCGGAACTGCCGAACATGGCAAGGTCTTTGCCTGGCTGCTGCTTTAGTTTCGTGATTTCTTCCGCAATATTTTCTTTAATTAGCCTTGTATTATTCCATTCAGCCTTTTCAAGCGTTTTTGAAAAAACAATTTTTGGCAAGTTATTCATTTTGTCCGTGACGATTGGATCGTCCGTGGTCGCGGACTCGGATGGCCAGTAATCTGCCATGAGTTGGTAAGTCACGCGCCCAAACAAAAGAGTGTCCACCGAATTGAGAAGGTCAATGGCGTAGGCATTAAACTCGTCATCCACGACATGCCAATCTATTTCCTTGTTTGGCCCTTCAAAGAAACCATCAAGCGTGACCATCATTTGAAAAATGATTTTTCTCATTTATTGCTCCTTTCAGCCGAATGTTGATGGTTAATAGTGGATTGGGGATATGCTTCCTAGCACAGCCAAGCAAGGGGATGCCGGCCCCTCACTCATAGCTTGTAGCCGATCTGCCGCAGCAAATTCTTCCGCCACAGGATGTCGTCGTTGCCTTCGATGTCATTAGCACAGAAGCCGTCCACCACGCCAAGGACACCTCGCCCCTGTTCCGTCTCAGCGAGAATCACTTCAGTTGGATTGGCTGTTGCGCAGAAAATGCGGCACACCTCGGGGACCATTTTGACGGTGTTCAACACGTTCAGCGGATAGAAGCCGTCCCCGAGAAAAATGATGAAGCTATGGCCGGCGGCAATGGCTGTCGCATTCTTCTGGGCCAGTTCGATCATGGCGGGATCGGTGCCAGACCATCGCACCAGGCATTTGCCAGAGGCTTCACAAAAGGCCACGCCAAACTTGATACCTGGCACGGCTGCAACCAGCGCTTCGTGGATGTCCTCGACGGACTTGATGAAGTGCGTCTGACCAAAAATGAAGTTCGTCGCTTCCGGCTTATCGATTTTCACAGTGATGAGTTGCATCTCAAACTTCTCCTTTCCCGATATTGTTTAACGGTGCGGAAATCATGAAGTGCTATCACAGGGCTCGAATCAGACTCATCAGATGAGTCGAACAAACCCCCTAACTCTTGTTAGAGGTGGCGGATCTCGTCTGGCGTAGACTGCCAATTATTATTTCGCCCGTCGGCATAGCGAACCGGAGCATTGGCCAGTACAGCTGTATCGATATCATCGAGGCAGGCCAGGTTAACGGAATAGAAATCGCCCCCGAGGACATCGAGATGGCCCCGGCCAAATGACCGAACCCCGCAGCGCGTACAGAACAAATGGTGCATGCTGTGGCTACCGAACTGGTAGTTACTCAGGCTGTCATCCCCGGCGAGCAAACGGAAGGCTTGTGGTTTTACAATGACGTTCCAAGACCTCGTCTTGGTACAAATGGAGCAGTTACACTTCCCGGTGCCAGCACTCAAATCAATGTCTGCCTCAAAGCGAACATTTCCACAATGGCAGCTTCCACGGTATGTCTTATCCATTTCAACCTCCTGTGCTTTGACGAGTCCACTACATCAGAAAAGCATTTTCCATCTGCATGGGAAGGCTTTGTAGCCTGAAATAACTGGCCTGCGTCAGCAGGTCCAGTTGATTGATGTGTTAGATTTTTTTGCGTAGAGCTTTAACAAAAAAATACTCCACCTCATTTACACCTAGATCTAGCGCACCAATTTCGCGCAACCCGGCAGACCGATGCCTAGCTATTTCAATTTCACGGCATGCTGAAACAAGCAGTTGGTCAAAACCAAGAGATTCAAGGTAATGCTCAACTTCAGAAAACAACATAGAACCTACGCCAAGACCTCTGAAGTCTGGTTTGACATACCACCAGCTAAAAAGAGGGATACGAGAAGCATACAGAAAATTTAAAGAAGCATAACCTACTGGAGTTCCGCTGTGCTCTGCCAAAAACACGGAACCAATATCAATGTTAGATTTGATGACTTGCTCATCAATACGAGTAATGCGACCGAATTGATCCAATCGTTCGAATGCCAAACATACATGCAGATCATCTAGTATCGCTTGACGAATTACTAACTGGTGCATCAGTTCACCTGTTTGCATCGGATTGACATCTAACGACTCAAGGTAACCGGCGCATCCTGCACGAGCAGCCAACTACGTGGCAGCGGAAACCACGTGTCGGATTCACGGATGCGGGTGCATAGGATCGACCCAATAGACCTCTTCCGGTGGCTCGCCGGGCTCGACATCCAGATTAATGACAATCGGATCTTGACCGCTGCGGACGACCACGCAACTGAGAACCTCGGTCTTGCTCGCGTTGATCTCTTGATGGGGTACGAACGGCGGAACGTAAATGAAATCGCCAGGTCCTGCCTCTGCGACAAACTCTAGGTGTTCGCCCCATCGCATACGTGCCCGGCCGCTCACAACGTATATGACGCTTTCCAATTCTCCATGATGGTGAGCACCCGTTTTGGCGTTGGCATCGACGGTGACCGTGCCTGCCCAAAGTTTGCTGGCCCCCGTCCCGGCATGTGTGATCGCGGCCGCTCTCGTCATGCCAGGCGTTTGCGGCGTATTGAGATCGAGTTGCGAGCCCGGAATGATCTTGACTCCAAGATCGCGCCAATTTGGCTTTGATTCAGAACTCATTTCATCCTTCCTTAAAGCACTGGGTGTTAGGCGCCGAAGCCGAGTGACAAATCACGGCAAGGTCTTTCCGTCGAAGTCTTCCCAAACATCAACCAGGCCAGGGAACAACGCCCAGTGAAAGTTGTTCTCCCGCATTTCCTTGAACGCCTGTGATTTTGTGAAGTGATCATGCCGGACGCGAAAGAGCCCAACTATCAGACCGGTTCTATCCTGGCCGTGAAGACAATGTACATAGATGGGCCACCGGCTCTCATCTTCCAGTGTCTCAACAGCCAGCCTGATTCGCTCAGGATTCGGAGCCTCGAAGAAATCTTTTAGGTCGGATGGCGGACCTGACGCATCCACCACGGTCATTCCTAACCTTGTGGCCTCCTCGTCAGATCCCTCGGATGGTAAATCAAGCTTTACAACGGTCTTAACGCCTAGTGACTTCAGGTATGACCATCCCTTGGCAGTTGGCTGGCCACCTCGATACACTCCTATGTCCACTGGTTGGAAATTTGGAACCCCGGTTTCTGCACCCTGGCCTTGTGAGGCAGATGATCCTATTGCGCAGCCGACTTCGATTGCTGTTGCGCAAAGCGCCAGAATAACCTGGGCATAACGTATTCGCCTGTTAGCTGTGACCATCGAAATCCTCCTGATGGCGGTATCGCCTTGTTGCTCGATACCCGCCTCGTCACTCCCCCTTTAGGTTAGCCGAACCCGGATAAAACGAGAGCCGCGCAATGCGCGGCTCTCTGCTTAACGGTCTCCCGGACAGGTCCGTCCTGGGCCTACAGGCCTTGTACCCTACTGGCGAGGCAGGAACACCTCGGCCAGCATGCAGCGGCAGCTGCCGCCGCCGACCGCTTCGATGGTGGGGATGGGGTTCACCACCGGCTGACCGTGCTGCTCCAGGCGCCGCTGCTGTTCTGGTGTGAAGCCGTGCCAGGCCTGCTCCGACATCACCATCAGCGGCGTGCCGTCACGCGCGGCCAGCTGCAGGATGTTGCCGCAGAAGTGCTGCTCGACCTGCTCGAAGCTGATGTCGATCACCTCGTGGTGTTCGGCCAACTTGGCCAGCACCTGATCGCGCTCGTCGTCGCGGCACAGGCTCTGCCCGCAGATCACCGCGACCCGCTCGCCAACGCTCATCATCACGTTGGTGTGGTAGATCGGCACGCCGTGGCTGTCGGCGGTGTCGAACAGCACCACGTCGTCCAGACCGCGCAGCCGCGCATAGCGGTACAGGGCCCCCGGGTGGCAGCGGTGCGAGCGCGCAGCGTAGACGCGGCGGCGCGGGTGGTCGAAGATCATCACCCCGGTGCCCTCGAGGATCAGTTCCTCTTCGAGCGGGTGGCCGGCCCAGCTGAGCTGGTCGATGCGGAAGCCGTGGTCGAGCAGCAGCCGGGTCAGCTCGTCGACGCGGCGTTCGCGGCGGCGGTTCGGGGTGTGCATCGGGTAGACGTACACCGAGCCGTCGGGCGTGGTGGAAAACCAGTTGTTCGGGAACACCGCGTCTGGGGTCACATGCTCGTCGTGGCGCTTGTCGAACACCAGCACGTCTAAGCTGTGCGCCTGCAGCCGTTCGACCATCGCGTCGAATTCGGCGAGCGCGCGGCGCGTGACCTCGTGCGGCGCCAGGCCGAGCCGGTGCTGGAACACGTTGTCGGCACCGGTTTCTTCATTGAAGGCGAAGTCGACGGGGCGTACCATCACCACGGCGCGGGCCAGTTGTGGCAAGGGCGTGCGGGTACGCGCGAGTTCGTCTTCCCAAGGTATTTGCAGTTGTCCCATGGTGGGTGGCGGTTCGGTGGGTGGCAGAGCTGCTATAGTAGCGACGCCCCAGATCAAACAAAAAGTTGGATTTGTTTTCCCAAACCATAACAACTCGGAATGGATTGTGAACATCCCCGCCCTGCGCGCCTTCGTCTGCGCTGCCCGTGAATCGTCGTTCTCACGCGCGGCCGACCAACTGCACCTGACCCAGCCGGGTCTGAGCAAGCGGATCGCCGGCCTGGAAGACTCGCTCCGGGTCCAGCTGTTCGACCGCATCGGGCGACGCACCGTGCTGACCGAGGCGGGCCGCACCTTCCTGCCGTTCGCGCTGCGCATCCTCAACGAGGCCGACCAGGCCGGCCAGGCGCTCAAGGCGCTGCTGCCGGCGCAGACCGGCCGGCTGTATCTCGCGACCACCCAGCACATCGGCCTCTACTACCTCAAGCCGCTCTTGGCAGCGTTCGTGCGCCACTATCCCGGCATCGACATCGAGGTGGACTTCAAGACCTCGGTGGAGTCGCACCGGCTGCTGTGCGCCGGCGAGTTGGAGCTCGGCTTCATGTCCGAACCGCCGCTGCACGAGCAGTCGCTGGAATACATCCCGGTGCTCGACGAGCGACTGTGCTTCGCGGTGTCGGCCAACCATGTGCTAGCCCTCCAGCCCGAGGTGACGCTGCACGACCTGACGCTGTACCCGGCGCTGCTGCCCGGCCCGAACACCCGTTTCAGAAGGCTGATCGAGAACCTGTTCAGCGAACAGGGGCTGGCGCTCGACGTGCGCCAGCCGTCCAACTACCTCGAGGCGTTGCGCATGTTGGCCGAAACGGGCCTGGGCTGGAGCGCGCTGCCGCTGGTGATGATCACGCCGGAGCTGGTACGCCTGCCGCTGCAGCAGCACGAGCCGAGCCGCACCATCATGCTCGCCTACCACCGCAAGGTCAGCCTGTCCGGCCCGGCCAGGCTGTTCCTCGACTGGGTGCGCGAGCACGGCCTGGCCCAGCCCGCGGCCGACTGAGCCTCCCGCTTCCCCTCCTGTCCTTGTCCCCCGCCAGGCCCGGCCCGCCAGGGTCGGGACCGATTCGCGCTGTCAGCGCCGCCGATTTCAGCCGCACCTGGCTGTCACGAAACCGTCATACGACAGATGCCGACCGGCACGCCTCCCTAGAATGATTTGCAAGACGACGCTGGCGGCGCCGGTTCTGGCCACAAAACGCCGAGTCTTACCTGCCTCTTCATTGTTCGCTTTGTCTGAAACGGGAGTGTTTGCCGTATGTACTTTACCCATGCCATTACCCGCGTCCCGGCCGATACCGTCGCCCGTGGCCTGACCACTGCCAATGCCGGCGCACCGGACCCGGCACTGACCCGCGCGCAGTTTCGCGACTACGTCGACATCCTGCTGGGGCTCGGCCTGACCGTCACCACGCTGCCGCCGCAGCCGGACTATCCGGATGCGCACTTCGTCGAAGACACCGCGGTGCTGATGCCGGAACTCGCCGTCATCACCAACCCGGGCGCGCCGTCGCGCCGCGGCGAGGTGGACACCATCGCGCCGCTGGTCTCGCGCTTCCGCCACGCGGTGCGGATGGGCGAAGGCGCCCATATGGACGGCGGTGATGTGCTGATGATCGACAAGCGCTTCTTCGTCGGGCTGACCAGCCGCACCAACGAGGCGGGCTTGCGCGAATTCGCCGCCGCGGTCGAGAAGTTCGGCTACACCGTCACCGCGGTCGAGGTCGGCGCGGGCCTGCACCTGAAGTCGATCGTCAACTACGTTGGCCGAAACACCCTGATCCTGTCCGAGGACAGCGTCGACAACCCGGTGTTCAAGGGTTTCAACCAGATCGTTCTGGCCAAGGACGAGGAATACGCCGGCAACACGCTGTGGATCAACGACACGCTGATCACCCCGTCGGGCTACCCGGACACGCTGAAGAAGCTCAAGACGCTGGGCCTGCCGATCATCGAAACCGACACCAGCGAAATCCGCAAGATGGATGGCGGACTCACCTGCATGTCGCTGCGTTTCTGATACCGTGTTTCCCTTTAAGCAAAGGAATCCTGAATGAACAAGATCACCGCATTGTGGCTGGCCGGCGCTCTGGCGTCGGCGTCGGCCCCGCTGTTCGCCAAGGACATCAAGGAAATCCGCTGGGCTGTCGACGGCGGCTACCCGCCGTTCGACGTGCTGTCGCCCAACGGCGAAATCACCGGCTTCGACCCGGACATCGCCAAGGCGATCTGTGCCGACCTGAAGGCGCGCTGTGTGTTCGTGAAGCAGCCGTTCGACAGCATGATCGCGGCGCTCAACGCCAATAAGTACGACGCGGTGATCGCCTCGCTGAACGTCACCTCCGAGCGGCTGAAAGAGGTCGACTTCTCCGACAAGTACTACTCGTCCGCCCCGCGCCTGGTCGCGAAGAAGGGCAACCCGCTGCAGCCGACCGTCCAGTCGCTGGCCGGCAAGACCGTCGGCGTGCAGTCCGGCTCGATCCACGAGACCTACGCCAAGAGCCACTGGGCCGGCCACGGCGTGAAGATCGTCACCTATGCCAACCAGGACAACGTCTTCCTCGACCTGGCCTCGGGCCGGATCGACGCGGCGCTGCAGGACAACATCCAGGCCGAGACCAGCTTCCTGCGCACCGACAAGGGCAAGAACTTCGCCTTTGCCGGGCCGAAGCTCGGCGGCAACGGCACCCCGGTCGCGATCGCGCTGCGCAAGTCCGACCCGGAGCTGAAGGCCGCCATCAACAAGGCGATCGCCCACATCCGCGCCAACGGCACCTACGACAAGATCCAGAAGCAATACTTCGCGTTCGATATCTACAACTGATCGGTCCGAGCCGGTGCGGGCGCCTCTTCGGGGGCGTCCGTACCGAGTCTTTTTAGTCTGTTGTCCGTTTCGTGAGGCGAATCCGAGATGGTGTCCTCGTACTTACCACTGATCCTGTCCGGCGCGCTGCTAAGCTTGCGCGTCGCGCTGGTGTCGCTGCTGCTGGCGCTGCTGTTCGGGCTGCTAAACGCATCGATCAAGCTGTTCGGACCGCGCTGGCTGCGCGTGGTGTCGGTGTCCTACACCACGGTGATCCGCGGTATCCCGGAGCTGGTGATGATGCTGCTGCTGTTCTTCGGTGGCGAGCGGCTGTTCAACCTGGTGCTGACCGCGCTCGACCTGCCGAGCGTCGAGTTCAACAAGTTCATCGCCGGCGTCTTGACCATCGGCTTCATCTTCGGCGCCTATTACACCGAGACCTTCCGCGGCGCCTTCCTGGCGGTGCCGAAGGGCCAACTCGAGGCCGGCCTCGCCTTCGGCATGTCGCCGTGGCGCGTGTTCCGCTCGATCCTGTTCCCGCAGATGCTGCGTTACGCCCTGCCCGGCATCAACAACAACTGGCTGTCGCTGATGAAGTCGGCGGCGCTGGTCTCGCTGATCGGCCTGGAGGACATGGCCTGGTTGGCCGAACAGGCCGGCCGCGCCACACAGAAGCCGTTCCTGTTCTATTTCGTGGTGTGCCTGATCTACCTGGCGATCACCGCCGTCTCCGGCGGGACCTTCCGCTGGCTGAGCCGGCGCTACAACTACTGCGCCTGAGGAGGCCAAGATGGTGATGGATGAGGTGATCAAGGCGCTGCCGGCCTACCTATGGTCGGACGGCACGCAATGGACCGGGCTGGTGGTGACCGCCAAGCTGTTCCTGATGTCCGGGGCGCTCGGCATGCTGTTGGCGATGGGGCTGGCGCTGGCCAAGGTCTACGGGCCGCGGCCGCTGGCTTGGGCGATCGGCGCGTTCAGTTATTTCTTTCGCGGCACGCCGCTGTTTCTGCAGCTGATGCTGATCTATTACGGCGTGTCGCAGTTCGACTGGGTCAGCGACGGCTGGCAGGATGGCAACCGCTTCTGGCTGCTGTTTCGCGACGCGACCTTCTGTGCGGTGCTCGCCTACGTGCTGAACACCGCCGCGTACGCGCTGGAGATCCTGGCAGGTGCCTTGCAGACCTACCCGAAGGAGGAGATCGCCGCGGCCGAGGCGTTCGGCATGTCGCGCAGCCAGCTGATCCGCCGCATCGTGCTGCCCGGCGCGCTGCGCCGGGTGATCCCGGTGTTCAGCAACGAGATGGTGTTCCTGCTGCATGCCACCGCCTTGTCGTCGACGGTGACGCTGATGGACATGACCGGCGTCGCACGCGGGCTGTACGCCGACACCTACTCGCCGTTCTACCCGTTCCTGATGGCCGCGGCGCTGTACCTCTGCTGCACCTTCGCGCTGCTCTATCTGTTCCGCGGTGCCGAGCAGCGCTGGCTGGCGTTCCTTAGGCCGCGCGAATCCTGATCGCCGGCGCCTCAGGCCTCGAGGCTGGCCATACCGGGCAGCGACGAGGCACCGCGCTTGATCTCCTGCAGCTCGGTGGTGGTGATGATCTTGTCGATCTTGAAGGCGCTGCTACCGAGCCAGCGTTCGGCCAACTCGCGGTACTGGTTGATGTCCTTGCAGCCGATCCGTATCAGGAAGTCGAAGGTGCCGCTGACCAGCCAGCAGTCGAGCACCGCCGGAGTGTTGAGCAGTTCGCGGGTGAACGCCTGCTGCGAGACGACGTGATCGGCCAGTGCCACCTGCGCCAGCACCACCACCGCATGGCGCGGCTCGGGTAGCTCGACGATGGCGGTGTAGCCCTTGATGACCCCGGCCTTCTCCAGCCGCCGGACCCGCTCGAGACAGGGGCGCGGCGTCAGGTTGACCTGCTCGGACAGGCGCTGGAAGGGAATGCGGCCGTCCTGCTGCAGGGCCGCCAGGATCTTCAGATCGATCCGGTCGAGGGTAGCGTTCTTGTCCATTCGGTGGGGGTGGAAAGCCTTGGGCAATACGGGGTTGCAAGAGATTTTGATTGGAGCTTCCGCCCCTGCATTTGTCAAGGTGTCTGACAAATGGTGGCGAGCTCGCTTCAACTATTCAGATGGCTGTTTTTTGCAAGGAAACACTATGGTCTCGCAAGTACGACATCACTCGCTGCTGTCGCGCAGCATCGGCACCCATCGTGAGCTGATCAGCCTGCACTACGGGGAGGCGGAAAGCGGCCCGAAAGCCTATCTGCAGGCGACCTACACGCCGACGAACTGCCGGGCATGCTGGTGATGCATCATCTGCGCCAGCTGCTCGACCGGGCGGACGAGGAAGGCCGCATCCGCGGCGAAATCGTGCTGGTGCCGCTCGCCAATCCGATCGGCCTTGCACAGCGCTTGCTGCACGAGTCATCCGGCCGGTACGAGCTCGCCAGCGGCGAGAATTTCAATCGCACCTTCCCGGACTTCCACGCGCAGATCCGGCAAACGGTCGAACCGCAACTGGGCGACGACCCCGCCGGCAACCTCGCCATCGTTCGTGCGGCGATCAGGGAGGCACTCGCCACGGTGCAACCCTCGACCGAGCTCGGCTCCTTGCGCCACACGCTCAGCACGCTGGCGCAGGACAGCGATCTGGTGCTCGACCTGCACTGCGACCGTGAGGCGGTGCTGCATCTTTACACCGACGAGCCGTTCTGGCCGGACTGCGAGCCGCTGGCCCGCTACCTCGGCGTCGACGTGACCGTACTCGGGTGCGGCGTGGGTGGCACCACCTTCGAAGAGTCGTGCGGACAGGTCTGGTGGCGCTTGGCCGAAGAGTTCGCCGCCGACCGGCCGGTGCCGCTCGGCTGCGTCTCCGCCACCGTCGAGCTGCGCGGTCAGCGCGACCTGAACCATGCGCAGGCCAGCCGGGACGCGCTGGCGATCTACGCCTTCCTGCAACGGCGCGGCCATCTCGCTGGCACACCGCCCGAGCTGCCGCCCGCGGTCGGCGCCCCCCTGTATTGGGACGGCATGGCCAGCGTCACCGCCCCGCACGCCGGCCTGGTCGTCTACGCCCGCGAGGTCGGCGAGCGGGTCGAGGCCGGCGGCCTTGTCGCGGAAATCATCGACCCGTTCAGCAACCGGGCTACTCCCGTCTGCAGCGAGATCGCCGGCGTGATGTACGCCCGCCATCTGCAACGCTACGTCCAGCCGGGCAACGAGTTGTGCCGGGTCGTCGGCCAGGCGGTGACCGGCGCGGATCGCGTCGTGCTGCCGTAGCGCCACTAACAGAAACCCCCTGACGTTGTTGTACCGCCTTGCCGTACGCCTTGTACTGTCTGCGGCGGCACGCCTAGTCAGGGACGCTGCACTGATTTTTAGCTTCGCAGAAACTCGGCAAAGCCTCGTTTTGTTAGCGGCGCTTAAGCCAGCTTCGGCCAAGTTGCCGCAACAGAACGACATTAAGAAAGAAGGACAGAGGATGAAACTGAGCGAGCTCCCCACCGAACTGACCACCGGCAAAGCCGCCGCCGTGAAGCTGCGGGTCGAGGATATCCACAAGCGCTACGGCGACAATGAAGTCCTCAAGGGGGTATCGCTGACCGCGCACGCCGGCGACGTGATCAGCATCATCGGCTCCTCCGGCTCGGGCAAGAGCACCTTTCTGCGCTGTATCAACCTGCTCGAACAGCCGGACAGCGGGCGCATCCTCGTGGGCGAGGAAGAGCTGCGCCTGGTGCCCGACCGGAGGAACGGCGCCCTGCACGCCGCGGATCAGCGGCAGCTGGCACGCATCCGCACCAAGCTCGCGATGGTGTTCCAGCACTTCAACCTGTGGGCGCACCTGACCGCGCTCGAGAACATCATCGAGGCACCGGTGAAGGTGCTCGGGCTGTCGCGCGACGAGGCGGTCGTCCGAGCTCGCCATTATCTGGAAAAGGTCGGGCTGAAAGGGATGGAGGACAAGTTTCCGTCGCACCTGTCCGGCGGTCAGCAGCAGCGCGTCGCGATCGCCCGCGCACTGGCGATGGAGCCGGAAGTAATGCTGTTCGACGAGCCCACCTCGGCGCTCGACCCGGAGCTGGTCGGTGAAGTGCTGAAGGTGATGCGGGACCTGGCGCGGGAGGGACGAACGATGGTGGTCGTCACCCACGAAATGGGCTTCGCCCGCGAGGTATCCAACCACGTCATATTCCTGCATAAGGGCTGCATCGAAGAGGCGGGCGACCCGCAGGAGGTGCTGACCAGGTGCCGCAGCGAACGGCTGGCGCAGTTCCTGTCCGGCCGGCTCAAGTAAGCGTCGATCTGGCGGCTGGCCGAGCCTGTTCTCATCGCTCCCGTAGGAAAGGGAGGGGGTGTGCCATAGGACATGTTTCTGCTAGCGGGGGTTTTGTCGGTCTCGCCCGACCGGCGAGTTCCTTTTCTTGTCTCGCCAAGAAAAGGAACCAAAAGAAGGCGACCCCAATGCGCTGGCCTTCGGCTTCCCTCGCGCCTGCCAAGCGGCCAGGCGCCGCCGAACTCGCGGGCGGCTAACGTCCGCCCACTCGAACATGCGGCGGCTTAAGACCTGGCCGCTTGACGATCGCTCGGCAGCGCAAAGGGGGAATGGCAGGACGACTGTAGCCTATCTGGGAATTGAAGATTTAATGCTGTAGAGAGGGCTCGATTGAGCATTTCTCACGTTGGCCGATTCCTGTCATTCGGCCAACCCTTTACTGCAATCGGCAAGAGCAAGAGATGTCAGCTTACTGCTCTACTCCTCCCCCAGTCCCCGCTCATCACCGCTTTTCCTAACAGTTTCAACGTTTGTTACCAACGAGCCCCTTTCCCCATCGACGCCGCCGAGGACGGACGTGGACAATGGGGGTAGTCGGCGAGCACTGTCCGAGTGACGGCGTAGCCGGCGCGAGTTGCGCAGCCGCCCATTGGCCGCGTCCGCCCGCAGGGCAGCCCGCGATAGCGGGCCGGCGTCGTCGGGGTCGCCTTTCTTTGGGCCCTTTCTTTGGCGAGACAAAGAAAGGGCCTCGCCAGTCGGGCGAGACCGACAAAGCCCCACTCTCCTGCAACGTTGGCCGAAACCCTTCCCCCCGGCCGAGTAGCAAATAGATGGGTGAAGCGCAGCGCAACCCATCAAACCATCACACGACAGCGATTTGATGGGTTACGGCGTAAACGCCTTCCCCCATCCTACTTGCTGGTCGGTGCATTGGTGATCATCCCGATCATCCTGGCCTACACTACGTTGGGCTACTGGGTGTTCCGCGGCAAGGTGCGCGAGAGCGACTGCGGCTATCACTGACCCTCCCTGCCCGGCCCGTCGGGCAGTCAACGACGCGAGATCGCATCATGAGCACCGACAAGACGAGCAAATCCGGGCAATGGCGCTGGTTCATCGGCCTGTGGCTGGCCGGCGTGGCGGCGGTAGCGCTGGTTGCGTCACTGCTCCACCTGCTGATCGACCTGGTGCGCTAGCCCCCCGGGCGGTCGGCGTCCTCCGGTTTCATCGGGTGGCAGCCCTCGTCCTTGCTGCCGGGGAAAGGAGACTGGCCATGGCCAAGCTGAACATCGTGCTCGTGCACGGCGCCTGGGGCGATGCCTCGCACTGGCGGCACGTCATCCCCCTGCTGCACGCCAAGGGCTACCACGTCGCCGTGGTGCAGAACCCGCTCACCAGCCTGGCCGACGACGTCGAACGCACCAGCAAGCTCGCGCTGGCGCAAGGCGGCCCCACCCTGCTGGTCGGCCACTCCGACGGCGGTGCGGTGATCACCGGCGCGGGGCATGCGCCCAATGTGGTCGGACTGGTCTATATCGCCGCGTTCGCGCCCGACGAGGCCGCCCGCTCTCTGGCACAGGACTGATCCCGTTCGGCCAACGTTGGCCGAACACGGCCGCCAACAAAAATGCCGCACCCCGAGGGGAGCGGCATCGTCTTGTCGCACAGCGGATCAGGCCTTGCGGCGGCGGCCGATCAGCCAGCCAATCAGGCCGATGATCACCACCGCCGCGCCGACCAGCCACGGCAGCAGTTTGGGCAACTTGGCCAACAGCGGCGGCTCGCCGCCCTCGCGCGCCACCGCCACGTCGTGGGTGCTCACCTGCAGCGCCGGGTTGCCGTACTGCTTCAGCGTGTAGTTGGCCACCGCGGCGATCTGCTCGTCGGAGAGCGAGCTCACTTGGCTGTCGGCGCCGAAGCCCGGCATGAACACCTGCTTGCCGTCGGTATTGCGCGCGACCCCGTGCAGGATCACCGCGATCAGGTTGCTGGCGCTGCCGCGCCCGAGCGTGGTGTTATGGCTCAGCGACGGGTAGTACTGGTCGGCGGTGCCGCTGCCGGCCGGCTGGTGGCAGCTCGCGCACACCGCGCTGAACAGTTCGGCGCCGGCGGTGACATTGCCGGCCGACACGCCGGCCACGCCGCGCAGCGTCGCCTCGTCACTGTTGGCCGAACCGAAGGCGTGGCCCGGCCGCTGGTCGCCCGGGTCGCGGATCGCCGGGATGTCCTTCACGTACACCGCGATCGCTTTCAGGTCGGCATCGCTCAGGTGCTGCAGGCTGTGCTCGACCGCCTCGGCCATCGACCCGGCCGCCTGCGCCTTGCCGACCGCCCGGCCGGTCTTCAGGTATTGGATGATTTCCGCCTCGCTCCAGCCGCCCAGGCCACTGACCGGGTCGGAGGTGATGTTCGGCGCGTACCAGGCCCCGAGCGCGCCGCCGGCGTAGGCCTGGCCGCTTTTCTCGGCCATCAGCGCGTTGCGCGGCGTGTGGCAGGACGAGCAGTGCTCGAGCGCCTCGGCAAGATACGCGCCGCGGTTCCACTCGACGCTCTTGCCCGGGTCGGGCTGGAACGGCGCCTTGTCGAAGAACAACAGGTTCCAGCCGCCCATCGCCAGACGCACGTTGAACGGGAACGGCAGCTTCGTCGCCCTGGCCGCGCCATCCACCGGCACCACCGCCTGCATGAAGTAGCTATACAGCGCCTTCACGTCGTCCGGCACCAGCTTGACGTAGGCGGTATACGGCATCGCCGGATACAGGTGCGCGCCGTCGGCACGGATGCCATGACGCAACGCGCGGTCGAACTCCTCTTCGGTGTAGCCGCCGATGCCGCCGTTCTTCGACGGGGTGATATTGGTCGAGTAGATGGCGCCCAGCGGCGACTCGATGGCGTAGCCGCCGACAAACGGCTTGCCGCCCGGCGCGGTGTGGCAGGCGGCGCAGTCGGCGGCGCGGGCGAGGTACTCGCCGCGCTTGATCTGATCGGCACCGGCGTCTTGGGCGTGGGCGGCGCCGGCGCACAGCAGCGCCACTAGGGCGAGCGCGCGAACGCGGCTGAACAGGTAGGCAGGATTCATGGCGTCTGGGTCTCCGCTAGGCTCAGGACGCCTTGCCCAAGACGCGTTTCAGGGTGTCGGCGATGCGTAGCGACAGCGCGGCGATGGTCAGCGTGCAGTTGACGCTGCCGGCCGACGCCATCACGCCGCTGGTCGCCATATACAGGTTGGCGTGGTCGTGCGCACGGCACTGGCCGTCCACCACCGAGTCGCGCGGGTCGGTGCCCATGATCAGCGAGCCCATCAGGTGGTTGTTCGGCGCGAATTCGTCGCTGAACTCGATCTCCCGGCAGCCGAACAGCTCCGCGATCTTGGCGTAGGCTTCGCGGGTGTGCGCCGCGCTCTTCTTGGTGTAGTCGCCGATCTTGTAGGTGATCTCAGGCTGGGGCAGGCCCAGCGCGTCCTTCTGGTCGGACAGGCGCATGCGGTTGTCCGGGTCGGGCAGGATGTCGTGGAAGCTGTTGATGTTGACCGTGTGCGCGCTGCGGTAGCGGATTTCCCCTTCCAGCCCCTTGCCGGTCAGGCCCATCGCCAGCGCCCTCAGCGTGGCGTGACGGGTCTGCACCTGGTTGTTGAGGTGCAGCTTCTTCGACGCCCACTCGCGGCGGAACTCGCCGTCGCGGTGGTCGACGATCGAGGTCATCTCCATCGGGCCGCGGCCCGGCCAGAGCGGCTCGTCGGCGAGGAAGGTGACGCCGGTGCCCGGATGGTCCATCAGGTTTCGGCCGACCTGGTCGGAGCTATTCGCGAGACCGTTCTTCCACTTGTCGGTGACCGACATCAACAGGATCTTCACCGATTCGAGCGCGTTGGCGGCCAGCACGAAATACTGGCCGGTCACCCGGTGCGAGTTGCCGTCCGCCTCCTTGTAGTGGGCGGCAACGATGCGGTCCTGCGCGTCCACCTCGAGCCGGTACACCACCGCATTGCTCAGCAGCCTGGCGCCGGCGCGTTCGGCCTTGTCGACGTGGATGATGCCGCTGTACATCGCGGCGATCGGGCAGATCGGCATGCAGTTGTTGTTGCCGCAACAGGTCGGCCGCCGGTCGTAGGGGCGACTGTTACGGGCCACCGGCTCGGACACCAGCTTGAAGCCGTTGGCGTTGAGCACGTCGTAGAAGCGCCGGTCGTTGTACGAGAGCAGCAGCTGGTCCATCGGATACGGTTGCTTGCGCGGCGAACCGAGGTCGGTGCCGTCGTTCGGGCCGGACACGCCGAGCTCGACTTCGGCGCGGTAGTACCAGGGCTCCAGCTCGTCGTAGCCGATCCCCCAGTCGCGGCCGACCCCGTAGCTCGTCTTCATCGTGAAGTCGCTCGGCAGGTAGCGCCAGGCCGACGCGGCCCAGTGCCAGGTGGTGCCGCCGACCACGCGCAGGTATTGCGAGGAGTAGGACTTGGCGTCCGGCCCCTTCAGGATCAGGTAGTGGTTGTCCGGCGCGTATTCCGGATGCGGCGCGTGCCTGGCCGCCGGGTACGGGCGCTGGAAGTCGTCCTTGTCCGCCTGGTTGCGGAAGTTTTCGACGATGCGGCCGCGTTCCAGGCGCGGGCCGGCCTCGAGCATCAGCACCGAGGCGCCGGCCGTAGCCAACTGGTGGGCAACCAGCGCGCCGGCCACGCCGGAACCGATGACGACGACGTCGGCAGACAGGTTTTCGCTCATGGGAGACCTCAGGCCATCGGTGGTTTGGCGACCCAGTAATTGGGCGCGGCTTGGCAATAGCTGGGCGGCATCAGCACGTCACCGACCGGCCGGAACATCAGCGCGTCGGCGTAGGCGATCACCCCCCGGGCGTTCGGGCCGTCACCGACCACGCCGGTATACCAGGCGGTCACGATGCGGCGCAGCAGCTTGGCCTGCTCGACACCCTGCGCGTCCAGCACCGCGGTCAGCGCTTCCACGTCGGTGAAGCCGCGGTCCCTGGCGAAGGCGGCCAGCGACGCCATCTGCTCGGCAAAGCGGTGATCTTCGGCCGACAGCGCCGCGTACAGCCGTCCGCCGACGCGCGGGTCGAGCCGGGCCTTGCCGGTCAAGAAGTGGGACAGCGCCAGGAAGTTGGCGCTCTGCGCGGCATCGGCGCCGGCGGCGCTCTGCGCCAGCGCGGTACGCACCCATCTGCCCGACAGCGCCAGCGTGCCGGCGGCCAGCCCGGTGGCGATCAACCAGCGGCGGCGCTCCGGCAGCGAGGGCGACTGCCCTGTCACGCGGGCGTCGTCTCGACCATGAGTGGACATAGTGACTCCTTGACGGCGCGGCCCGATCACGCGGCGCGCGCCGTGACTGTAGGTGTGTCACGGGCAACTTCATTCGTTATAGGGATCGTGTTTTTGATTTGTCTTCCGGCTGCGTCGATGACGCCTCACTGCCCGGTACCGGCGGCGGCATTCGGCGATGAATGGCATGCCACCAGGCAGTAAAACCGCCTTGAAAATGGCAAGGTCCACCCTGCCCCGAGCGTGCGGCAAGACAGGGGGTACGGCATGGCGTTAACCGGCCATGGCCAGAAGGAAGCTGGGGAACGGGGAATGACGACAAGGGCAGATGGGCAATGCTCGGGTTTCGATGAGGGCGGCAGGACCCCGCCGCCCTCGCCTACCGTTCGGTCAGGCGCTCGCTTCGGTCAGATAGTCCATATCCGCTTGGGACAGCCTAAGCTCGGTGGCCGAGATCAACGCTTTCAACTGCGGGACCGATGTGGCGCTGGCGATCGGCGCGGTCACCCCCGGGCGGTTCATCAGCCAGGCCAGCGCGACACTGGCCGGCGTGCTGCTGATCGCGTGCGCCACGTTGTCGAGGGCGCCCAGGATACGCAGGCCACGCTCATCCAGATACCTGCCGACCATGCCGGCGCGGGCGCTGCCGGCAAGGTCGGCCGAAGAGCGGTACTTGCCGGTCAGGAAGCCACTGGCCAGGGAGAAGTAGCTGATCACCGCGATGCCTTTTTCCTGGCAGGTCTGCGCCAGATCCGTTTCAAACTCGGCACGGTCGTACAGGTTGTACAGCGGCTGGAGGGTGGCGTAGCTTGCCAGCGCGTTGGCCTCGCTGATCGCCAACGCCTCGCTCAGCCGGTCGGCGCTGTAATTCGACGCGCCGATGGCGCGGACCTTGCCGTCCCGGATCAAGCGATCGAAGGCGGACAGGCTCTCTTCCAGCGGCGTGTCGGCGTCGTCCACATGGGCCTGGTACAGATCGATGTAATCGGTCTGCAAGCGACGCAACGACGCCTCGACGGCTTTCATGATGTAGGCCTTCGACAAGCCTTTCTGATTGGGCCCCATCTCGGAGCCGACCTTGGTCGCCAGGATGACCTGCTTGCGCTTGCCGCCCTTCTTGAACCAGCGCCCGAGTATCGTCTCGGATTCGCCGCCACGGTTGCCGGGGACCCAGCTGGAGTAGACGTCGGCGGTGTCGATGAAGTTGAGCCCCTTCTCGGCCATCTCGTCCAGAAGACGGAACGACGCGGTTTCGTCCAGCGTCCAGCCAAACACATTTCCGCCGAAAGCCAGCGGCGCAACGTCCAGGCCGGTCTTGCCAAGTTTGCGATGATTCATCGTGCATTCCTCATCAGGTATGACAACTCGGTCCAGACCGACACTGGCCCCGACCGAATAATCCATGATCCGCCGCCCCCAGGCCGGGGCCGGCATTCATCCGCTCCCAGACGCAGCAGGGAGCCTCTAAAAACCGACGCGAGCGGCACGCAGGCGAGGCGGACGGAGCGCAGAAACCGGAATGGACTCAATGTCCATGAGGATTTCGAGCACCGCCCAACGAAGCATCCGTGCTACGCAGCAGGTTTTTAGAGATTCCCAGCAGGGCCAGTCAGTCCCATAGGGGCGCCTCGCCGCGGCTAGCATCGTCGATGTGATAAACAAAGCCCAGATCCCGGCGGATATCCAGCCTGTTTTTGAGGCGGCGAAGCGAATCAGCACGGCCGACCGGCACGCAACTTGCTTGAATTAAGAGGCGCCCCCTTGCCATCCTAGCGACGGCACGAGAGGGGTCAGCGACTCTTAACCTGGTTCGGCCCATGCTACGCATCCTTCTCGTCAACGATACCGACAAGCCCATCGGCGAACTGCGCGAGGCCTTGTCGTGCGCCGGCTATTCGGTGGTCGCCGAGGTCGACGGCGCCGCCGCGCTGCTGCGTGCGGTCGAAGAGCTGAGCCCAGACGTGGTGATCATCGATACTGAGTCGCCATCGCGCGATACGCTCGAGCAGCTCGCGGTGATGGGCCAGGCCGCGCCGCGGCCGGTGGTGATGTTCGCCGAGCGCAGCGAGCCGCAGGCGATCCGCGATGCGGTCGGCGCCGGCGTAACCGCCTACGTCGTCGATCATGTGACGGCGGAGAGGCTCGCGCCGATCATCGACGTGGCGCTAGCGCGTTTCGAGGAAGAGGCGCGCCTGAAGAAGCGGCTGGCCGACGCTGAGCAGCGGCTCGCCGACCGCAAGCTGATCGACCGCGCCAAGGGCATCCTGATGAACAAACGCGGCCTCACCGAGGCCGAGGCCTACGAGGCACTGCGCAGCCAGGCGATGCGACAGGGCGAACGGATCGCCGAGGTGGCACGGCAGTTGATCGCGATGGCGAACCTGCTCGGCTGAGTACGAGGAAAGAATCTTATGTCGCACCTGTTCACCCACCAGCCCGGCGACCGGATCACCGGCTCGGATGCGCCGGAAAAAACCACCCTCAGGCTCGGCTTCGTGTCCCTGACCGACTGCGCGCCGCTGGTCGTCGCCAAGCAGCTCGACCTCGGTCGCCGCCACGGCATCACGATCGAGCTTTATCGCCAGCCATCGTGGGCGGCGGTGCGCGACAAGCTGCTCTCGGGCGAGCTCGACGCGGCGCACGCGCTGTACGGCCTCGTCTACGGGGTCGAGCTCGGCCTCGGCGGCCCCAAGGCCCCGATGGCGCTGCTGATGACGCTCAACCGCAACGGCCAGGCGATCACGCTGTCCACCCGGCTCGCGGCGGAACTCGACGCCGGTCGCCCGCTGCGCGAGCTGTTGGCCGCCGAGCCGCGCCGGCCGGTGTTCGCGCAGACCTTTCCGACCGGCACACACGCGATGTGGCTGTACTACTGGCTGGCGGCGCAGGGCATCGATCCGCTCGCCGAGGTGAAGAGCGTGGTGATTCCGCCGCCGCAGATGAGCGACGCGCTGGCGTCGGGCGTGCTCGACGGCTTCTGCGCCGGCGAGCCTTGGAACGCGGTCGCCGAGGCCGACGGGGTTGGCCGAACGGTGATCCGCAGCGGCGAGATCTGGCCCGAGCACCCGGAGAAGGTGCTCGCCTGCCGGCGCGACTTCGTCACCCGCCATCCGAACGCCGCGCGGGCGCTGACGATGACGCTGCTCGAGGCGTGCCGCTGGCTCGACGACGCCGAGCACCGCTTTGACGCGGCCGGCTGGCTGGCCGGCCCGGCCTGCATCGGCCGCGCCCGGGCGCTGATCCTGCCGCGCCTGCTCGGCGACGACAGGCCGTCGATCCGCTTCTTCGGCGACGGCGAGGTCAACTACCCGTACCTGTCGGACGGCCTGTGGTTCCTGAGCCAGTACCGGCGCTGGGGGCTGCTCGACGATTCGGCCGACCTGCCGGCCGTCGCCGCCGCGATCAACCAGACCGTGCTGTACCGCGAGGTGGCGGAGGCGCTCGGCGTCGCGGTGCCGGCGAGCGAGTACCGCACGAGCGTGCTGATCGACGGCGTGGCCTGGGACGGCCGCGATCCGGAGGGCTACGCGGAGCGCTTCGCGATCCGCGCGAAGGTGCCGGCCTAGCGCTGCCCGGTTCGTGTTGCGACGCACAATGCTTGTGCGTACGCAGCAAAATCGCACCGATGCGGTGCGAAAAACCCGGCCTCAGCATCAACCACTCACCGTGAGAAGGCGCTTTCGCGTCGATATCCGCCCTGGCACAGCCCTTGCTAAACAATCAGTGACCGGCGCAACGGCGTGCCGGCCAGACGAAATACAGGGTGGAGGCCAACGGCGGCCTTCGCCCGCAAGGACAACGGCGTCCCCTCGTGCGACTAAAAGCGCGAGCGGACGCCGTTTTATTTTGGGCCGAGCACGCCCTACACCGCCCAGGTTGCGGCAACCAGGAGATGCAAGATGGACCGTTCGTTCTGGCAGGCAGGACACAAGCCCACGCTGTTTTCGGCCTTTCTCTATTTCGATCTCAGCTTCATGGTCTGGTACCTGCTCGGGCCGTTGCAGGTGCAGATCGCCGGCGACCTAGGCTTGAGCACCCAAGAGCGCGGCCTGATGGTCGCCACGCCCATCCTGGCCGGCGCGCTGCTGCGCCTGGCGATGGGCGTGCTGGTCGACCGCATCGGCGCCAAGCGCGCCGGGCTGATCGGCCAGGTTATCGTGATCGCCGCACTCTTGACCGCGTGGCGGGTCGGCTTCACCAGCCTCGCCGGCGCCCTGGCGCTCGGCGCCTTCCTCGGCGTGGCCGGCGCGTCGTTCGCGGTCGCGCTGCCGCTGGCGTCGCGCTGGTACCCGCCGCAGCACCAGGGCACCGCGATGGGCATCGCTGGCGCCGGCAACTCGGGCACCGTGCTCGCCGCCTTGTTCGCGCCGGCTCTCGCCATGGCGTTCGGCTGGCAGAACGTGTTCGGCCTCGCGTGCATTCCGCTCGTGCTCACGCTGCTGATCTACGCGAAGGCCGCGCAGGACGCGCCGGGCGCCGCGCCGAAGAAGCGCCTGGCCGACTACGCGGCGGTGCTCGGCGCGAAGGACGCCTGGCTGTTCATGTTCTTCTACGCGATCACCTTCGGCGGCTTCTCGGGCTTCGCCAGTTCCCTGCCCGGCTACTTCCACGACCAGTTCGGCTTCGACGCCAAGACCGCCGGCCTCTACACCGCCGCCTGCGTGTTCGCCGGTTCGGTAATGCGCCCGCTCGGCGGCGTGCTCGCCGACCGGATCGGCGGCACTCGCTCGCTGCTCGCCGTCTACGCCGCGACCGCCTGCCTGATCGCCGCGGCCGGCTTCGGCCTCGGCGGCGCAAGCGGCGCGGTGACGCTGTTCATCCTGGCGATGCTCTGCCTCGGCGCCGGCAACGGCGCGGTGTTCCAGCTGGTGCCGCAACGCTTCGGCCAGGAGATCGGCGTGATGACCGGCCTGATCGGCATGGCCGGCGGCGTCGGCGGCTTCGCGCTGGCGGCGAGCCTCGGAGCGATCAAGCAGGCGACCGGCGGCTACGCGAGCGGCCTGTGGCTGTTCGCCTGCCTGGCCGCCTTGGGCTGGGCGAGCCTCGCCGGGGTGAAGCAGCGGTGGCGCAGCAGCTGGTCCGCCGCGGCAGCACGAGTCTGAATCTGCTGCGCAGGCGATATGCGGCGTCACGCGCTCCTCGAGATCCTCATGGACTCCATGTCCATTCCGGTCTCTGCGGTGCGGGTTCCTTGCCTCTCGCCTGCTCGCGACGATTCACAAGGTTAATGAAGAGGTCTTGAGATGAAGAAGCTCAAACTGGTGGTGGTCGGCAACGGCATGGCCGGCATCCGCACCGTCGAGGAACTGCTGGCGCTGGCGCCGGAGCTGTACGAGATCACCGTGTTCGGCGCAGAGCCGCACCCGAACTACAACCGCATCCTGCTCTCGCCGGTGCTGGCGGGCGAGCAGGAGTTCGAGGACATCGTCCTCAACCCGCTCTCGTGGTATTCCGACAACGGCATCCGCCTGCACCTCGGAAAGGCGGTGACGCAGATCGACCGCGTGCGCCGCGTGGTGATCGCCGACGACGGGACTCCAGAAGGCATAACAGAACCGTACGACCGGCTGCTGCTCGCGACCGGCTCGACGCCGTTCATCCTGCCGGTGCCGGGCAAGGACCTCGCGGGCGTGATCAGCTACCGCGACATCTACGACACCGAGGCGATGATCGACGCCGCCAAGACCAAGAAAAGCGCGGTGGTGATCGGCGGCGGCCTGTTGGGGCTGGAAGCGGCCAACGGCCTGAAGCTGCGCGGCATGGACGTGACCGTCGTGCACCTGGGCGACTGGCTGCTCGAGCGCCAGCTCGACGAGACCGCCGGCCGGCTGCTGCAGAAGTCGCTGGAGGAACGCGGCCTCGCCTTCCTGCTCGGCAAGCAGACCGCCGAGCTCGTCGGCGACGACGCCGTCACCGCGGTGCGCTTCAAGGACGGCGGCGAGGTGAAGGCGGACCTGGTGGTGATGGCGGTCGGCATCCGCCCGAACAGCACGTTGGCCGAATCGGCCGGCCTCTACTGCAACCGCGGCATCGTCGTCAGCGACGCGCTGCAGTCGTTCGACCCGCGCATCTACGCGGTCGGCGAGTGCGTCAGCCACCGCGGCGTCGCCTACGGCCTGGTCGCCCCGCTGTTCGAGCAGGCCAAGGTCTGCGCCAATCACCTGGCGCAGCTGGGCATCGGCCAGTACAAGGGCTCGGTGCTGTCGACCAAACTCAAGGTCACCGGCATCGACCTGTTCTCCGCCGGCGACTTCATCGGCGGCGACGGCACCGAGGACATCGTGCTGTCCGACCCGGCCGGCGGCGTCTACAAGAAGCTGGTGATCAAGGACGACAAGCTGGTCGGCGCCTGCCTGTACGGCGACACCGCCGACGGCGCCTGGTACTTCAAGCTGCTGCGCGAGGGCCGCACGATCGCCGACCTGCGCGACACGCTGATGTTCGGCGAATCGGCGATCGGCGACGCCGGCGTGCAAGGCCAGAGCCGTGCCGCGGCGATGCAGGACAGCGACGAGGTGTGCGGCTGCAACGGCGTGTGCAAGGGCGCGATCGTCAAGGCGATCAAGGACAAGGGCCTGTTCACCGTCGACGACGTGAAGAAGCACACCAAGGCGGCGAGCTCGTGTGGCTCGTGCACCGGCCTCGTCGAGCAGATCCTGATGAGCACGGTGGGCTCGAGCTTCCAGGAGACGCCGAAGACCAAGGCGGTGTGCGGCTGTACCGACCACACGCACGCCGAGCTGCGCCGCGCGATCCGCGAGCACCACCTGCTGACCCACAAGGCGGTCTACGACTTCCTCGAATGGCGCACGCCGAACGGCTGTGCGACCTGTAGGCCGGCGGTGAACTACTACCTGCTGTCGACCTGGCCGCACGAGGCGGTCGACGACCCGCAGAGCCGCTTCGTCAACGAGCGCGTGCACGCCAACATCCAGAAGGACGGCACCTTCTCGGTGATCCCGCAGATGAAGGGCGGCGTCACCAACTCGGCCGAGCTGCGCCGCATCGCCGACGTCGCCGACAAGTACCACGTGCCGATGGTCAAGGTCACCGGCGGCCAGCGCATCGACCTGCTCGGGGTGAAGAAGGAGGACCTGGTCGACGTCTGGAAGGATCTGGGCATGCAGTCGGGCCACGCCTACGGCAAGTCGATCCGCACGGTGAAGACCTGCGTCGGCAGCGAGTTCTGCCGCTTCGGCACGCAGAACAGCACGCAGATGGGCATCGACCTCGAGACCATGCTGGCGAACATGTGGTCGCCCCACAAGGTGAAGCTCGCCGTGTCCGGCTGCCCGCGCAACTGCGCCGAGGCCGGCATCAAGGACGTCGGCGTGATCGCGGTCGACAGCGGCTGGGAGCTGTACGTCGGCGGCAACGGCGGCATCAAGACCGAGGTCGCGCAGTTCCTCTGCAAGGTGAAGACCGCCGACGAGGTGAAGGAATGCAGCGGCGCGTTCCTGCAGCTGTACCGCGAAGAGGCGTACTACCTCGACCGCACCGTCCACTACATCGCCCGCGTCGGCCTCGACTACATCAAGGCGAAGGTCGTCGACGACGCGGCCAACCGCCAGGCGCTGTACGAGCGACTGCTGTACTCGCTCGAAGGCCTGCCCGACCCGTGGGCGGCGCGCATCGCCGGCGCGCAGAAGAATGAATTTATCCCGATCAAGGTCATCGCATGAGCGCCGGTTCAGAGTCTTGCTGCGCAGCCCTGATCGGGGCTCATGCGCTGCTCGAAATCCTCATGGACATCAAGTCCATTCCGGTTTCTGCGCTGCTCTTCACCCCGCTGAGGGCCGCTCGCGACAGACTCTGAGCCGGCTAGAAGGAGAAACATGATGAATATGCCCGTAGAAAAACCCTGGCTGCGCGTCTGCGCGGTCGACGACATCCCGATGCTCGGCAGCCGCTTGATCGAACGCGACGCCGGCAATATCGCGGTGTTCCGCACCGCCGCCGACACGGTGTTCGCGCTGCTCGACCGCTGCCCGCACAAGGCGGGTCCCTTGAGCCAGGGCATCGTCCACGGCGAGACGGTGACCTGCCCGCTGCACAGCTGGAACATCGACCTTACGAGCGGCGAGGCGAAGGCGCCGGACGTCGGCTGTGCGAGGCGGTTCCCTGTCCGTGTAGAGAACGGCGACGTGTTTCTCGCCTTGAGCTGAGGGTCGGACCATGAGCAAAACCGTCACCAAGTCCACGTGTTGCTACTGCGGCGTAGGTTGCGGCGTGCTCATTGAAAGTGAGAACGGCCGCATCACCGGCATAGCGGGCGACCCGGACCACCCGGCCAATCACGGCCGGCTGTGCACCAAGGGCATGAACCTGCCGGCGACCGCCGCGAGCCTAACCGGCCGCGCGCTCTACCCCGAGATGCGGCTGACCCGCGACGCGGAACGGCGCCGCGTCGACTGGGACGCCGCGCTCGACACGGTCGCCGAGCGCTTCGCCGACATCGTCCGCCGCCACGGCCCGGATGCGGTGGCGTTCTACGTGTCGGGTCAGCTGTTGACCGAGGACTACTACGTGTTCAACAAGCTCGCGAAGGGGCTGATCGGCACCAACAACATCGACACCAACTCGCGGCTGTGCATGTCGAGCGCGGTGACCGCGTACAAGCTGGCGCTCGGCGCCGACGGCCCGCCAAACTGCTACGAGGACCTGGAGCTCGCCGACTGCGTGCTGTTCGCCGGCAGCAATATGGCGTACGCGCACCCGGTGCTGTTCCGCCGCCTCGAGGCCGCCCGTTCGGCCAACCCGGCGGTCAAGTGGATCGTCATCGACCCGCGCCGCACCGACACCGCGGCGATGGCCGACCTGCACCTGCAGATCCAGCCCGGCACCGACGTGGCGCTGTTCAACGGCATGCTGCACCACCTGATCTGGGAGGGGCTGATCGACCCGGACTACATCGCGGCGCATACCGACGGTTTCGCCGAACTGAAGGCGCTGGTGCGCGACTACACGCCGAAGATGGCGGCCGAGCTGTGCGGCATCCTCGAGGCCGACCTGATCACCGCCGCCGAATGGTTCGGCCGCGGTGGTGCCAACAAAGGCGGGGCCAGCCTGTCTCTCTATTGCATGGGCCTTAACCAGTCGAGCCGCGGCACCGACAAGAATCTGGCGCTGATCAATCTGCACCTGGCGACCCGCCAGATCGGTAAGCCCGGCGCCGGACCGTTCTCACTGACCGGCCAGCCGAACGCGATGGGCGGCCGCGAGGTCGGTGGTATGGCGACGATGCTCGCCGCGCACCGCGACATCGGCAATGCAGCGCACCGCAGCGAGGTCGCCGAAGCCTGGGGCGTGCCGGTAGAGCGGCTGTCGGCCGAAACGGGCCTGCCTGCTGTGGCGATGTTCGATGCGCTGCGCGACGGCCGGATCAAGGCGGTCTGGATCGCCTGCACCAACCCGGCGCACTCGCTGCCCGACCTAGGCAAGGTCGCCGAGGCGTTGCAGACCGCCGAGTTCGTCGTCGTGCAGGAGGCGTACACCAACACCGACACCGTGCCGTTCGCCGACGTGCTATTGCCGGCTTCTACCTGGGGCGAGAAGAGCGGCACGGTGACCAATTCCGAGCGGCGCATCTCGCGGGTGCGCGCCGCCGTCGCCGCGCCCGGCGAGGCGAAGCCGGACTGGTGGATCGCCACCGAGATCGCGCGCCGCATCGAGGAGAGGCTCTCCCCCGAATCCGCCTCGCTGTTCCCGTACCAGAGCCCGGCCGAGCTGTTCGACGAGCACGCTGGGCTGACCATCGGCCGCGACCTCGACATCGGTGGCCTCGACTACGCTCGGCTCGACGCAGACGGCCCGCAGCAATGGCCGCTACCGGCCGGGGCGAACACCGGCCAGGCTCGCCGCTACGTCGACGGTGTATTCGCGACACAAGACGGCCGGGCGCGCTTTCACGCGACGCCGTATAAGCCGGTCGCCGAGCCGACCAACGCGCACTACCCGTTCCATCTGCTGACCGGCCGGCTGCGCGACCAGTGGCACGGCATGAGCCGCACCGGCCGCGTGCCGCAGCTGTTTTCTCATACGCCGGAACCATCGCTGACGATGCACCCGAACGACACCGAACGGCGCGGCCTGAAAGCCGGCGAGTTGGTGCGCGTGACGAGCAAGCGTGGCGGCCTGGTGCTGCCGCTGGCGGTATCGGACGAGGTCCAAAGCGGTAGCGTATTCGCCGCGATGCACTGGAGCGGCCAGTTCCTCAACTCGGGCGGCATCAACGCGGCGAGCACCTCCAAGACCGACGGCCGCTCACACCAGCCGGAACTGAAGCACGCGGCGGTGCGCGTCGAACGCGCCGAGCTGCCGTGGCGCGCCCTCGCCGCCTGCCGTTCGGCCGACCTGCTCGCGCTGCACGCGGCGGTGCAGCCCTTGCTCGCCGACTGCGACTACGCCGCGATCAGCCTGCAGGGGGAAAACACGCTGGTGCTGCGCGCCGCGTGCAAGACGGCGCCGGAAGGCTGGCTAGCACGCCTGTTCGCCGCGCTCGACCTGCAGCCGGGGCCGGACGTGCTCGAATACCGCGACGCCCGGCGCGGCGTGGTCAAGCGGGTCGGCTGGAACGACGACGCGCTCTCCGGCTTCGTGTTCGCCGGTGACGCGGCCGGCGCCGACGCGCTGCTCGACAAGCTGCTCGCCGGCGATCCTTGGCAGGGCCCGCGGCTGGCGGTGTTCTCGCCGAAGTTAATAGCGGCCGCGCCGCGCGATCGCATCGTCTGCAACTGCAAGCAGGTCGGCGAAGCGCAGATCCGCGCCGCTGTTGAGCACGGCGCCGATGTAAACGAACTCAAGAGCACGCTCGGCTGCGGCACCGTCTGCGGCTCGTGCGTACCGGAACTGAAACGCTTGTGCGCAACCGTGCCGCAAGCAGCGTGATGGGGAGAGACACAATGAAAACAGGCAAAGTCATCCTGCTCGGCGCGGGTCCGGGCGATCTGGACCTGCTGACGCTGAAGGCGGTGAAGGCGCTGGCTGCGGCCGACGTGCTGCTGCTCGACGACCTGGCCAACCCCGAGATCGTCACGCTCGCGCCGCAGGCGCGGGTGATCGGCGTCGGCAAGCGCGGCGGCTGCAAATCGACGCCGCAGGCGTTCATCCAGCGGCTGATGCGCCGCTACGCGCTGCAGGGCAAGACGGTGGTGCGGGTGAAGGGCGGCGAGGTGCTGCTGTTCGGCCGCGCCGGCGAGGAGATCGCCTACCTCGAGGCAGCCGGCGTAACGGTCGAGATCGTCAACGGCATCAGCTCCGGCCTCGCCGCTGCTGCCAGCCTCGGCGTGTCGCTGACGCATCGCGAGCACTGCCGCGGCGTCACCTTCGTCACCGCGCACGCGCAGGACGACTCCGAGCCCGACTGGGATGCGCTCGCCGCGACCGGCACCACCTTGGTGATCTACATGGGCATGAGCCGGATCGCCAGCGTCGCCGCCGGACTCGGGCGCACCCTGCCCGCGTCCACCCCGGCCGCGGTGGTGCAGTGGGCGAGCACTTCTCGAGAGCAGCGGCTGGTGACGACGCTCGGGCGCCTGGCCACTGACGCGCACTCGGCCGGCTTGGGCAGCCCGGCGATCATCCTGGTCGGCGAGGCGCTCGGCGGCTTGCTCGATGCCAGCACTCGCCAGCCTATCGCCGCCTAGCGTCGCTCAGCAAGGTGCTCTCGATAGGAGCCCATCACCGCCCAATGCAAGCCAGCGGGCTCGGCCTGCCGCGTGAGACGCTGATCTCTCCACTCGGCATCAACGAGGCCGTTTCCCCAGCGACGGCCGATCTTGAAAGCCGGGAGCCCGGTGATAAGATCGACAGACATTTCATGCGCCCCCCGGGAAACAGATGGACGAGGTCAGTCGCCAGACGCTGGAAACGGTTCAGCGCTACCACCTTTGCTGGAAAGCCCTGGATATCGACGGTGTCATGGCCCTGTACCACCCGGATGTGGAGTACTTCGACTTCTACCGAAAACGGGTGTTGCGCCACGCCGACTTGCCGGCCTACCTGGCCGAAAGCATGCCCAGCGGCACCAACGAGTCGCTGCAGCATACCGACCGGATCCGCGTCGATGGCGATACCGCGTTCATCCAGTACTGCTACGTGGTCCGCCTGGCGTCCAGCGGCAAGCTGGTGAGCTTTCGCGGCAGCGAAGCCATTCGGGTGAGCGAGGGCAAGATCATCGCCGTCAACGAGTACTGCGCGCCGGTCAGCCTGTCGGGCCAGCAACCGGCGGATCGCATCGGCCTGTCGAGCCAGCGCCTGACACGCCTGATCGCCGACGTACAGGACTACTTCGCCGCGGGCCAGCCCTTTCTCGACAGCGAGCTCGACCTCGCCCAGGTGGCCCGGGATACCGGCTATACCCGCAACCAGATCTCCTTTGCCCTCAACCGCGAGCTGGGCATCACCTTCTACGCCTTCATCAACGAGCTGCGCATCCGTCACCTGCTGGCCATGCCGCCCGGCCAGCGCCCTGCCAGCATCGCCGACATGGCGCTGGCCGTGGGCTTCAATTCCACCTCCACCTTTTACAAGGCGTTTCGCCAGGTCACCGGCACCACACCGCAGAAGCACTTTGCCCGCCGAGATTCCTAACGGTCCCGCGCATACGACAGCGCCCTCCGCCGCCCATTAAGGTAGCGCCATGTTTTTATCCCATGCTTGCGGAAGGAAAATCATGGAGAACCTCCAGCATGTCGTCGTTCCCCGGGTGAACTACGAGGGCTATCGCGATGACCCGGCGCTGCAGCTGTCCGGCAATCCGCTCTTGCACCTCGCCCCGCTGTTCAGTGCGGCGGGTCTCGCGGCCGGACTATGGGCCTCGGAGAGCTACCGCAAGATCAAGCAGCTGGACCAGTACGAGTTCTGCCTGATCCTGAGCGGCCGGGTCCACCTGGTGGACCGGGACGGTGCGCAGGCCGAGTTCGGCCCGGGCGCGGCGTTTCTGATCGAACCCGGCTTCGACGGTGAATGGCACTCGGAAGGCAGCGTGCGCAAGTTCTACCTGATGCTGGATGCCGACCGCCAGGCCAGCGTCGCCGCACCCACCGCAGGAGGTGCCGCATGAACGCCTACCACGACGCGAGCTTCTGGTTCGACCGCCTGCCCGCCCCGCTCACGCCACGCCCCGCGCTGCACGGTTCGTCCGCCTGCGACGTGGCCATCATCGGTGGCGGCTACACCGGGCTGTGGACGGCCTACTACCTCAAGCGCGCCTGTCCGGCACTGGATATCGCCGTACTCGAAGCCGAGGTCTGCGGCTTTGGCGCCTCGGGCCGCAACGGCGGCTGGCTGGTCGGCGGCCTGGCCAACCAGGACCGTCTGCTGGCCCGCCTGGCCGAACCGGAGCGCAGCGCCGCCCGCCGCTTGCTGTACGGCATCGTCGACGAGGTCCGCTCGGTACTGGAGCGCGAGGGGATCGATTGCGAGCTGGCCCACGGCGGGGTGGTGTATGGCGCGGCCCGCTACCCGGAGCAGGAGCAACTGGCCCGCAGCTGGCTGGAACAGCTGCATGCCGTCGGCCACGGCGAAGGCGATTTCCGCTGGCTCGACAAGGCCGAACTCGACCGGGAAGTGCGGCTGGCCGGGGCCATGGGCGGGATCTACTCGCCCCACTGCGCCACCATCAACCCGGCGCGGCTGGTGCGCGGCCTGGCCGATGCGGTAGAGCGGCTGGGCGTCCGCGTCTACGAACAGACCCGCGCGCGGGACTTCGCCCCCGGGGCGGTGCGGCTGGACGACGGCGAGCTGAAGGCCAGGGTGATCGTACCGGCGGTGGAGGGTTCGGCCAACCTGCTGGCGCCGCTCAAGGGACAGCTCCTGCCGGTCCAGAGCCTGATCATCGCCACCGAACCGCTGTCCGACACCTGCTGGGCGGAGATCGGCCTGGCACGCCGTCCGGCGTTCGGCGACGTCAGCCGCATGGTGACCTACGGCCAGCGCAGCGCCGACGGGCGGCTGATCTTCGGCGCCCGCGGCGGCTACAGCTTTGCCGGCAAGGTACGCTGGCGTTTCGACCCGGACAGCGCCGAATTCCGCTTGCGTGAAACGCTGATGACCCAGCTCTTTCCCTGCTTGCAGGGCACACCGATCAGCCACCGCTGGGGCGGCACCCTGGGCGTCGCCCGCCGCTTTGCCCCGCATGCGCTCTACGACCGCGCCGCCGGCATCGCCATCGCGGGCGGCTACGGCGGCGAGGGCGTGGGTGCGGCCAACCTGATGGGGCGCACGCTGGCGGCCTTCATCCTGGAACAGGACAGCCCCCTGCTGGCGATGCCGTGGGTCATGCGCGAGGGAAGCCTGAGCGCGTTGCGGCACTGGGAACCGGAGCCGCTGCGCTGGCTGGGTTACCACGCGATCCGCGGCAGCTTCAGCCTGGAGGACCGGCTCTGCTCGAACCCACATACCCCCCGCTGGCGTCGCCGACTGGCCAGCCGGCTGGCCGGCTCGCTGGAAGGGCTGATGGGCTGACCTCCACTCGGCCCCTCACACCGATTCCGTCGCAACGCAAGCCGCGGCCATCACCCGCAAAGGAGCAACGCCGATGAAGTGGAAAACCTGGAGTGTGAATCACCCCGACGAAGGTAGACACTTCTGACCGGCCGCTGAGCAAGGTCTTGTTTGGCCCTAAATTTTAAAACCTGCTCTTTTGCAACTTTCAAATTTATTTTGAAAGGACCAGAATTAGCACCATGAGCTTGCAGTTTTACGATGAAGCCCTCTTTGTCCCATTCAAGAACAATTTCTGGAAAATTTGAGAACGTAAACAAATTTACACGTAAATCATGAAGTAAAGCGGAGGCTACAACCCACTAACCTCTCAACTGCTAATTTTCAGACTGGTGAAATAGGCACTTATTGCCAGGTCCTGTATTTTCTAACGCCTGAGTTAATGGGCCTGCGCCAGCAGGTCCCAGCGCCCGAAGGGCGCGCCTTCAACGACGGGTTCGACTGCCTGCCAAAAGCAAACAGCCCAAACATACTGCCAAAGCCAAAAACTACTTACCAGCAGTACCGAAGCCCTTACCACTTTTCCCACCGACCTAAGCTAAAACCACTCTCCAGCGGCACCACAAAATTTAATTTTTTGACCAAACCGCTGAATTACGAAACCATAAGAACTGAATGATGTAAAAGGTATTTACTGACGGTCATTCGGCACGCCGATTTAAGAGGCCTGCGGGGCTACGCAATTCGCCTTGAATCGCAAACTGGAGTACCTATACTTAGGTCCCAGTTGAGAGCCGGGATCAAAAAATACCGTTCCCGTTCCCCAGGGGATTGGTGTTTGATCTTTGATCAGGTAAGGAAGGAGATAGTTATGACAACGCAAACGACAAATGTTTCGGCTGAACCGCAACACAGAACGCGGCTGATGGAAGTGGCGTGGCAGGACATTCCTGAACCAGGCGCGTACGTGGAAATTGGATCGGGTGATTTGTATCGTTTTCCGAAGGAAGCGCTATTGCAAGGGGCGTCCCCGCTGATTCGCAAGGAAAGCTCCGGGGCGTCCGTTCTCGTGCAAGTCAGCAAGAACCCGTTCATCACGACGCTCGAGGCGCGCATGATCTGCTGTGAACACAATATCGTACCGAATTTCTAGTGACTCAACCGAGTCACGCGGAAGCGGGCCGAGGCAATAGTTCAGGAACTTTCAAGCAAGATTGATGTGTGGATATCCGAGGAGGACGTTATGTCCATCAATGTCTCGATCGAACCGCAACACAGAACACGCCTGCTCGAGGTGTGTTGGCAGGATGTGGACCAGCCGGGCGCGTACGTGGAACTTGGCTCCGGCGACTTGTATCGCGTGCCGAAGGAAGCACTGATGCAAGGGGCATCCCCCCTGATTCGCAAGGAAAGCTCAGGGGCCTCGATCCTGGTGCAAGTCAGTAAGAACCCCTTCGTGACGACGCTCGAAGCGCGCATGATCTGCGCCGAGCACAATATCGTGCCGAAATTCTGATGCCTGAAGCGGCCCGCTAACTATAGGGCCAGCCCTTCAGCGATTAGGCGCGCTTAGCAGAGTTGACGCCCCTTTATGAAGGGGCGTTTTTTGTGCAACGCAAGAGCATCGTCGTGAGGTGGGGTCTGAGGGAAGCGCATAGCAGCGCCATGACCTGGCACACAGAAACCAGATATGTAACGTCTAACGCCTGAGTTAAGGGGCGACCAAAAGCGCCAGCTTTTGGTGGTCCCGCTTAAATGAAATGTTAGGCTTCCCTATTCCGGCTTTCCGGTACCGGAGCTTTGCCCATCAGGAGAATTCGCCGCCAGTTTGGAATCCGGCGTGGTGTGGCCTACAAGCTTTTGCAACTCTTCCAGAAACGGACGCTGCCCCGGCAACAGCTTCTGCCACGCAGCAGGGATAGTGAACCATTCGCCTTTATCGACTTCTGGGAATTCTTGCGTGATACCAGAACGAGGCGGCCACTCGATGGAAAACAAATTGCTCTTCACCGTGGTCGCGTCGATGTCCCCCTCCGCGGCCCAAGCGTGAACCACTTTGCCACTGGGCTGTTTCAGCGGTGTGAGTGGACGAAACTCCGCCGCAATGGGTGAGCCAGTTTCCTCGAAGAACTCACGCTTCGCCGTTGCCAATGGATCGTCGCCCTGCTCGAACTCACCTTTCGGGATGGACCACGCGCCGTCGTCTTTCTTTGCCCAATAGGGCCCGCCCGGGTGAACAAGGAAAACCTCGAGCTCGCCTTGCCGGACACGGTACAACACTATTCCAGCGCTCGATTTCTTTGCCATGTCTCATCTCGTGAAAGTGCGGCGCTCTCGCCGGTAATGTGATACGCCCCGTTCCGACTCAGTGGCGTTGGCGCCGGAAGCGCGACACGGCTAGGCCAAATGCTACGCCCAAGAGCAGGCCTGCGCCGCCCATCAGAAGGCCGTCGGTCATGAAAGGTTGGTGTGGAAGTGCTGTTTCACGAGACATCAAGATACCCCTCCATTCGGCAGGCGTGATCTGCGTCATTTTTGTTGTGTCGTTCAGCCCGTAGACGCAAATCTCGCCTCCTGGCAACTTGCAGAACCGGTCGCTGGGGCAGGTGGTGAGTATCACCTGGGGCGCACCCTCCGCACACTTGGCACCCGAACTGCGCAGGACCTGCAGGGTAACCTCTGGATATTTGGTGAGTTGCTCAGGCATCGCAAGCTCCGTCGGATAAGGCACACGGGCCGTAGCGTAGGGTAAGAGCCGCTAACAAAACCCTCCCAGTTTTGTTGCTCTGCCTTGCCGTACTACCTGTACTGTCAGCGGCAGAGCGCCTAGCTGGAATCGCTCCACAGGGTTTTGTTAGCGGCTCTAAGACAGGATTGTCTTCATCGTCAGCGGTCCAACGCTTGAACTAAGAGTCGCTAACAAAACCCTCCCACCGTTGTTGCGCTGCCTTGCCGTACTACTTGTACTGTCTGCGGCAGCGCGGCGAGCTGGACCGCTTCGTTCGGGTTTTGTTAGCGACTCTTACCCCGCAGCGATGCAAGATGGCTACGGGTACAATTTTTCATGCTTCTCAAGCATGAGTATGAACTGAGTGATCCGTTTTTGGCGGGTGTCCGCCTTCTTGGCGGTTTGTATTCTGAATAGAATGGCGTACCGGTTTTGGCTATTCAACGTCGCAAAGAAGGCCTTCGCGCTGGGGCTTAGCTCCAGCGCTGCCTGAAAGTCGCTTGGCGGTGTTGCCGTGCTGTGTGAATCATAGGCGGTATCCCAACGCCCATTTTCCTTGGCTTGCCTGATTGCCGCGAGGCCGGACGGTTGCATTCGTCCTTGCTCGATCAGTGCTAGGGCTTTTTCTCGATTGATCTTGGACCAGATGCTTTTTGGTCCACGCGGTGTGAACTTCTGTAACCAAGATTCTTCGTCGAAGCTTTTCTTCTGGCCGTCTATCCATCCGTGGCATAGCGCGACGTCGATGGCTTCCTGATAGGAAAGGGATACAAGGTTGGCTGATTTCTTGGCCAACCTTAGCCATAGGCCTAGCGATGAGCCGGAATGCTCGACCAGCCAAGCGTCCCAAGCCTTATGGCTCTGGAACAGAATCACTGGTAGATCCTTGTCGGATTTTTCTGCTGCGTTCACTTGGTCTGCCGTCCTTTCTGTCCTGGCGCTCGATCGATGACTATAAGCCGCCTAACGTTGGAGTTCAGCGGCTGCCGTAGGCAGCCAGCTGGAACGAAAGGTTAGATTTGTTCACGTGACCTGAAGCGTGCATGCCTCGACAAAGCTCTTTCCAAGAAGCGTTGGATTCACCTCCTTAAAGATTTCCCCTCCACCCCACGACTTCTGAATTGAAATGCAACCAAGGCGTGCAAGATTCGCAAGAGCAAGCCTTACATCCTCTGACGGCTCAGAAAGACTATCCTCCTTTCCGTCGTCTTTCCCGATATCGACTGAGTCGGGCAAGTTAGCCACTACAACGCCATCATGACGCGTCCTTTCGTACGGGAGCGAATAGATCTTCTGGAGAATCACCGCCTCGAATGGTGTGAGTTGCTCTAGAACAGCGATATACGCTCTTTGCAAGCTCACGTGACTATTCCCATTTGCTGCATTGACAAGCAGCCGCGCCCACAAGTCCTGTAGGTAGTCATCGTCCTCCAAAGAAGCCGCTTCCAGCAGCGGAATGGCTAACTTGAGTGGAATTGCTCGTGTTGGCTTACTCAAGCCAGCTTCCTGAAGGAGCTGTTCCGCACGTTGCATCAGCCGAATCTGACGTTCCCATCGCATGTACTTGAGTTTGTCTTCAAATATTCCCATGCCCTGCTCAATGGAACCAGCGATGTAGCGCGATATGAAGCCGCCGAACCTCTGGCCGGCGTCAATAGCCTTCCCGGTCGCCTTAGCGACCTCTTGAACAGCCTTTGCCGTTTCAGAGACTGGGTCTTCGTTGCTCATAAATGCTCCAAGAATATAATGAATGAATTAATCTGCCGGCGTTAGCCAGTCTAGGTTGAACGAAGTATTAAGCGCAGTTTGTTTATCCATTTCGCACCCAATTAAATAATGGCTCTACTGTCTTGTGATAAGCAAACGAGAACAAAAAGCCGGGAAGCGCTAAATAGAAGCCAGCTATGATTGTAGGGTAACTAAAATCGGAAAATGTAATGTGCTCTATCACAATACCTATTAATCTAGTTGTTACCCAATACTCCAAACCTGTCTGAGTTACACCGACCAGGAAAATAAAAGTGCCAACACAAAATATGATGGCTGATGCCCTCATGAAAGGTTTATCTAATTTCATGCATGTTTCTCCAAGCCGCTGTAGCGCTGGTAAATCCTAACGCCCAAGTTAAGCCGCCGCTTTGACGCCCGAAGGGCGGCAAAGATGTCAGCTTGAACGCCTTGTTGGGTGGCTGTTGAAACCCCCATTGTTCGACGCGCTTCTAAAAAACTACAGCTGATAAAGGCGATTTGAACACCTCAACTCGACGCTCACTGTCCGGCTTTTTTGTACCGAAAACCGATTAGCGTTACAGAGGCTGTACCCAGGGTGCCGGCATCCTGCGCCTGTATGTAAACGTTGTTTTCCCCACATTCACAAGCTTTGTCTTTGTGTTTTTGCACTGCAGTTGCCACGGTGTGGGAGAAGCTGCCGGAACTGGTACCTGTGATCATGCACAGTTCCTCAATATCTCCATTCGCCTTGGCTGCCTCCAAGGAGCTAAAGACCTTTGCATTGCAATTTTGCAATGGCGCCGCCGAGCTGCTGCCAAGTGGCTGTACCGATGCGCATGCCGAGACCAAAAGAACGCCGCTAAGTAGAGCAACATATCGCATGACTATCCCCCCATTTTTATGGCGTACAAATAGAATTAGAAGTCCTAAAAGACGTATTTTTGCGTTACTGACCCAATGGTCACTGCCAAGCCTTGTGCTGCCTAGCATCCCAGTGCCAAATATTCATCAATCATAAACAATATACATCACCTCCCACCAGAGTCGGGGAGCGGTTGAAAGCCCGCTTCAGGACGTCCTGAGACATCGATCGGGCTGCCCGCAGGCTTCAGGAAAAATCGACCAGCATCGGCGGCACGTGGCGGCGCAGCAGCGCGTTGCGCGCGCTCCATTGCTCCTGCGCTTCCAGCGTCTCGAGAAAGCGCACCTCGCCGGCGGCGAACAAGGCGATCGGCAGGCCGTCGCGGTAGAGCACGCGGTTGCCGGTGAGCGCCGCGAGCTTAGCCCCCGGGGTGAGGATGCCGACCAGGTTCAGCGGGTCGGCGCCGGACAGCGACAGCCATGCGCCCGTGTGCGGTTTGCGCCGGACCTCGCGCAGCAGCCCGACCGCCTCGGGCAGCGCGAACTGTTCGCCGGAAAAGCCGACGACGAAGCGGCCACCGCGGATTTCGCCGCGCGCTTCGAGCCGGCGGTAGACGCGCAGCAGATCGCGCCACGGCGGCAACCAGTCGGCCTCGCGTTCGAGCAGGCGCCAGAACACCACGCCGTAGCGGCGCAGCAGCGTGCGCGCGACGTGCTCGAGCGCTTCCGTCTCGTTGGCCGAAGCGCCGGCGCGGCGCGCCAGCGCCCAGCGCCCGGCGTCTTCCATGCCGAACATCGCGGTGCGGTGGTGTCGTCGGCGGGGGCCGCCGCTGGGCCGTCGTCGGTCGGACGGCACCAAGAGCGCGCGCAGGCCGCCGAAGCTGTCGGAGTTCACTAAGCCCACCGCCACCAGTTCGGCCAGCGCCTCTTCGACCTGGACGCCCAACAGTCGGCTGCCGTCGACCAGTTCGTCGAAGAACGAGGCGCCGTGCTGGCGGATGCAGTCGGCCACCGCTTGCGCGCGTACGCTGAGATGCACCGGCTCTGGCGAGGCCGCGAGCAGCGTCCACAGCTGGGCGTTGCGGCGGGCGAACAGGGTGATCGGCGTGGTGCGAATCGGCCCCGCGCCCTTGCTTGGCTTATCTGGGTTAACGGTGCGCGGCGTCAGGCGCGCCCAGGAGAGGCGCCCGGCCAGGCACAGGTCATCGAGCCAGGACGGCTCGTAGGCGGGGATGCGCAAGGGCAGGATCTCGGTCTCCCAGGCGCCGGCCGGCGCCTCGTAGCCTTCGAGCTGGGCGGCCACCGCCGCCACCGCGTCCGGCCCCTCCATGCGTGCATCGGGCGCGGCGTGTTGCCAGTCGAACAGGAAGCGCAGGAAATCGCGCGCCGCCACCGGCTCGATCTGTTCGCGCAGCTGCTTGACCGTGTAGCGATGGATGCGCGCCAAGAGGCGCCGTTCGCACCATTCGTCCTCTGGAGCGTCGTCGCTGAAGCGGCCGCGCAGCGCGAAGCCTTCGTTCTCGAGCGCAGCGAGCGCGAACTCTATTTCGCCCGCTTCAGCGCCGAGCGCCGTGGCACACGCTTGCAAGGTGACCGGGCCGAGGCCTTCGAGCCGGCCGCGTACGATCTCGACCAGGGCGGCTTCGCTCGACCAGTCCCGCGTCGCCTCGTTTTCCGGCGCGGCGATCATGGGTACCGGCTTGAGCTGCGGCCACAGCGCCCGGAACTGGCTCAGCCGCTCGACGGCGATCCACAGCATCGCGCCCCGGTTTTGCACCCGCGCCACCCGCCGTTGCTTGGCGAGCGCCGAGAGCCACTCGCCCCAGTTCGGCTGCGCCGCGACTTCCGCCTCGGTCACAAAGCTCAGCCAGACCAGCGCGTCGTGCAGCTCGTCGGCGTTGGCCGCGTCCGGCCAGGCTTCCTCGCGGACCCGCGCGATCGCGGCGGGATCGAGCCGCCCGAGGTCGGCGGCGGTTTCCGGGTCCAGCCAGCGCCGGCTCATCACCGCCTGGGTGCGGCGCTCCTCCAGCGGCGCGTCGTCGAGGAAGGCGTAGGGCTTGGCGGTCAACACCTCAAGCGCCAGCGGCGACGGCTCGGTCAGGTCGCGCGTCACGACGCGGATAGCGCCCGATTCCAGGCCGGCCAGCAGCCGCTCGAAACCGGCCATGTCCATCGCGTCGGTCAGGCAATCGGTGAGGGTCTGCTGAACCAGCGGGTGGTCCGGGATCTCGCGCTCGCCGACCAGGTTCTCGGCGCAGGCGAGCTGGTCCGGAAAGATCGCCGCGATCAGATCCTCCGCGTCCATCCGCATCAGCTGCGGCGGCACCTTCTTGCCGCTGCGAAAACGCGGCAGCGCGAGCGCGACCGACGCGACCCAGCGCCAGCGCGTGATGAACATCGGCGCGTCGAGCAGCGCCTGGATCAACACCAGCCGCGCGTTGGCCGAATGGAGATAGTTCTGCACCTCGGTGAGATCAAAGCTGTGCGCTGTGGTCAGCGACAGCACGATGTTGTCCTCGGTCGCGGCGGCCTGCAGCTCGAAGTTGAACTTGCGACAGAAGCGCTTGCGCAAGCTGAGCCCCCACGCGCGGTTGATGCGGCTGCCGTACGGCGAATGGATCACCAATTGCATGCCGCCGATCGCATCGAAGAAGCGTTCAAATATCAGGATATCCAGCGTCGGCAGGCCGCCGAGCGCCGCATGCGCCGCCGCCAGGTAGTCGACCAATTGGCGCGCGGCCGGCTCGGCGACGCCGATCTCGTCGGCCAACCAGCGCAACGCGCCCTCCCCGGCCGGATCTTGCTCGAGCCGCGCGGCGATCTCGGCGCGCAGCCGCGCGACCGATAGCGACAGCTCGTCGCTGCGGCCGGGTGCCTCGCCGAACCAGAACGGAATCGAGGGCGGCAGGCCGTGTGCGTCTTCGACCCGCACCGTGCCGCGCTCGATGCGCAGGATGCGGTACGAGTTGTTGCCGAGCTGGAAGATGTCGCCGGCGGTGCTCTCGACCGCGAAGTCCTCGTTCACGGTGCCGATGAACTGGTTCTCCGGCTCCAGCACCACCTGGTAGTCGGCGTTGTCCGGGATGGTGCCGCCGCTGGTGAGCGCGGTCAGCCTGGCGCCGCGCCGGCCGTGCAGCAGCTTGTTGATTGTGTCGTGGTGGATCAGCGCACCGTGGCGGCCACGCCGGGTGCTGTAGCCTTCGGCCAACATCGCGAGCACGGCGGCGAAATCGTCGCGCGCCAGCGCGCGGTATGGCCACGCGCGGCGCAGGCGTTGATACAGCTCGTCCTCGCCCCAGTCGCGCGCGGTGACCTCGGCGACGATCTGCTGCGCCAGCACGTCGAGCGGCTGAGGCGGGATGGTTAGTCTATCCAGCTCGCCGCGGTGCACGCTGTCGAGCAGCGCCGTACATTCCACTAAATCATCGCGCGACAGCGGAAACAGCCTGCCCTTCGGCGTGCCGCTGACCGCATGGCCGGAGCGGCCTACTCTTTGTAAAAAGGCCGCGATCGAGCGCGGCGAGCCGAGCTGGCACACCAGATCGACGTCGCCGATGTCGATGCCGAGCTCGAGCGAGGCGGTCGCGACCAGCGCGCGCAGTTCGCCGCGCTTGAGCCGCTGTTCGGCATTGAGCCGCGCCTCCTTCGCGAGGCTGCCGTGGTGCGCGGCCACCTCGGTCTCGCCGAGGCGGTCGGACAGGTGGCGCGTCACCCGTTCGGCCAACCTACGCGTATTGACGAAGATCAGCGTGGTGCGATGAAGCAGGATCAGCTCGGCGAGCCGCCCATAGCTCTGTTCCCACACCTCGTTCGACATCACCGCCTCGAGCGGCGAGGCCGGCACCTCGAGCGCGAGGTCGCGCTCGCGCACATGGCCGGTGTCGATGACGGTGCAGTCGGCGTCCGGGCCGACCAGGAAGCGCGCCACCTCGGCGATCGGCTTCTGCGTCGCCGACAGGCCGACCCGCACCAGCCGGTCGCCGGTCAGCGCCGCCAGCCGTTCGAGCGACAGCGCAAGGTGCGAGCCGCGCTTGTTCGGCGCCAGCGCATGGATCTCGTCGACAATCACGGTGCGGGTGGTCGCCAGCATCTTGCGGCCGGATTCGGAGCCGAGCAGCACATAGAGCGACTCCGGCGTGGTGACCACGATGTGCGGCGGGCGGCGGCGCATGCGCTCGCGTTCCGCCTGCGGCGTGTCGCCGGTGCGCACCAGCGTGCGGATGTCCACATCGGGCAGCCCCAGTGCCTTCAACTCGTCGCGGATGCCGGCGAGCGGCGCCTCCAGGTTGCGCTGGATGTCGTTGGACAGCGCCTTGAGCGGCGAGACGTAGACGATCTGGGTTTCATCCGGCAGCCCGCCGCTCAGCCCCTCCCGCACCAGCATATCGATCGCCGCGAGGAAGGCCGCCAGCGTCTTGCCGGAACCGGTCGGCGCGGCGATCAGCACATGCCGGCCGGACTGGATTTGCGGCCAGGCCTGGGCCTGCGCTGCGGTGGGGGTGGCGAAGGTATCGACGAACCACTGCGCCACCGCCGGATGGAAGAAGGGAACCGGATTCACTAGTCAAATCGATGCACGGGGATGATGCATTCACAATAGTGCAGCCGGTTGAGGGATTAGCGCCCAAGGCGCCCCGGCATTCGGCCGATCCGAGACAGTTGGCGACGCGCGGTATCGTACCGAGTGGCGGATTTCGATTGGAAAGGCGGGTGGGTTTGGCTCGGGAATCACCGGCGATTTTGATCGGAATACGCCGGCGGCAAGGGTCGGACGCCGGGTTTCACCCGGCGTCGCCTCAGGATACGGGGTAGGGGTCCGGCCCTGCCGTGGAAGGCGATCACGGTTGGTGCTCCGGCGTACTTCTTGCGCTCCAAGCGGGGGCACGACATGCCCCCTCCCTCAAGCGCCGCTACCGTGTTGTGGAAGACGGATCACTGCCTACTACAAGGTAGCCAGAAACTCCTTCCATGGTGTGCCTGGCAGGGTTTCGGTCGTCGAATGCCCGTAAGCGCGGATGAGCATGGCCGCTTTCTCGACCTGCTTGACGTCACCCGCCTCCACGATATCGACCACATCGAACCGCCCGAGCGTGGCGTAACTTTCCTTCCAAGTGACCTCGGGGCATTCGCTCCTGATCTTTTCCGCCACGGTGGCGGCCAGTTGTTTGAAGTCGTTTGGATCTCGGAATGCGTCGGGGGAAAAACGGCTGAGAATCACGTACGTTGCCATGGAACACCTCCATTCGGCTAAGGAACGTGGGAACGTGCATCGTCGGGACCGAGCGCACGGAAGGGGCGAATCTGCTGGCGAAGGGCGATGCCTTCCCACCTCACATTTTATTGTAACCGTTGCGGGAATGATGCACCGCACACCCCTTTCAGCCGCCAACCTCGCCGAGCCTTGCTTGCAAGCAGACGAGTCCTCATCCGTTCTTCTCGTCGTAGCTCGACGGGGTCACTCCAGCGACGGCGAGACACTCTCGGAGGTGCTTGATTTCCTGTTTGGTGCACACGTTACTGTGGTGCGGATGGTGTACATAGAACTCGCGTTGATTCAACACGACACGGAAACGGGCGCCCTGGGTCGGTTCGACCGTTGCGCCGAGGTGATGCAGCAACGATTCGACCTCGCGCCAGTGGATGTTGCTGCTCAATGGGTCCTGGAAAATCGTGTACAGGAGACTCTGGTGTTTGTGGCTCATGGCTCGGTTTCTTATCGACGGTCGCAATATTTATAGGATAACCCTCGCTGCGGGTGTCCATCCGTCAATGGCCGCTTACGCCCCAGGCTGTGTGGAAACGCGATCGCTGACTACACTGATGCCATCGGGGTAAGCAGGGCCACGGCATGAAACGCTTTATCGAAGGCGAAGATCGAACGCAGATCACCTTGCTACCTGAGTGCTTGGATGACTACGTTGCCGAAGATAATCCGGTTCGTGTCGTCGAGGTCTTCGTCGAAGGGCTCGAGCTGGGCCCCCTTGGCTTCACAGGGGTTGCGCCTGCGGCGACGGGGCGACCGTCGTATCACCCGTCGGTGCTGCTAAAGATTTACCTCTATGGCTACCTCAACCGCCTCCAGTCCAGCCGGCGGCTGGAACGCGAGAGCCAGCGCAACGTCGAACTGATGTGGCTCACCGGCCGCCTGACGCCGGACTTCAAGACCATTGCCGACTTCCGCCGTGACAACGGCCCGGCAATCCGCAACGTGTGTCGTCAGTTCGTGGTCCTGTGTCGCCAGCTCGATCTGTTCTCGCAGGCCATCGTGGCCATCGACGGCAGCAAGTTCAAGGCGGTGAACAACCGCGACCGCAACTTCACCAGCGGCAAGCTCCGGGCGCGCATGGAGCAAATCGAGCAAAGCATCGACCGCTATCTGGCGGCGATGGACACCGCCGATCGTACCCAGCCTGAGGTGGCTGAAGCCAAGACAGTTCGGCTCAAGGACAAGATCGAAATCCTGAAGCAGCAGATGCAAGCGCTCAAGGAGATGGAGACGCGGCTGCGTGACGCGCCGGATGGCCAAGTCTCCCTGACCGATCCGGATGCACGTTCCATGGCCACCAGTGGCCGTGGCACCGGCCTCGTTGGTTACAACGTGCAGACTGCAGTCGACCACAAGCACCATCTGATCGTCGCGCACGAGGTAACCAATGTTGGCAATGATCGTAGTCAGCTATTCACGATGGCGCAGCAAGCGCGCGATGCCACAGGGATCGAAGAGCTTACCGTCGTTGCGGACCGTGGTTACTTCAAGGGCGAAGAGATCCTGGCCTGTGAGCAGGCCGGCATTACCGCCTACGTGCCCAAGCCACTGACCTCAGGCAGCAAGGCTGAGGGACGTTTCGGCAAGCAGGACTTCATCTACCTGGCCAACGTTGACGAGTTCCGCTGCCCGGCAGGACAGCGGCTGATCAAGCACTACTCAACCATTGAGCATGGCATGCTGCTGCACGGCTACTGGTGCTCGGTCTGCCAGACCTGTCCTATGAAGGAGCAATGCACCACCGGCACCGAACGGCGTGTCAAACGCTGGGAGCACGAGGCTGTGCTTGATCAGATGCAGCGGCGACTGGATCGTGAACCTGACAAGATGCGCCTACGACGGCAGACGGTTGAGCACCCGTTCGGCACGATCAAGTCCTGGATGGGGTCGACGCACTTCTTGACGAAGACGCTCGCGCGGGTGAGTACGGAGATGAGCCTTCACGTGCTTGCCTACAACCTCAAGCGATTGATTGCGCTGCTGGGTGTTGCAGGAGCGGTAGAAGCGATGATGGCCTGAGGGGGTACCCTCTTGCGCGCCCCAATGCTCGAATCACGCCGCTTGGAGCATCTGGATCAATGGCTAAGTTGGACGCCTTCTGGATCGGGTAAGCAGCCTCAACAGCAATGTTGGCTACTTCACCTCAACGATGTGCAACTGAGCACAGCGCCCAAATGGTTTCCACACAGCCCGGCCCCTTTTCAGCCACGAGAAAATGGCCAACGGCTGACCGTGGTGGATCGGTTCAGCGGGAGTCACCGGCCATCGTCTGGGCGCGGAGCATGCCGTGTCGACGCTGAATCAGCATGGCTCGTTCCGGGATGAATGCCTGAACCTGCACGGGTCCGCCTCATTGGCCGAGGCCAGGCAACTCATCGAGGCGTGGCGGCAGGACTACAATGAGAGTCGACCTCACAGGGCCTTGGGCAATCAGGCAGCGGCCGCCTATGCCCGCCAGTCGGCCCTTCGGAGGGCATCCGATTGGGCCGGCTTACGCCGAAGACTAACGCTGAACCCTGTCTAGAAAATCAAAGCAGATCACGGTGGCGGTTACCACACCGACTCGCCGGTCGCGCTGGCACCAGCGCTGCGCGCAGCAAGGGTTCGTGGAGAGCAGTTCGCTGGCGGTCGACGTGCTCGGGATTGCAGATCCATCAGATCCATCCCGATGCGGCGTGTGTTTCAAGCGGTGAGTGCGCATGCGGGCAGCGGGATCAAGGCCGCGCATCGCGGTGTGTCGCGATACGCGGGTCGCACTGACGCCCGCAGAGCATGGCATCCGCTTTGTCACGCCGGCGAAAGCGCGCATATCAGGAGGCGGATCATGTGTCGTTGGCTTGCTTACACGGGAAATCCCATTCAACTCGAAGCGGTCCTGTTCCGGGCCGAACACTCGCTGATCGATCAGAGTCTGCATTCGCGAATGGGACACACGACAACCAACGGCGACGGTTTCGGCATAGGTTGGTATGGGGCGTCGACGGATATCCCGTTTCGGTTTCGCAGCGTGCAACCCGCCTGGAGCGACAGAAACCTGCGCGAAGCGGCCCGAGCCGTCAAAGCGCCGCTGTTTCTGGCCCATATTCGTGCGGCGACAGACACGCCGGCACAGGAAACGAATTGCCATCCGTTTCGCTACGGACGCTGGCTGTTCGTTCATAACGGCCTGGTGCGGGACTATCACACCATCAGACGCGACTTGATGATCGCCGTCGACCCGGAGCTGTTTTCTTCGATCGAAGGTTCCACTGACTCGGAAGTGATGTTTTTTCTCGCGCTGACGTTCGGACTCGAACACGAGCCGGTGAAAGCGCTGGAACGGATGGCGGCCGTTGTCGAGGAGACCGGCCGGCGTCGCAACGTCGCGCAGCCCCTGAACATGACCGTCTGTGCGACAGACGGCGAGCAGATCGTCGCCGTGCGTTATTCCAGCGAGACGCAGTCGCGGTCGCTGTTTCACAGCACCTCTTTCCGTCACTTGCGCGAACTTTACCCCGACGACGCCCGCATCGAGGCGGTCGGAGATGATGCCTATCTGGTGCTGTCCGAACCGCTAGTGGACCTCCCCGGCGTATGGGAGGAAGTGCCGGAGCGAACAGCCATTGTCACCAGAGGCGCCGTTATTGAACGATACCCGTTTAATCCGACCTTGCCTTGACCGCTGTCATCGACAGGCGACACTTGGCGGAGCAGAGCCAACGCATCGTTAGCGCTCATGCCCACCGTGCCCCTGAACGCGTCGGCACCAACCCTCGTGCTGCGGTTCGGAATCGACCTGAAGCCGGCGGGGAGTCCGGGTTCGGTGGTCAGCTTGCCGACTGGGCCGAGATTCACCTGTCGACGGGTGCCCTCAAAGTGACGAACTCTTCCGCCGCGGTGGGATGGATACCGAGGGTGTCGTCGAACACCGCCTTGGTGGCGCCCGCTTTCAAGGCCACGGCGATGCCCTGCAGGATCTCCCCCGCATCGGGGCCGACCATGTGACAGCCGAGCACCTTGTCGGTGTCGGCGTCCACCACCAATTTGATCAGGGTCTTCTCCTGGGATTCGGTCAGGGCCAGCTTCATCGGGCGGAAGCGGCTTTCAAACACCTTGACCCTGTGCCCGGCGCTGAGCGCTCCCTCCTCGGAGAGGCCGACCGTGCCGATGTTCGGCAGGCTGAACACGGCGGTGGGAATCAGCGCGTAATCCAGCGGACGGTATTCTTCCGGGCGGAACAGCCGGCGAGCCACCGCCATGCCTTCGGCCAGCGCCACCGGGGTGAGCTGCACCCGGCCGATCACATCGCCGAGGGCGAGGATCGACGGCTCGGTAGTGCGGTATTCGTCATCCACCTTGATGAAGCCGTGCTCATCCAGTTCGACGGCGGTGTTCTCCAGGCCCAGCTTGTCCAGCATGGGCCGGCGCCCGGTGGCGTAGAACACACAGTCGGCTTCCAACACGCGGCCATCCTTCAGCGTGGCCGCCAGGCTGCCGTCAGCCTGCTTGTCGAGGCGGGCGATGTCGGCGTTGAACTGCAAGTCCAGGCCCTTCTTCAGCAGCTCCTCACGCAGATGTTCTCGCACGCTACGGTCGAAGCCGCGCAGGAACAGCTCCCGACGGTACAGCTGGGTCGTCTGCGCGCCCAGTCCATGGAAGATCGAGGCGAATTCGACGGCGATGTAGCCGCCGCCGACCACCAGCACGCGGCGGGGCAGCTCCTTGAGGAAAAACGCCTCGTTGGAGGTGATCGCCAGTTCCTTGCCCGGGATGTCCGGCACCTGCGGCCAGCTGCCGGTGGCCAGCAGGATGTGCGCGGCGCGAAAACGCTGCCCGTCGACCTCCACGGTATGCGCATCGCAGAGCCTGGCGTGTCCTTCCAGCAGGGTCACGCCGCTATTCACCAGCAGGTTGCGGTAGATGCCGTTGAGGCGATGAATTTCCCAGTTCTTGTTGGCGATCAGGGTGGGCCAGTCAAACTTCGGCTGACCGGCCGCCCAGCCGAAACCGGAGGCCTGCTCGAAGTCGTCGTTGAAATGCGCCCCGTAGACCAGCAGCTTCTTGGGCACGCAGCCGACATTGACGCAGGTGCCCCCCAGATAGCGGCTCTCGGCCACCGCCACGCGGGCACCGAAACCGGCGGCGAAACGCGCGGCACGCACGCCGCCGGACCCCGCGCCGATCACGAATAAGTCGAAATCGAAAGACATCGTTGCCCTCCAGGGCCATGGCTAGGCACCGATTACAGCCCGGTGAATACGTCAATATAGTCGCGGCGCTCTGCCATGACGTTGTGCATCCCGGAACTGACAAGGCTGTCGCTTTCAGGGGTTACGCGACCGAACGGGCGGCTGTTTTTGGCCTGAGCAGACATGTCTATCCACTCCGTGAAGACCCGCGAGTTCTCTCTAGTGAAAAAGGGTGGGGAATGGGAGTCCGTCAGATCAGCACGCAGAAGCCCCGAGATCCTGCGATCTCGGGGCTTTTGCTTGCCTTCGCACCGTTGCTCCATGGTGATCGTCCGGCTTTTACCGTCCTTCAGGCCCGCATTAGGGGGCCGAATCCGGCGTTATGCCGTCCCCCTGCCCGGCTTTCGGCCAACCTCACCCGCACGCCCCCACGTGGCCGCAGGCGGTGCAGAACTCGCAGCCGTCCTTCTTGATCAGCGCGTGGTGGCCGCATTCCGGGCACGGCTTGCCGGCGACCGGCTTGACCGCGCTGACGCTGGCCGCCTCGAACAGGTCGCCCTGCTCCGGCACCATCACGCCCATTTCCTCGACCGGGAAGCCCTCCTCGGTGAGGAGGCCGAGCATCGCGTAGCGGTGGATCACCAGCCGCGCCATATAGGCGACGGTGGACGGCCAGCTCATCGACTTGTCGCTGCCCGGCACCCGGGCGAAGAAGTCGCCCTGCGGCTCGGCGTAGGTCAAGAGCTTGCGCAGCTTCATGCCGATCCACGCCGGGTCGATCACGCGCATGTCGAGGCTGAGCATCTTGCACAGGCCGTCGAGTTCGCGCGGGTAGCTGCCGGCCATCCAGATCGAGTACGGGCGGCGCTGGCCGTTCGGCAACACCAGCTCCTTCACGAACAGCACGAAGTCGTCGCCGGTCTGCGGGTTGGACACGTCGGCCGACCAGCTCATCGTGCCGTCGGTGCCGGACTTCGGTTCCTTGCGCGCGAACAGCGCGTCCATCACCGGCGACGGGTCGTCGCCGTTGGCCGAAAGGGCCCCCAGCTGCTCGACCCGGTAGCGCACCACCTGGCCGAGCGCGGCGGCGGCGCTGCTGGCGAACAGCGTGGTCGCGCCGATCTCCATACGGTAGTGCTTGTCGCCGACGGTGCGCGACAGCGCGTCGAGCTTGGCGGCGAGCCAGGCGCGGTCGCGGCAGCGCATGTCCATCGACAGCGTCTTGGCGATCGCGCCGAGGCCGCGGGTCGCTTCGCTGCCGTTCACCCAGCACTCGAACGGGTGGGTGCGGCCGTTTTCGACGTGGCCGACCACCACCGCGAAGTCGCCGCTCTCGTGCTCGACCATATACGTCCACGACGGGTTGCCATCCTTCAGCTTCGGCCGGTGCGGCCACTTCAGGCTGGCCAGTGCCGGGCTCGGCGCGGTGTTCAGCGTGATGCGCCTATCCGGGTCGGCCTGGCTCGCCGCCAGGTCCTGCGGCGCGACGACGGCCGGCTCGACCGACAGCACCGAGCCGAGCACCGTGTTCGGCCGGTAGGTGGTGATGCCCTTCAGCCCGGCCTTCCACGCCTCCAGGTACAGGCTCTCGAAGTCCTCGAACGGGTAGTCGGCCGGTACGTTGACCGTCTTGGAGATCGCGGTGTCGACGTACGGCGCGACTGCGGCGACCATCTGCATGTGGTCGAGCGCGCTCATCTCCAGCGCCGACACGAAGTAGTCCGGCAGATCGTCGACGTCGCCGCCCTGCAGGCGGTACAGCCGGTAGGCGTGATCCTCGACGCGGTATTCCTGCTGCGAGCCGTCGGCCATCCGCTTCTTGCGGGTGTAGAACCACGAGAACGGCGGCTCGATGCCGTTGCTGGCGTTGTCGGCGAACGCGAGCGAAATCGTGCCGGTCGGCGCGATCGACAACAGATGCGAGTTGCGGATGCCATGCTGGCGGATCCGCGCCTTGATCGCTTCGGGCAGGCGGCTGGCGCAGTGCGGTTCGGCCAGGTACTTATCTGCGTCGAACAGCGGGAACGCGCCCTTCTCGATCGCGAGATCGACCGACGCGTCGTACGACGAGTCGCGCATCGCCTCGGACACCTTGGCGGCGAAGCGGCGGCCGGCCTCGCTGTCGTAGCGGGTCTTGAGCATGATCAGCACGTCGCCGAGGCCGGTGAAGCCTAGGCCGACGCGGCGCTTGTTCATCGCCTCGTTCTCCTGCTCCTTCAGCGGCCAGACGGTCAGGTCGAGCACGTTGTCGAGCATGCGGATCGACGCGCGCACCACCTTGTCGAAGGCCTTGAAGTCGAAGCTCGCCTTGTCGGTGAACGGCTGGCGGATGAAGCGGGTCAGGTTGACCGAACCGAGGTCGCAGCAGCCGTAGTCGGGCAGCGGCTGCTCGCCGCACGGGTTGGTCGACTCGATCGCCTCGCAGTACGACAGGTTGTTGTCGCGGTTGATCTTGGAGACGAACAGCACGCCCGGCTCGGCGTGGTCATAGGTCGACGCCATGATCTGCTGCCACAGCGCGCGGGCGCGCACGGTGCGGTACACCCACAGGCCGTCGTCACGTTGGAAGCTGCCGGCGAACGCCTCGGTCGCCGGCTCGACATGGTGGGTCAGCGGCCAGTCGGCGTCGTCGACCACCGCCTGCATGAATTCATCGGACACGCCGACCGAGATGTTGAAGTTCTGCAGGTCGCCCTGGTCCTTGGCGTGGATGAAGTCCTCCACGTCCGGGTGGCTGACGTTGAGCACGCCCATCTGCGCGCCGCGACGCGCGCCGGCCGACTCGACCGTCTCGCAGCTGCGGTCGAACACGCGCATATACGACACCGGGCCGGACGCGCGGCTGTCGGTGCCCTTGACCCGCGCGCCCTTCGGGCGGATGCGGCTGAAGTTGTAGCCGACGCCGCCGCCGCGGCGCATCGTCTCGGCCGCCTGCAGCAGCGCCTCGTAGATGCCGACCTTGCCGCCTTCGGGCTCGCTGACCGAGTCGCCGACCGGCTGCACGAAGCAGTTGATCAGGGTGGCGCGCAGCTCGGTGCCGGCCGCCGAGTTGATCCGGCCGCCGGGGATGAAGCCGTTTTCCAACGCGTCGTAAAACAGGGGCTCGAAGCGAGCCGGGTCGGCCTCCAGCGCGGCGAGCGCGCGCGCGACGCGCTGTCGCACTTCCGACACGGTCTGTTCGCCGCCCTTGGCGTATTTCTCCAGCAGCACCTCCCGCGAGATGTCCTGCTCGGTCATTGCCGCCATGTTTTCCTGTTTCACGCACGCCTCCTTGTCTGGTCAAAAGACGGTGAGAATCCCCGGCCGCCGGCCCTTTCCGGGGCTTGGCCGGCCTGACGATCGATTGGATATCCCCAACAATATGTCCGCATCAAAAGCCGGTCGCTACACTATATATTGGCTTTTCTCACTGTTGATGTCCATCAATGTGCGGCCGCCGCCGGGGCGCTGGCGGCAGCCGTCGTCGGTACCGCGACGGGGGTCATCTTCAGGCCCAGCGGCACGCCATCCTGGCCGGCCTTGTCGGCGTGCGGCGCGCCCAGCGTCAGTCGTGGCGCCAGCGTCTTGTTGGCCTGAATCAAGGCCGCCTGTGCCGCCTTGGCGCGCGCATCGGCCAGCGCCTTCAGCGACGCGTCGTCGATCTTCTCGGCGTCGATCATTTCCTTGTGCAGCGCGCGGTAGCGCGCCGCGCCGCCCTCGCCGCCGACCATCCTGAGCGCAAGCTTGGCGTAGCCGATACGTTGGCCGAACACGCTGCGCACCGCCGACTGGATGTCCGGGTCTTCCATGTCAGGGATCGGCAGCGGGTCGTCCGGCGCGATCTTGCGGCCGGCCTTGGCGAAGATCGCCTTGTCGATGCGCGCGCGCGCCAGTGCCTTGTGCTCGGAGTCCGGGTCGTAGGTGCCGGCGATCTCGATCGCGGCTCTCGGCCGCTTGGCGAGCACCTGGGCGATCTTGTCGAGCTTCTCGCGCTCCGGCGGCTGCACCGTCGCCTCGCCAGGCACGAAGTACACTGCGTCGAAGCCCTCGCTGCCGAACAAGGCGCCGAGCGCGCGGAACGGCGCGGTGACGACCTTCTTGATCACATTGGTGAACGCCTGCCAGATCAGGTGGCCGTAGCTGAACTGAGGATCGTCGAGGTTGCCCTTCACCGGCAGGTTCAGGTCGATGCGGCCGTCGCTGTCCTCGAGCAACGCCACCGCCAGCTTCAACGGCAGGCGGGTGCCCTGATAGTTGGGCACCTCGTCGCCGAGCACGATGGTGTTGATCACCACCTGGTTCTGGCCGTCCAGCTGACGGTTGACCAGCTTGTAGCGCAGGTCGACCGACAGCCGACCGTCCTTCACCTGCCAGCCGGCGAAGGTGGTGGTGTACGGGTTAAGGCCGCCCATCTGGATATTGCGGAAGCGCATGCTGATGTCGGTGTCGTCGGTGACCGCCAGCGGCGCCAGCACGCCGCGCACGCGCAGGTCGCCGTACTTGTCGACGTCGCCGTCGAGCGTGACGGTGCCGCGCCGGCCCGGCCGAGTCGACAGCCCCTGCACCGTGCCCTTCAGGTTGTGCACGCGGGTGCCGAACTGCGGCTGCATCGACAGGTCGGCGAAGTCCAACTCACCGTTCTTCACCGTCACCGAGCGCACGTCGACCACCGGGGTCGGGCCGGCCGGGGCCGCCTTGCTCACCGGAGGTCCCGGCTTGCTGAACAAGGTCACCACGTTGAGCTGACGCTGCGGGTTGAGGATCAGCCGCGCGTGCGGCTCGATCAGGCGCAGCTCGCGGATGTTCGCATTGATGGTCTTGCCGGCGTTGACGGTCAGCCCCAGCGCAGCCATCTCGCGCCAGGCGATCAGCGGCTCGCTGCGGCCCGGCTCGAACACCACCAGCCGGTTGATCCGCGCATCGCCGGTGGCGCTGATCCCGCTCTTGCCCTGGCTCACGTCGAGGTTGGCCGAAGCGGTGCCGCTCGTCAGCCGCAACGGTGTACCGCTGACGAGATACGGTGCCAGCGGCACCAGCGGTAGCGCGTTGGCGCGGATCACGTAGCGGTCGTCGCCGTTCTCCGGCAGGGTCACGTCGACGCCGAGCTGGCCGCTCCCCAACTTGCCGGCGAGCCGGCCGGCCACCCCGCCGTTGTCCTGCGCGGTCAGCTCGCCGCCGAGGTCCTGCAGCGTCAGCGTCACCGGCCGCGCCAGGCTGGCGTCGCGCCAACTCACCTGGCTGTCGCTGAGCGTCAGCGGCGGCGGGCTGACCTTCCAGCCCGGTTCGGCCGACTTGGTCGGCGCCGGCTTGGCCGCGCCGCCGACCGGGCTCAGGGCCTGCAGCCAGTTGATCTTGCCGGCACGGTCGCGCTCGACCGACGTCTGCACGCCATTCACCGACACCTTGCCGAGCTTCACCGCGTGCTTGCCCGACTGCACCTCGCTCGACGCCAGTTCGACGCGGCGCACGGTGGCGAGCGGCGCGCCGTTGCCGGACGACAACGCCACGTTCGACAGTGCCACCGTCAGGCCGCCCAGCTGCCAGCCGCTGTCCGGCGCCATCGCGAAGCCGGCCTCGACCTTGTCGATGGTGTACTTCGCCGTCAGCGGGGTGGCGAAGCCCTCGTCGATGACTTCGCCGCTCAGCCCAGTCAGCTGCAGCGACTTCACCTTCACCCGCCACGGCGACGGCGGCGACGGCTTGGTGTTCTCCTGCTTCGGCAACGCCGCCAGCCAGTCGATCAGCCCACCCTGGGTGCGGCGCGCGTTCAGCCGCGCATTGGCCAGATGCACCTGGTCGATGTCGACGGTCTCTTTCGCCAAATCGAAGCGCCCGCCGTTCACCGCCAGCTCTGCCAGGGTCAGCGGCTCGCGGGTCTGCAGGGCGGACAGCTCGAGCTGCTTAAGCTTCGCGGCGAACGGCGCGATCTTCAGCTCGGGTGTGGAGCCGACGAGCGAGAAGTCGTAGCTGGCGGTCGCCGACACCCGCCCCTTCGGCGGCGCCGACAGCGTGAGGAACGGCTTGGCGAACGGCCACACCGTGCCCATCTGCAGGCCGTCGAGCGACAGCTTGCCCTTGGAGGTCAACGGCTGCAGGCGCAACTCACCCCGCCAGTTGAGCTTGGCACCGTCCATCAGCTCGGCGGCGAGCTGGTAGTCGCCGTTGTCCGGCAACGTCGTCAGATTGGTCAGCTTGAAGTCGACCGGGCGCAGCGTGTTCACCACGCCCGGCGCGGCCAGCTCGTCGCGGTAGCTGACCTCGCCCTTCTGGATGTCGATCAGGTCGACGATGACCTTCGGCAGCTCCTTGTTGGCCTCCTTGGGCTCGGGCTTCTTGGGGCCACTCGCGTCGTGGATGAAGCGCGTCCAGTTCCACACCCCGGCCTTGTCGCGCACCACCGCCACCTTCGGCTCGACCAGGCGGAATTCGGCGGCGTGCCAGCGGCCGAGCAGCAGCGAGCGCGGCGTGGCATTGAGCAGCACCTCGCGCGCGGCGAACAGCGGCTGGCCGTTGCCTTCGGCCAACTTCACGTCGGACAGCCTCGCGGTCATCGTCAGCGGGTTGATGTCGAGCTGGCCGATGGAGAGCTCGCGGCCGATGCCGTGCGCCCAGTCGTGCGCCGCCTCGCGTACCTTGCCCGGCACGACCCAGGCGAGCACGCCGGCCGCTGCTACCAGCAGCACGAGCACGGCCAGTACCAGACGACGCAGCCAGCGCCAGCGGTGCGGTTTGGCCGGCGTCGCGGCCGGTTCGGCCGCAGGGGTTTCGTTGGATTTCATGTAATGGGATCCCGCTTGGGTCTTTTTCTCAAAGGAGCCGCCAAGGAAACGGGGCCGGCGGTGCGGCGCCGTTTCCTTGGAAACCGTAAAAAATAATTTACGTGTGTCGTCGATACAACGGCGCCATCGCCTGCCGCGAAAATCGGCGAACTGCGGCGTTTTCCTGTACCCAGCCTAGATCGACACCAGCTGAGCCGCGAGAACTTCTAGCCCGGCGGCGCAAGGTTCCGGCCCGATTGGCGACGTCCCGGCCCGAATTGGCCGAAGCGGCACACAAAGCGTTGCCCAAGCCCGCCCCACCTGTCTAGGATAGCGTCACGCCTGTTCAACTTTTTACGTCAGGCACTACCTCACGACCCAAGCGAAGGACACACCATGCTGCACGTACCCTGGATCGGCGCCCGCCGCCTGCCCCGCTTTATCACCGCCGACCGACTCGACAGCCACCGCGCCTTCCTGACGCTGGCCAACCGCGTCGACGGCCTGCTCAATCACGCCAGGCGCGACACCAGCGCCGGCGCCCATCCGTAACGACAGAGGCTTTATGACGACCCCGCATCCGCTAGACCAATGGCTTGACGAACACCAGATCACCGAAGTCGAGTGCCTGATCCCGGACATGACCGGCCTGGCCCGCGGCAAGATCGTACCGCGCAACAAATACCGCCCCGCCGAAGGGCTGCGTCTGCCCGAAGCCGTACTGGCGCTGACCGTCACCGGCGACTACCCGGAGCAGGACTTCACCTCCGCCGCCGATCCGGACATGCGGCTGATCCCAGACCCGAATTCTGTCCGTCTGGTTCCCTGGGCCAACGAGCCGACCGCACAGATCATCCACGATTGCGTCGCCTTCGACGGTACCCCGGCCGAGCTGTCGCCGCGCAACGTACTGAAACGCATCCTGAAACTGTATGACGATGCCGGCTTAAAGGCCGTTGTCGCACCGGAAATGGAATTTTATCTGGTTCAGGTGCAACCGGACGAAGATATTCCACTGTCGCCACCGGTGGGCCGCACCGGCCGCACCGAAGCGGGCCGGCAGAGCTTCAGCATCGACGCGGTCAACGAGTACGACGACATCTTCGACGTGATCTACGACTGGTGCGAGGCACAGGGCCTGGCGCTCGACACGCTGATCCACGAGATGGGCACCGCACAGATGGAGATCAATCTCGATCACGGCGACCCGCTCGAACTGGCCGACCAGGTGTTCCTGTTCAAGCGCACCGTGCGCGAGGTGGCGATCCGCAACAAGATGTACGCGACCTTCATGGCCAAGCCGATGCAGGGCCAGCCGGGCAGCGCGATGCATATCCATCAGAGCGTGATCGACAAGGAAACCGGCCAAAACATCTTCTCGAACGGCGACGGCAGCCCGTCCGACGCCTTCCTGCACTACATCGGCGGCCTGCAGAAATACCTGCCGCCGGCGATGCCGTTCTTCGCGCCATACGTGAACTCGTACCGCCGCTTGAGTCGCTACACCTCGGCGCCGATCAACCTGTCGTGGGGCTACGATAACCGCACCTGCGGGCTGCGCGTGCCGCACTCCGGCCCCGAGGCGCGCCGGGTGGAAAACCGCCTGCCGGGCGTCGACGTCAACCCGTATCTCGCGATCGCGGCGAGCCTGGCCTGCGGCCTATTGGGGATGCGCGAGAAGCTCCAGCCGAGCGAGCCCTTGACCGGCAGCGCCTACGAGCAGCCGCACCAGCTGCCGCGCCACCTCGACGACGCGATCGAGATGCTGGCGCGTTGCGAGCCGCTCGCCGAGCTGTTCGGCGAGCACTTCATCAAGGCCTACGCCGCGATCAAGGACGCCGAGTACCGCGAGTTCTTCGACGTGATCAGCCCGTGGGAGCGCCGCTACCTGCTGCTGCACGTCTGAACCCGCCTGCCGTTCGGCCAGGCTAGGCGACCACTTGACCAGGTCGTCGACGGTGCCACGGGATCCATGACCCCGTGGCGTTTTCAATTGGCCCTCGGCCAGCCCGGCACGGCATCCCGGTCCGGATGGAGTCGCCGCCTTGCCCGACGCCCTCTGCGCCTAGCATCAGCGCTCTCAAACGCCACTCGCCCCGCCCCGGGCCGTCCTCCGTCATGCCTGGCCGCTTCGGCGATGACAGCTCGCTTGCCGCGGCGATATCGTCGTCGCCTCGCACTATGATGAACCCAGTGAGCGAACTTCCGTGGAGATCGGCATGCGTTCAGCGACATGGTTCTCGAGTGCCGTGCTGATGGCGTTGGCAATGCCGCTTCCAGTGCACGCCGCACTGGGCAGCAGCGAGGGTTCGGTTCAGCTCGACCAGAGCCAGATGCAGGCCAGCCGCCGCATCCTGAACGCCGCCCGCTACACCCTCCATGAAATCCAACTGCCGTCGGGCACGATCGTACGGGAATACGTATCGCCGGGCGGGACCGTGTTCGGCGTGGCCTGGCAGGGACCGTTCATGCCGGACCTGCGCCAGCTGCTGGGCAGCTATTTCCCCCAATACGTCGACGCCGCCAGTCTCAAGCAAGGCCAGCGTGGCCCGATGACCGTGGTGCAGCCGGGGCTGGTGGTGCGCTCCGGCGGCCATATGCGCGCCTTCTCGGGTCAGGCCTATCTGCCGGCTCTGCTGCCGCCCGGCATGTCCGCGGAAGAGATCCGGTAAGGAGGCACATATGCGCACAGTGCTCGCGACGATCTGCTTCGGCATCGCCCTGTTGCTGGTCGGCTGCGGTGGAGGCGGGGGCGGTGGCAGCACTGTCGCGGCCACTCCCCCCGGCCCGGCCGGGCCGAATGTCCAGGCGATCAGCATCGACCCGGGCCCGCCGGGCGCCGGCGCCGCGGTCAACCTCCCCTTCGTCTCCGTCACCCTGTGCGCACTGGGCGGCAGCAGCTGCCAGACTATCGACCATATCATCGTCGACACCGGTTCCAGCGGGATGCGCATCCTCGCCTCGGCGCTGAACGTCGCCTTGCCGCAGCAGACCAATTCCGGCGGCGTGCCGATCGCGTCCTGCGTGCAGTTTGCCCACGGCTTCAGCTGGGGGGCGGTCAGGACGGCCGATCTGAAGATCGCCAGCGAACAGGCCAGCGCCCTGCCGATCCAGGTGATCGGCGATCCCGCCGTCCCGACGATCCCGAGCAGCTGCAGCAGCAACGGCCCGGCCAAAAACACGCTAGCGACCTTCGGCGCCAACGGCCTCCTGGGGGTCGGCGTGTTCCGGCATGACTGCGGCGGCGCCTGCGTGAGCAGCGCGATCGCCGGCACCTATTACACTTGCCCGAGCGGCGCCACCTGTCAGTCGACCACGCAGCCACTGGCGCAGCAGGTCGCCAACCCGGTGCCGCTGTTCGCCGGCGACAACAACGGCACGCTGATCCAACTGCCCGCGGTCGGCAGCAATGGCAGCGGGACCGTCACCGGCTCGCTGATCTTCGGTATCGGCACACGGACCAACAACGGCCTCGGCAGTGTCGCCGTGTTCGGGCTCAACCCGAACAACGGCACGCTGAGCACCACCTACAAGGGCACCGCTTACAGCAGCAGCTTCATCGACAGCGGCTCGAATGCGCTGTTCCTCAACGACAGCAGCATTCCGTCCTGCGCCAGCAACTCCATCGCCCCCGACTTCTCCTGCCCGGCCACGCCGCTCAGCCTGTCGGCCAGCAACACCGGCACCAACGCCACAGGCAATATCGACTTCGCGATGGCCAACGCGGTGGCGCTGTTTCAGAACAACCCCTCCTTTGCGGCGTTTTCCAATCTGGGCGCCCCGGGTCTGAACGCCACCACCTTCGACTGGGGCCTGCCGTTCTTCTACGGGCGCCAGGTATTCACCGCCATCGAGGGCATGAACACCCCGGCGGGCAACGGGCCCTATGTGGCCTACTGAACCCGCGCCGCCGCCCACGCCAGATAGGCGGGCAAGGCACGGTTTTCCGCCGCCAGGCAAAACCCGGATAATGACGGCCATCCCTCGTTACTTGTCCGCGCACCATGACCCACCCTGCCCGTTCCTGGGACATCTTCTGCACCGTCGTCGACAACTTCGGCGACATCGGCGTCACCTGGCGGCTGGCGCGCCAGCTGGCGCACGAACACCAGCAGGCGGTCCGGCTATGGGTCGACGACCTGGCGAGCTTCGCCCGGCTCTGCCCCGAGCTCGACGTAAGTCTGGCCGAACAGACGGTCGTCGGCATCACCGTACGGCTGTGGCCGCGCGACGGCTTTCCCGAGGTCGACGCCGCCGAAGTGGTGATCGAGGCGTTCGCCTGCAGCCTGCCGGATGAATACCTCGCCGCGATGCAGCGCCGCCGCCCCCAGCCTGCCTGGTACAACCTCGAATACCTGTCGGCCGAAGACTGGGTCGACGGCTGCCACGACCTGGCGTCGCCGCAGCCGAAGCTCGGCCTGATGAAACGGTTCTTCTTCCCGGGGTTCACCGCGCAAACCGGTGGATTGCTGTGCGAGGCGGGTCTGTTGGAGGCGCGCGACGCCTGGCAGGCCGACGCAGCCGGCCAGAATGCGTACTGGCAAGCGCTGGGGCTGACCCCGCGAGCCGACGGCGAGTTGCGCGTCAGCGTGTTCTGCTACGAGGCGGAGGCACTGAAGGGCCTGGTCGAGACCTGGAGCGACGGTGCCACGCCGATCACCGCGCTGGTGCCGGAGGGCCGGGCGCTGACGAGCATCGCGCCCTTGTTCGGCCAACCCTTGGTGGCCGGCGCACTGCTGCGGCGCGGCAATCTGACGCTGAAGGTGCTGCCGTTCACCGACCAGAGCGGCTACGACCGGCTGTTGTGGAGCTGCGACGTCAACATCGTGCGCGGCGAGGACAGCTTCGTGCGCGCGCAGTGGGCGGCGCGACCGTTCGTCTGGCACATCTACCCGCAGGGCGAGGGTGCGCATCTGGTGAAGCTCGACGCCTTCCTCGACCGCTACGTGGCCGAGCTGCCCGCGCCGCTCGCCGCCACGGTGCGCGAACTCAACCGAGCGTTCAACCTGGACGGCAACGCCGCGGCGCTGTGGCCGAGCCTGGTCGAAGCCTTGCCGGCGCTGACGCAGCACGCACAAAACTGGGCGAAACAGCAACGCGCGCACGGCGACCTCGCCGGGCATCTGGCACAGAACGCGGAAAATTGGCTACAATAGCTGGTTTTTTCGGAAATCGTTTTCCAAACAGGACTTTGACGTAATGAAAACCGCACAGGAACTCCGCGCCGGCAACGTATTCATGCTCGGCAATGACCCGATGGTCGTGCAAAAGGCTGAATTCAGCAAATCCGGCCGTAACGCCTCCGTCGTGAAGATGAAGATGAAGAACCTGCTGACCGGCAGTGCTTCCGAAGCCGTCTACAAAGCCGACGAAAAATTCGACGTGGTCGTACTCGAGCGCAAAGAGTGCACCTACAGCTACTTCGCTGACCCGATGTACGTGTTCATGGACACCGAATTCAACCAGTACGAGATCGAGGCAGAGAACATGGGCGACGCCCTGAACTACCTGATCGACGGCATGGAAGATGTCTGCGACGTGACCTTCTACAACGGCAAGGCCATCTCGGTCGAACTGCCGACCACCGTGGTCCGCGAAGTGGAATACACCGAGCCGGCCGTAAAGGGCGACACCTCGGGCAAGGTGATGAAGCCGGCCCGCCTGAAGGGCGCCACCTTCGAAGTACCGGTTGCCGCCTTCGTGGAAATCGGCGACCGCATCGAGATCGACACCCGTACCGGCGAATTCAAGAAGCGCGCCTGATACACGGCAGGGAGACTCGACAAACCGTCGTGAGCGGTTCGCAGGCGAGGCGGACGGCGCGCAGAAACCGGAATGGACTCAAAAGTCCATGAGGATTTCGAGCACCGTCCAACGAAGCATCCGAACCGCGCAACAGGTTTGCGAGGTTCCCGACGATGTTGATTGAACGGGAGGGCTGCCCTCCCGTTTTTCGTGGCAGGCGCCCGCCGGCCACAACAGCAGCAACCCCCTTTGTCTTCCGGATTGCCGCCCGGTATCGCGGCCCCTTTTTGGACGGGTTGCACACAGCAGCCCCGAATCAGTGATGGAATATCGTACCGAAACCAGACTCCCGGCCTCGCTGGCGCGCCGCGCCACGGCGATTGTCGAGCTGCCCGACGGCGTGCTGGTCACCGCCCGTGTCGGCGGCCGTTTTGCCCTGCCCGGCGGCAACGCCAGCCGCGGCGAGTTGCGCCCGCAGGCGCTGCTGCGCGAGCTGCGCGACAGCACCAGCCTGCGCGCCCACTCTATCCTTTACCTGTTCGACCACATCACCCCGCACACCGCGCACAAGGTCTACCTGGTGCTGGCGCAGGGCACGCCGCGCCCACAGGGCGAACTGGCGCGGATGGCGGTGGTCGGCTCGCCGGACAGCCCGCTCGACCTGTTCAACGACAGCCGCGCCATCCTGCGCCGCTACGCCCGGCTACGCGGCGAAGAGGGCCCGAAGGGCGAGGCGCTGCGCGCGCTGCTCGGTCTCGCCCGCTACATCGCCAAGCTCGACGTGCCCGCCCTGGACATGCCTGAAGAAGCCCAGCAGGACGCCGATGTCGACGCACTCGCCTAACTGGCTGCTGCTTGACGAATTCGACTTCCACCCGCGTCTCGCGGCGAGCCGCGGCGCGGTGCTGGTGATGTTCGGCCAACCGCATTGCGGCGCCTGCAAGGCCTGGCGCAAGATGCTGCCCCGCTGGCGGCCGGACAGCGTCACCACGCTCGCCTACGTCGACGTGGCGGTCAGCAGTGCGCTCGCCCACGAGTTCGAGCTGTTCCACCTGCCGGCGTTCGTGCTCTACAAAAACGGCGCGTTTCACGCTTGGGTGAACGCGCCGTTTTCACAGCGGGGTCTGGCCGAGACGATTCAGAGCGCGCTGTCGTCCGCCCCCGAAGAGGCACCCTGAGAACTCGAGCTGTTGAGCAGGTCGGCCGGTACGTCGACCCAACCGAGGCTCGCCGATAGCGTCAGCGTCAGCATCATTAGCCCCAACGCCACTGGCGCGAACGCCAGCACCCCCAACATCACCCGCACGCGCGCCACCTTCGACACCCGGGCCAGCGCGTTGACCAGCACGTACAGGCTGGTCAGCGACAGGGCCAGCGAGATCGCCTGCGCGACGTCGTTGGGCAGCCAGCTGACCAGCGGCGTCAGCAGTTGCAGGCCGTTGCACGCCACCACCAGCCCCAATAGTGGCAAGGGGGTGCGCCAGCCCGACTGGCGCAGCCACCAGCCGATGAAGCGGGAGAACAGCACGGTTTCCAGCCAGGTAAACAGCACGAAGAACAGCACCCGGCCGCCGCCGTTGCCGAGCTCCGGCACGCCGGCGCCGGCGATCACGCCGAGCAGCGTCAGCGCGATGGCCACCTGCCACAGTGGGTACTGATAGTGTTCAAGCGGTGCGACTTTGAGCCGAACCAGATTGATGGCGTCGTCGAGTAGGGCACGCATGGGTCAGTCGAAGATAACGGTCTTGTTGTTATACGACAGAATGCGCTGGTCGAGGTGCCAGCGCACCGCGCGCGACAGCACCACTTTTTCCAGGTCGCGGCCCTTCTGGATCAGGTCATCGACATCGTCGCGGTGCGAGATGCGGGTGACTTCCTGCTCGATGATCGGGCCCTCGTCGAGGTCCTCGGTCACGTAGTGGCTGGTCGCACCGATCAGCTTCACGCCGCGGGCAAACGCGCGGTGGTACGGCTTGGCGCCGTCGAACGCCGGCAGGAAGCTGTGGTGGATGTTGATCACGCGGTCCGGGTAGCGGGTGACGAACTCGTGCGACAGCACCTGCATATAGCGCGCCAGTACCACCAGGTCGACGCCGGCCTCTTCCAACAGGCGGAACTGCTCGGCCTCGGCCTCGGCCTTGTTCTCCTTGGAGACCGGGACCACGTGGAACGGAATGTCGTTGAATTCGACCAGGCGGCGGCAGTCTTCATGGTTGGAGATCACCAGCGGGATCTCACAGTCGAGTTCGCCGATCCGCCAGCGGTGCAAGAGGTCGACCAGGCAGTGCTCGTATTTGGACACGAAGATCGCCATCCGCGGCTTGCGGCTCGACAGTGACACCGTCCAGGTCATCGCGTGTTCGCGCGCGATCGGCTCGAAAGCGGCGGCAAAATCGTCCATCGGCAGCGTAAAACCACGCAAGTCCCACTGCACCCGCATCAGGAACAGGCCCTCGACGCCGTCCTGGTGCTGGTCGGCGTGCATGATGTTGGCGTTGTAAGTCATCAGGAAGTTGGCGATCGCGGCGACCAGCCCCTTCTTGTCCGGGGCGCTGATCAGCAGCGTCGCCGAATGCGTGGTGTTGCTCATAGTCTGTCGTTCTCTTTGTCGATGTGGGGGCCGGTGCCAGGCACCGGCCGGAAATAGCAAAACGCCACCGCTACCAAGGGCAGCGGTGGCGAACCCGTGCTAGGAAACCTCTAAAACCTACTACGCATTCCGGATGCCTCGTTGGGCGGTGCTCGAAATCCTCGTGGACATAGAGTCCACTCCGGTTTCTGCGCTCCGTCCGCCTCGCCTGCGGAACGCTCGCGACGGTTTTAGAAGTTCCCTTTACCGAGCTGCCGCACCGACCGTTCGGCCAAGCCGGGCAGCCGAAGCGGCGATCAGTCGCGCAGGTTGGCCGAATCGAGCGTGTTTTCCAGCAGGGTGGCCACCGTCATCGGGCCGACCCCGCCCGGCACCGGCGTGATCCAACCGGCGCGTTCGGCGGCCGCCGCGTACTCGACATCGCCGCACAGCGTGCCGTCGTCGAGGCGGTTGATGCCGACGTCGATCACCACCGCGCCCGGCTTCACCCAGGCACCCGGAATGAAGTTGGGCTTACCGACGCCGACCACCAGGATGTCGGCGGCGCCGACTTCGTCCTGCAGGTTCTGCGTGGCGCTGTGGCAGATCGTCACCGTGGCGCGCGCCATCAACAGTTCCAGCGCCTGCGGGCGGCCGACGATGTTCGACGCGCCGACCACCACCGCCTTCTTGCCCTTCGGGTCGATACCGTACGCCTCCAGCAGCGTCATCACGCCACGCGGGGTGCACGGACGCAACAGCGGCTGCTTGATCGCCAGGCGGCCGACGTTGTACGGGTGGAAGCCGTCGACGTCCTTCTTCGGGTCGATGCGCTCGATCACGCCCTGCGCGTCGATGTGCGCCGGCAGCGGCAACTGCACCAGGATACCGTCGACCGTCGGGTCGGCGTTCAGGTCGTCGATGCGGGCCAGCAGATCGGCCTCGCTAGTGGAAGCCGGCAGCTCGTAGGACAGCGAACGGATCTCGGCCCGCTCGCAGGCCAGTTTCTTGTTACGGACGTACACGGCGCTTGCCGGATTGTCCCCTACCAGAATCACCGCCAGCGTCGGAACCCGACGCCCGCTGTTCAGCCGGTGATGCACGCCTTCGCGCACGCGTTCGATACGAGCAGCTGCTACTGCCTTGCCATCAATGCGTTGTGCCGCCATTGCTGATATTTCCCTAAGATGCAGGCTTCCGGAAAGAAAGCCGTAAAAACGCTGATTTTCGCACTTTTTACCCTTCACCCTCAATGGGTGTTGACAGCCGGCCGGCAAGCCCCGTATAGTTGCGGCCTCTTGTCGGGGTGTAGCGCAGCCTGGTAGCGCATCTGCTTTGGGAGCAGAGGGTCGTGAGTTCGAATCCCACCGCCCCGACCACAGAATTTAAAGTTGTCTCGATGGGCATGTGCCCGTAGCTCAACCGGATAGAGCACCGGCCTTCTAAGCCGGGGGTTACAGGTTCGAGTCCTGTCGGGTGCACCAGTTTCGGTGGTGGATGTAGCTCAGTTGGTAGAGTCCTGGATTGTGATTCCAGTTGTCGTGGGTTCGAGTCCCATCATCCACCCCA
>NZ_JBVMAE010000019.1:0-72124 GCF_055597485.1 Crenobacter sp. CS_VA4
CGTTGCCCTCAAGATCGGCACCCTGCAACGGTCCGTGCCAACCGGGTCGGGCTTCGTTTTTACACAGCCTGGGCCGATTGCAGCCTGTCAGAAATAACAGAGGCTCACCCCGTTCAGAATCATCAAAGGAGGAAGGGGTTGATCGTCCCCCCGGATCAGCCCCAGCGATTGCTCAATCTGAAGCAATGCCAGACAATATAAGCATCCATCAATAAATACACATCAAGAACATGGCACAGAACATCTACGACAATCAGGCCTTCTTCGAGGGCTACAGCCAGCTGGGGCGGTCGATTCATGGTTTGGCAGGCGCGCCGGAATGGGCCGCCTTGCAGGCCATGCTCCCCGACATGAAGTGCCTCAACGTGGTCGACCTCGGCTGCGGCTACGGCTGGTTCTGCCGCTGGGCGCGCGAACAGGGCGCCGCCCAGGTGCAGGGCTACGACGTGTCGGCCAAGATGCTGGAGCGCGCGAGTTCGACGACGTCCGATCCGGCCATCAGCTACCTCCGGGCCGATCTGGAAACGCTGGCGCTGCCCGAGACCGCGTTCGATCTGGTGTACAGCTCGCTGACGCTGCATTACATCGAGGACCTGGCCGGCCTGTTCGGCCGCATCCACCGCGCGCTGGTGCCCGGTGGACGCTTCGTGTTCTCGATCGAGCACCCGGTCTTCATGGCCCCGCAGAACCCGGGGTGGCTGACCGACGTGCAGGGCCACAAGACCTGGCCGGTCGACGGCTACCAGAACGAGGGGTCGCGGGTGACCAACTGGCTGGCCAAAGGCGTGATCAAGCAGCACCGCACCATCGGCACACTGCTGAACGGGCTGATCCGCACCGGCTTCACCCTGAGTCATGTGGAGGAATGGGGGCCGACGGCGGAGCAGATCGCGGCGATGCCCGCGTTGGCCGAAGAGGTTGAACGGCCGATGCTGCTGCTGGTGGCCGCGCAGCGCTAGGCTCCGCCCCCATGGGGGTGCAGGTCCTATCGCCCGGATCGTCTTCATCGCGCGGACGGTGTCGATGAACCGTCGACCTGCTCGCTGGAACACCAGCCGACCCGCACAGAAAAACGCGGCCCGCACGGGCCGCGTTTTCGTTGAGTGGACGGCACTATCCGCCAAGGCTGCCGGCGGCATCAGCGCACACCGTCCGGCGGTCGGGCTCCTCGCGCTCCAAGGGTTCGACCGCCACCATCGTCGCGAGCGAGCGCTGCGCCAGCGCCTGATAGAGCCGCGTGCCGTTCGCCTTCTTTGTAATCTCGTCCTCGGCAAGCGCCCTCACCACCCGCGCCGGCACGCCGGCGACCAGCGTGTCGGCCGGCACCCGCATGCCTTTCGGCACGAAGGCCGATGCGGCGACGAAGGCGTTCTCGCCGACCACCGCATCGTCCATCACCACCGCATTCATCCCGACCAGCGCGTTGCGTCCGATGCGGCAGCCGTGGATCACCGCGCCGTGGCCGATGTGGCCGTCCGCCTCGATCAACACTTCGACGTCGAGGTTGGAATGGATCACGCAGCCGTCCTGCACATTGACCCCGGTCTCCAGCCGGATGCGGCCGAAGTCGCCGCGCAGGCACGCACAGGGGCCAATATAGCAGTGCGGGCCGACGATCACGTCGCCGATCAGCACCGCGTCGGGGTGGACGAAGGCGGTCGGGTCGACCACCGGCACCAACCCATCGAGCTCATAGACCTTGGCCATCCTTGATCCTATTCATAATCTTGCTGCGCAGCCCTGATCGGGGCTCATGCGCTGCTCGGAATCCTCATGTACTCCATGTACATTCCGGTTCCTGTGCTGCTCTTCACCCCGCTGAGGGCCGCTCGCGACAGATTCTGAACAGGCTCTCACACCACCCGCGCCGGATGCTGTTCGCTCGGCGTGCCAAACATTTCCCGGTACGACGGCGGCTGGCGCCCGCCCTCGTCGGTGATGCCGTAGCGGCGGGCGAGCTCGGCCGTGATCAGCGCCTTGCCGGACAGGCTGGCAAGATCCGGATCGCGGCTCAGCGCATCGACGATGCGGCCGTTGAAGCGCGGCGTCTCGGCAACCGCCAGCAGCTCGGCGTACTGGTCGGCGCGGTGGCGTCCGGCGACGCGGGTACGCTCGGTCAGCTGCGGGCCGAGCCACAGCGACACCGCCGCCACGCCATGCGCCTCGAGGTCGATCGCCATGTCGGCGGCGAGCTTGTCGACGCCGGCCTTCTGCGCGCCGTAGGCCGGACCGTGCATATAGCAGTTGGCACCGAACGAGGACACGAAGGCGATCAGGCCGTGCCGCGCGCGCACCATCAGCGGCGCCGCGTAGTAGCTGGCGACGTAGGCCGAACGCAGACCCACGTCGAGGATGCGCACCATGTCGAGCGGTTTCTGCCAGAAGCCGCCCGGGTCGATCAGGTTCTCGTGCAGGAAGGTCGCGTTGTTGACCAGGATGTCGAGCCGGCCGCTCTCCTGCTCTACCCGTTCGAACAGCGCGCGGATCTCCTCGTCGACGCCGTGGTCACACAGCACCGCGATGCCGCGCCCGCCGGCCTGCGTCACCGCGTCGGCGGTCTCGTAGATCGTGCCGGGCAGCGCCTCGCCGCACAGGCTGGCGCCGCCGCTGCTACCGGTCGAACGGCCGGTCACGTACACCGTCATGCCGGCCTCGCCGAGCGCGATCGCCACGCCCTTGCCGACGCCGCGGCTGGCGCCGGTCACCACCGCCACCCTGCTTTGTCGTTCGCTCATTGCTGTTCTCCTCGTCGTTGTCGGACTCGTCCAGCGCGCCTACACGGCGCGTGCCGCCTGCTGCTCTGTCACGTCGGTTTCGGCATCGTCCGCGGCGGCCAGATGGCGCGCGGCGATATAGCCGAAGGTCATCGCTGGCCCCAGCGTCGATCCGGCGCCCGGATAGGTCGGCCCCATCACCGACGCCGAGGTGTTGCCGATCGCGTATAGGCCGGCGATCGCCGAGCCGTCCTCGCGCAGCACGCGGGCGTGCTCGTCGGTCAGCAAACCGCCCTTGGTGCCGATGTCGCCGGCGTCGACGCGGACCGCGTAGAACGGGGCCTTCGTCAGCGGCGCGAGGCAAGGGTTGGGCTTGTTGTCCGGGTCGCCGTAGTAGCGGTCGAAGGCGTTGCCGCCCTTGCCGAACTCCGGGTCCTCGCCGCGCTCGGCGTAGTCGTTGACCCGCGCGACGGTCGCAACCAGCCCGGCCGGGTCGACGCCGATCCGTTCGGCCAACGTCGCCAGCGTCGGCGCGCGGTGGATCACCTTGCCCCACCAGTCGGCCGGCACGCGGAAGTCCGGCTGCGCGATGCCCGGCAGCAGCGGCCCCATCGGGTAGCGCGAACGAAAGCGCGCGTCGAACACCAGCCAGGCCGGCACGCTGCAGCCGCTCTTTGCATGGTCCTCGTACATCGAGTAGACGATGTCGGTGTACGGCGCCGCCTCGTTGACGAATCGCCGCCCGAGGCCGTTGACCAGCACGCAGCCGGGCAGCGCCCGTTCCATGAACAAGGTGCGCTGCTTCTCCTCGCCCGGCACCGCCATCGTCGGCGCCCACCAGGCATGGTCGGTCAACGCTGTCGCGGCGCCGAGCTTGAGGCCGGCGAGCAAGGCGTCGCCGGTATTGGTCGGCGGCGCGGAGCTCCAGTCGCTATTGGTCGGCCCCGGCAGGTAGCGCTCGCGCAGCGCCTGGTTGCGCTCGAAGCCGCCGGCGGCGAGGATCACGCCGCGCCGCGCCGAGAGCGTACGAGGCTCGCCTTCGCGCCTCACCGTCAGGCCGGTGACGCGGCCGTCGGTCTCGACCAGCTCGACCAGCGCGGTGTTCAGCCACAAGGGGATGCCGCGGTCGAGCATCGAGCGACGCAGCCGGCCGATCAGCGCGTTGCCGAGCGCGAGGCGCCGGTCGCGGCGGGTGCGGCGCCGCCAAGCGAAGTCCAGCCAGTAGCGCGCCATCAGCCCACCGAGCAGCTTCATCCAGCCCTTTTCCTTGCTCAGCATCCGCTGCGCCTCGGCGGCGGTCATCGCGAGGCGGCCGCCGACCAGCGTGCCCGGCGACGGCTCGCGCATCCGGAAGAATTCCTCGCCGAGTTCGGCCGCGTCGAACGCCTCCGGGTCCATCGTGCGGTAGCCTGGCCGCGAGCCGGGCAGCGCCTGGTAGTAGTCGGCGTACTTCGGCATCGAACGGTAGCGCACCCGGGTGTGCTCCTCGAACCAGCGCAGCATCGGAGCGGCGTTGTCGACGTAGGCTTCGAGCTTCGCCTCGGCGACCATGCCGCGCGTCGCGGCCTTGAGATAGGTCAGCGCGTCGGCGCGGTTGTCCTCGCCGCCGAGCGCGGCGATCTGGTGATTGCACGGTATCCATACGCCGCCACCGGACACCGCGCTGGTGCCGCCGTAGCGGTCGGACTTTTCCACCACCAGCACCGACAGTCCCTGCTCGTGGGCGACGATGGCGCTGGCGAGCGCGCCGGCGCCGGAGCCGACTACCACCACGTCGTAGCTATTCGGGTTTTGCGTCATGGGAAGCCCCATCAGGTTTCGGACCCGAGTCGCCAAGAAAACCCAGCGTAGCGGTCCTGGCTAGGCGCCGCCGCAGCCAGTACAAGTCCGTACGGCAAGGCGGTGCAACAACGCCAGGAGGGTTTTATTGGCGGCTCGCCATCACAGGAAGAAGTCGGTGTTGTCGCGGCCGAGCAGCACGCCGCCGTAGTTGCGCGAGTACTTGTCGACGTTGTTGGCGACGTGGGTGCGGGCGCAGTGGATGTCGACGAAGTAGCGCGACAAGGGGCTGCCGAGATAGATGCCGTGCGCGCCGGACGAGTAGAACAGCCGGCTCACCAGCTGCGCACAGCGGTCGACCACGCTCGCCGACTGCACGCGGTAATGGATGCGGTCGAGCAGCTTCAGCGGCTCGCCGGCGCGCAGCGACGCCATCATGCTGGCGAAGTTGCGCAGCAGCATGGTGCGCATCTCGTCGATCGCGAGGCTGGTCTCGGCCGCCAGTTGCTGCGCGGTCGGGTCTTCGGCGGTACGCGAGCCGTCGTTGACGCTGACGCGCCCTCTGCCGGCGTCGACAAAGCTGGTTAGCGCGCCCTGCAAGGCGCCGATCGTCGCGGTCGACACCGCGCGGACGAAGATCTGGCCGAACGGCAGCTGGTACAGCGGTGCGTCGTTAAGCGCCAGGCCCGGGCTGGTGCCGGCGAAGCCGTCGGCCGCCTTGTGGGTGCGGTACTCCGGCACGAAAGCGCCCTCGACCACCACGTCCTGGCTACCGGTGCCCTTCAGGCCCACCGTGTGCCAGACGTCGTCGGTACGGAAATCGCCACGCGGCACCAGGAAGGTGCGGTATTCCGGCGCCCCGCCCGGTTCGGCCGGCGGCACCAGCACGCCGAGGAAGGCCCAGTCACAGTGGTCGACGCCGCTGGAGAAGCTCCAGCGCCCGGACAGCTTGAAGCCGCCGTCGACCCGTTCGATCTTGCCCTTGGGCATATAGGACGACGAGATCAGCGTGGCGCTGTCCTGCTGCCACACATCGTTCTGCGCACGCTCGTCGAACAGCGCCAGCTGCCAGTTGTGCACCGCGATCACGCCGTAGATCCAGGCGGTCGACATGCAGCCTTCGGCGAGTGCCATCTGCACCTCGAAGAACACCTGCGGGTCGAGCTGGTAGCCGCCCCAGCGCTTGGGCTGCAGCACCCGGAACAGCCCGGCTGCCTGCATGTCGGCGATAGTCTCGGCCGGCACGCGCCGCTCGCGTTCGGCGCGCGTTGCGCGTTCGCGCAGTTGCGGGATCAGCGCGCGGGCGCGCGCGACGAGCTCCTCGCCTGTGACGGTCAGATCGGATTGTTGTTCGCTGCGCATCGCACTCTCCTGCAAGCTGGTTGGCGTTGTGGTGCAGCGGCCCGCATCCGGCAGGCCGCACCGACGACAGACAGGGCCGACGCAAGCGCCCCCTGATGCTGCGCAGTGTCGGGCAAGGAAAGGCGACGCTCATCGTCCGAAGGGACTACGGATGGCGAACAGGGGAAATTACGGGGAAAGGTTGGCCGAACGGCCATGAAAAAGGCCACGGGCGCAATGCCCGTGGCCTGGTGGAATACCGAAGTCGAATCAGCCGAGCGTCACGACGCTGTTGAGCAGCACCCGCACCAGCGTGGTCTGGCGGGTGACGCCGGTCTTGGAGAAGATCGAGCGCAGGTGGGCGCGCGCGGTGTTGCGGCGGATGCCCATCTCGTCGGACGCCTCGTCGAGCGTCATGCCGTCGGCGAGCAAGGTCGCCAGCACCGCCTCGGACGGGGTCAGGTCGAACAGCCGCATCACGATCTCGTGCGAGGGCTGGCTGCGCGAGTCGGGGTCGCGTAGGAAGATCACCACCGCCGGCCTATCCGGCCCGTCGTTCCACTCGTCCTCCGGCGCGGCGCGCACCAGCACGCCGATCTTGCCGTTGCCGGACGGCCGGGTCAGCGAGATCGCCTCGACCACCGACGGCCCGCGCCCACCGCCGCTCAGCTGCAGCGCCTGCTTGATCAGCCGCTGCAGCTCGCGGTGTTCCTGGCCGTACTCGGCCTGCAGCGCGCCCTTGACCAGCTTCAGGCCGTCGGCCTGCGCCAGGATCTCCTGGCCGTGCCGGTTGACCTTGATGATCTCGCCGCGCGGGTTGAGCACGATGGTGCCGATCAGCATCCGGTCGACCGCGCCGGCGTACATCTGCCGCTCCACCTCGAGCTGGCCCATCGTGCTGTGCATCTTCACCGCACGTTTCAGGTGCGACAGCAGCTGGCGACAGATCGCCTTGTCGCGTTCGGAGTACGGCGCGGCGTCCTCGCCGCGACACAGCCGCAGTCGGCACTCGATGCCGTTGTCGGTCTTCAGGTCGGCGCCGAGCACGTGCAGGATGTTGTGCGGCTGGAGGAATTCGCGGTAGATCGCGCTCTCGCGCCAGGTCTTCTCGCCGAGCAGCTCGGCAGCGGTCACCACCTGGTTGTCGGGGATGCCGGTGAACGGGTCGAGCGCGAAGAAGTGGGTGTTGTACGAGGCGTGGCCTTCGGCGGTGACGTTGCCGGCGTGGATCATCACGCCGCTCCAGTTCTGCGCCGGCGGGCGCAGGATCAGCGTGACGTGCGAGCTGTCGAGCTGCTCGCCGAGCAGTGCCAGAAAACTGCGCCACGGGGGGGTTTCGGTGGCTCCCTCATAGAGGCTGTCGAGCAGGGCGCTCACTTCGGCGGGGGGAATGGTGGGAGCATCGGGTATGCCAGCGGAAACGACGCCGGGCATCCCATCCCGGGTACGCGCGGGGCGCAGCAAGGCGTGGGCCATCGGTTTTCTCCTCTGTTTCCTTTGATGGTCGTCTTATTGTTTCCGTGTGTGTCCACGGATGATCCGGCTGTTCCGCCGGTTTAGTACTACTACCCCCCGCCCGGTACAGATGTCCGGGATGGTGAAGCATCGGGTGGACGCCGCGGAGGCAGCCGGCGACGTCACCCTTGGTGAAATCTGAATCAAATTGCGCTGAAAAGCCAGCGGCTCAGTCGAGGTGATAGAGCGCCGGTTTCTCGTCGATGCCGAAGTCGAGTTCGAAGCGCCGGGATTCGCGCATATCGGGCTCGATTTGCGCGACATCGACGTAGAACTGCTGGTACCAGCGGCGCGCGTGGTAGATCGGGCCGTCGTTTTCGCACAACACCGGGTTGTCGATGCGCACCTTGTTGTCCCAGATCGCCACGTCCTCAAGCAGCGCCGCCTGCGCCTGCTCGACGTATTGCGCGGCGATCGCCTGGTTTTCCGCCTCGGACAGCCCGGGGATCTTCTCGACCAGCACGCCGTAGAACAGCCGGAAGCTCCCGGTGTCGATCGGCGTGTTGCAGGTGATCAGCATCGAGCGGATCGTCAGGCCGTCGAACGCGCCGACCATCTCGACGAACAGATTGCCCGGCCCATGGTAGGTGGCGCGGCTGGTGAGGACGCTGTCGCCGGACAAGCGGGCCGAGCTGCCGACCATCAGCTGGGTGGCCTTGTGGTCTTCGAACAGGTTGGCGAAATACACCGGCGGCGCGCCGTGCACGACGTCAAAGTGCGCCATGTCGGCGATGTTGTCGACCAGCTCGCGACTATTGGTGTTGATCGTCCACGAGGTCAGCGTCATCGGCGACCAGTTGTCGGAGAAGCACGCCTTGTAGTGCGGGATCGGCTGCGCCGGGTCGGGCGGGTTGCCCTCCGGGTCGTGCCAGACGAACAGCAGCTGGTTCTCTTCCTGCGCGTGCCAGCGGCGCACCTTGGCCTTCGGCGGCACCCGCTTGCAGTAGGGGATCTCGGAGGCCTTGCCGTCCGGACCGTAGCGCCAGCCGTGGAACGGACAGGCGACGGTGTTGCCGTGCACGCTGCCCAGGCTCAGGTCGCCACCCATATGCGGGCACCAGGCGTCGAGGATGTGGATCGCACCGTCCTCGCCCTGGAACGCCACCAGCCGGGAGCCGAACGCGTCGACGCGGTGCGGCTTGCCGTCCTTGAAGTCGGCGGCGAGCCCCAGACAGTGCCAGCCGCGGGCGTAACGATTGTCGATGGGTTTCGCTTCGATGAGGTGCGCCTGCATGACCTGTCTCCTCCTTGGAATGGAGCCTGATTCTTGTCACCGCGCCCGGTGCCACTCATCGTCCTTTCGGACGATATCCGCTTGCGGGATCAAGCCTCGACCATGCTAACAGCAGACCGCAGATCGCCACCCTGCGCCTAGTCCATGCGGACGATGTTCGGCCAAGCCCGCCCCGCGCAGCATCGCTGAAACCGGCCAAGCGCCGCCCTTCATCCCCGCCCACCCGCCACGGGAGACCGCGATGCCCCACCCTGCCCCTCTACACACCCTTGCCGTGATCACCGGCGCCGCCCGCGGCCTCGGCCGTGCGCTGGCGGTGGAACTGGCCCGCCGCGGCTACCGGCTGCTGCTGGCCGACCGCGATGCCGCGGCGGTGCACGCGGCCGCCTCCGCGATCGGCCCCCAGGCCGAAGCCATGGCCTGCGACGTCACCCGCGAGGCCGATCTCGTCGCGCTGCGCGACCGCGCGTTCGCCGCCGGCCTGCCGGTGCTGCTGGTCAATAACGCCGGCACCCTGCTGTCCGGCAACGCCTGGGAGATCCCGGCCGCCGACTGGCGCCGGGTGCTCGACATCAACCTCATCGCCACCGTCGACGCCTGCCGGCTGTTCGTGCCGGCGATGCAGGCGGCGGGGGGCGGCCAGATCGTCAACGTCGCGTCGATGGCCGGCCTCGCAGTCGGGCCGTGGCTCGCGCCGTACACGGTGTCGAAGTTCGGCGTGGTCGCGCTCTCCGAGTCGCTGTACCTGGAATGCCTGGCCGGCGGCCTGCCGATCGCGGTGTCGGTGGTCTGCCCCGGCCCGATCAGCACCGAGATCGCGCAGGGCCTTTCGGCCAACCCGGCGTCGCCGGCCGGGCAGATGGCCCAAGCCCTGCAGCAGCACATCGCCGCCGGTCTCACGCCGGCCGACGCGGCCCGCCTCGTCGCCGACGGCATCGCCGCGCGCGCGTTCTGGATCTTCACCCACGAGGAGGCGCGCCACGCCGCCCGCGGCCGCCTCGAGGGTCTGCTCGCCGACCTGCCGCCGGCGCTGCCTTTTGCCCAGGAGTAAAGCCATGCCCCTAGACGCCCACGCCCAGGCGCTGCTCGCCGCCTTCGCCGACCTGCCGCCGCTCGACGTGTCCACGCTGACGATCGAGAACTACCGCGCCTATCTCGCCGCCGGCATGGCGCCGGCCGAGCCCGAGCCGCTCACCGCGGTGCGCGAGCTCACTGCCTCCGGCGCCGCCGGGCCACTCGCCGCGCGCGCCTACTATCCTGACGGCGCCGGCCCGCTGCCGGTGCTCGCCTTCTTTCACGGCGGCGGCTTCGTCTCGCTCGGCCTCGACTCGCACGATGCGCTGTGCCGCCGACTGGCCCGCCTGTCCGGCGCTCTGGTCGTGTCGTTCGACTACCGGCTCGCGCCCGAACACCCGTTCCCGGCCGCCGCGCACGACGCGGTCGCCGCGCTGCGCTGGCTGCACGCGCACGCGGTCGAACTCGGCGGCGATGCGGCGCGCATCGCGGTCGCTGGCGACAGCGCCGGCGGCAACCTCGCCGCGGTCGCGAGCCAGCAGTTGTGCGGCGACGCCGCCGAGCCCTGCCACCAATTGCTGTTTTATCCAGTAACAGACGCCATCACCGATACCGCCTCGTACCGCGAGCAAGACAACGTCGGCTTCCTGCCGGCCGCGCTGATGCGCTGGTTCTGGCAGCAATACCTGGTCGGTGCCGACGCACACGACCCGCTCGCCAGCCCCATGCGTTCGGCCAAGCTTGCCGGCCTGGCGCCGGCCACCGTATTCACCGCCGAATGCGACCCGCTGCGCGACGAGGGCGAGGCGTACGCGCGCGCCCTGGCGGTGGCCGGCAACGAGGTCGAACTGAAGCGCTGGGACGGCCAGTTCCACGGCTTCGCCAGCCTGCTCGGCGTGCTGCCGGCGGCCGACGCCGCCGTGGCCGAAGGCGCCGCCGCGCTGCGCCGCGCCTTCGCGGCGGTGCCGGCATGAACGCCCCGCTGGCGGCTGGGCTGCCGGTGCTGGCGCTGATCGACGCGTTCCGGCGCGGCGAGCCGGTGCTGCTGCTCGACGGGGACGGCAGCGATGCCGAAGGCCGGCTGATCCAGGCGGCCGATGCGGTCAGCGAACGCTCGGTGACACTGATGGCGAGCGAAGCGCGCGGGCTGATCTGCCTCGCGCTCGGCGAGTCGCAGCGGCGCCAGCTGAAGCTGCCGCTGCTCGGCGACACCACCCGCCACGGCGAGCGCTTCGCGGTGTCGATCGAGGCGGCCGACGGCGTCACCACCGGCATCTCGGCGGCCGACCGGGCGCTGACGATCCGGCTCGCCGCCGACCCGCGCACCCGCCCCGAACAGCTGGTGCAGCCGGGCCACGTGTTCCCGCTGATCGCCCACCCGGACGGCGTGCTGCGCATCGCCGGCTTCGCCGAGGGCGCCTGCGACCTGGCACGCCTCGCCGGCCTGCCGCCGGCGGCGGCGCTGGTGACGGTGCTCGACGACGCCGGCGAGGTGGCGCGCGGCGCCGAACTGCAGCGCTTCGCCGCGCGCCACGGCTTCGTCAGCGGCACGCTCGCCGACCTGATCCACTACCGGCTGTTGACCGAGGGCACGCTGAGCCGCGAGCTGGAGCGCGAGGTCGACACCCGCCACGGCCGCTTCCGGCTGATCGCCTACCGCGATGCCGCGGTCGACGCCCTGCACCTGGCGCTGCTACTGGGCGAGCCGACGCCTGGCACGCCGACGCTGGTGCGGGTGCAGACCGCCGAGGCGCTGCGCGACGTGCTGCAGCTGAGCGACGACGGCGCGTCGGGCTGGAACGCCGACCGCGCGCTGGCCGCGATCGCCCGCGCCGGCTGCGGCGCGCTGGTGCTGCTCGACCGCCGGGAGACGCCCGGCGACGTGCTCGACGATATCGTGCGAGTATCGAAGGGGGAGTCGGCCCACGCGCCGCGCTTCGCGCAGCGCATGCTTGGCGTCGGCGCGCGCATCCTGCGCGACCTGAACGTCGGCCGAATGCGGCTGATGAGCCAGCCGGTCGCCTACCGGGCGATCGCCGGCTTCGATCTGGAAGTGAGCGAGTTCGTCCCCTACCAGTCGGGCAACGACCCGAAGCGATAACAACAGAGGAGATAAAGATGGCAGAACTGACAGGCAAGGTAGCGCTGATCACCGGCGGCTCGACCGGCATCGGCCTGGCGACCGCCGAGCAATTCGCCCGCCAAGGCGCGGCGGTGGTGATCGTCGACGTCAACGACCGCGCCGGCGAAGCCGCACTCGACAAGCTACGCGCACTCGGCGCCGACGCGCGCTATGTGCACACCGACGTATCGAAGCCGGAAGACTGCGAACGGATGGTCGCCGAGACGGTCGCGGCGTTCGGCCGGCTCGACTTCGCGTTCAACAACGCCGGCATCTCCGGCGGCGACCAGCCGCAGCCGACCGCCGACTACGGTCTCGATCTGTGGCACAAGGTGATCGCTATCAACCTGTCCGGCGTCTACTACTGCCTGCGCGCGCAGATCCCGGCGATGCTGAAGAACGGCGGCGGCGCGATCGTCAACACTTCGTCAGTGGCCGGCCAGATCGCCTTCCCCGGCACCGCCGGCTACACCGCGGCCAAGCACGGCGTGGTCGGGCTGACCAAGGTGGTGGCGGCCGAGTACAGCGCGCAAGGCATCCGCTGCAACGCGATCGGCCCGGGCTTCATCGAGACGCCGATGACGCAGAACGTGTTCGCCTCGGAACAGGCGCAGCAGTGGGTGCAGGCAATCTGCCCGGCCGCGCGTACCGGCAAGCCGGAGGAGATCGCCAGCGTGGTGTACTGGCTGTGTCACCCGAGCTCGTCGTACCTGACCGGTGCTTATCTGCCGGTGGATGGGGGGCTGCTCGCCAAGCGCTGAGTGGTTCGTGACTAGGCAAAAGCCCGATGCGTGCATCGGGCTTTGTTGTTTCGGCCAACCTGGAAGAATCGTCTTTACAGAGTCGAGAACCTTGGAGTGGATGCTGTAGGAAGCGCTGGTTTGGGCTGCGGCTTTGTCGGTCTCGCCCGACGGGCGACCTACTTTTCTTGCTTCGCCAAGAAAAGTAGGCAAAAGAAGGCGACCCCACCGCGCTGGCCTTCGGCTTCCCTCGCACCCGACAAGCGGCCAGGCGCCGCCGAACTCGCCCCGCGCTAACGTCGCGGGACTCGAACAAGCGGCGGCTTAAAACCTGAAACCTGGCCGCTTGCCGGTCACTCGGCAGCGCAGAAGGGGATGGCAGGTCGATTGTACGGCTAGAGGATCGGAGAGAAAGATCAGGTGCTTTGGTTGGAACGGTCATCCGTGCCTCGTTAAAAGGCAGAAACCTTTCGGCCAACCTTGTTGGCACATCGTTCCAACGGCATTCGCCCCAAGAGTCCACCGTCTTTATCCCTGACAATTTCGCGGCGGCTCCCAACGACCGCCCACTCCCCATCGACGCCGCCGAGGACGGCGCGGCCAACGGGGGGGTGTCGGCGAGCACTGTCCGAGTGCCGACGAAGTCGGCGCGAGTTGCGCAGCCGCCCGTTGGCCGTGTCCGCCCGCAGGGCAGCCCGCGAAGCGGGCCGGCGTCGTCGGGGTCGCCTTTCTTTGGGTACTTTCTTTGGCGAAGCAAAGAAAGTACCTCGCCGGTCGGGCGAGACCGACAAAGCCACAGCCCTCACCAACGTTGGCCGAAACAAGCTGATTGGTTGCGCCCCACTCACTTATCCAACAAGCTCAAAACTAGGTCGCTGTCGGACAAGACCGACAAAGCCACAACCCAAACAAACGCTTCCTACGACACTCCCCCACGACGAAACAAAAAAAAAGCCGGCCCACAGGGGCCGGCACAAAGGGTTCTCATACAAGTACACACAGGGAGAGAGGAGAAACATACCGGCCGGCCTTCCAGACCGCCCGGCACCACACACCGGTTACAACAAATGGGCCACCATCGGCGCGGCAAGCACCGTGGCCAAACCACCGAACATCATCGTCAGACTGGCGACCACACCTTCTTCGGCGCCGATCTCGTTCGCCTTGGCGGTGCCCGCACCGTGGGCGGCGGCACCGAACAGGGCGCCCTTGGCGAGGCGCGAGCGCAGCGGCAGCAAGGAAATCATCAATTCACCGATCAGCATCCCGCACACGCCGGTGATCACTACGAACACCGCGGTCAGGTTGGCCTCGGCGCCAAAGCTCGGCGCGGCGGCAAGCGCAAACGGGGTGCTGATCGAACGCGGCGCCAGGCTCTTCTGCAACAGGTCGGACAGGCCGAGCAGCCGGGCCAGCCACACCGAACTCAACATCGCCACCGGCATGCCGACCAGTACACCGGCGGTCAGCGGGAACCAGTGCTTGCGGATCAGCGCGCGCTGCTCGTAGATCGGCACCGCAAACGCCACGGTGGCCGGGCCGAGCAGCCAGCTGAGCCAGCGGGTCTCGCTGAAATAGGTGCTGTACGACACATTGGTCAGCAGCACGCCGGCCACCAGCAGCACCGGCACCGCGAACAGCGGTGACAGCCACCACACGTGGAAGCGCCGGTACAGGCGCTTCACCACGAAATACAGCACGACGGTGACGACAAAGCAGGCGACGGCGATCAGGGTTTCCATGACTTACGCCTCATTAAGGTGACGAAAACGACGACGCACCACGATTTCCAACCGGTAGCAGGCGTCGACCGCCAGCGCGGTCGCGGTCATCACCAGTGCGGTCGACAGCACGATCACCACCATGATCTTCCAGCCCGCGTCGAGCATCAGATCCGAATAGTTGACGATCGCCACCACCGCCGGAATAAAAAACAGCAACATTTCGGCCAGCAACCAGCGCGCGCCGCGGCGGCACCAGTCGAGCGGCAGCCAGCCGAGCGCGAGCGCGGCCAGCGTCAGCGCCATGCCCAGCACACCGGCCGGCACAGCGGGAAGCAACTTCTGCGAAACATGACTGGCGGCTAGCCACACCACGCACAGCAGTGCGACCTGGGAAGGCAACACGAACCATTTTTTTACCGCGGGAGAGCTAGCCGTAGCCATGATTTTTCACACACAACACAGGAGAGAGAGCCGAGTATAGCCAGCACCACACCATTCAAGAAATGAATTAAAATTATTGGGAACATTCCAAAAAGGCATTGAAATGGACGTCCGCGCGCTGCGCTATTTCATCGAAGTGGTACGCCAACAAAACTTCACCCGCGCCGCCGACGCGCTGTTCGTCACCCAGCCGACCATCAGCAAGATGGTGCGCCAGCTCGAGGACGAACTGGGCAGCCCGCTGATCCTGCGCGAGGGCCGCTCGTTCCAGCTCACCGACGCCGGCCGGGTCACCTACGAGCGCGGCCTCGACGTGCTGGCGGCGATGAACCGGCTGCGTACCGAGCTGGCCGACCTGTCGGCGCTGGTGCAGGGCGAGCTGGTGGTCGGCGTGCCGCCGATGGCCGGCGGCGCGTTCTTCGCGCCGGTGGTGAACGCGTTCCGGCAGCGCTACCCGAGGGTCGAGCTGCAGCTGGTCGAGGACGGCGCGCAGGCGATCGAGAGCCGTGTGCGCACCGGCCAGCTGGAGATCGGCGTCGCGGTGCTGCCGGTCGACGCCGAGCAGTTCATGTCGATCAGCTGCATCCGCGACCGCCTGTGCCTGGTCGCGCCGGCCGGCTCGCGCTGGCACGGCCGGCGCGGCGTGCGCTTGAAGGAATTCGCCGATCAGCCGATGATTCTCTATCCCGAGGACTTCACGCTGTCGCACCTGATGGCCGACGCGTACCGCAAGCTCGGCCGGCCGGTGAAGATCGCCGGGCGCAGCGCGCACTGGGACCTGATCGTCGCGCTGGTCGCCGCCGGGCTGGGCCTCGCGCTCTTGCCCGAGCGGGTGATCCGCAGCGTCGACCGCAACCTGTTCGACATCGTGCCGCTCGACGACGAATCGCTGATCTGGCACCTCGGCCTGATCTGGAAGAAGGACACCTACCTGTCGCACGCCGCGCGCGCGTGGCTGGAACTGACCCGTGAACTGTTCGGTGCCAACGCGCCGCCGCCCACAGGAGCCCCCGCATGAAACGCTGTCTCGCCCTCTTCGCCCTGCTGTTCGTCACCGGCTGCGCCAGCCTCTATGGCCAGAAGCCGGAAGTCCGCGTGATCGACATCCAGCCGCAGCAGGCAACGCTGCTGGAGCAGACCTTCAAGCTGGTGCTGCGCATCCAGAACCCGAACAACAAGCCGCTGTCGGCCGACGGCCTGGCGTTCGAGATCAAGCTGGCCGACCAGTCGTTCGGCAAGGGCGTCAGCGGCGGGCCGATCACGGTGCCGGCGTACGGCGACACCACCGTCGACGTGACCTTGCACACCACGCTGGCCGCCTGGCTGCGCCAGGCCGGCAGCTTCATCGACGGCCAGCACAGCACACTGCCGTACGAGATCAGCGGCCACCTGAACGGCCTGAATGGCTGGGGCACCGTGCCGTTCAGGAGCCACGGCGAGCTGAAGCTGCCGAAGGTGCTGGCCGGGCCGCAGTAGGCGCCAGAGTGCCGTCATGAAAAAAGCGCCCAGCGGAGCGCTTTTTCTTTCCAACTCGACCGCTTACAGCTTGAAGCGGCTGAACGCGGTCTGCATGCTCTTGGCGGTGGCGTTGAGCACCTCGAGCGTCTGCATCGCCGTTTGCAGCGCCGCGTCCGAATCGACGATCTGGCCGTTGATCGACTCGGTGCTCTGCGCCATCGCGGTGGTGGCGTCATGCTGCTCGCCGGTCGACAGCGCGATCGCGCTGATCTTGTCGATCACCTGCTGCATCGTGCTGCCGATCAGCGCCATCCGCTCGCGCGCCGATTCGGTCAGGCTGGCGCTGGTATCGACCGCGCCGACCGTGCCCTGCATATTGCTGACCGCGCGGCCGGTCTCGGCGAGGATGCTCTCTACGGTGCCGCTGATCTCCACCGTCGCCTGGCCGGTGCGTTCGGCCAACTTGCGCACCTCGTCGGCCACCACCGCGAAGCCGCGGCCCTGCTCGCCGGCGCGCGCCGCCTCGATCGCCGCGTTCAGCGCCAGCAGGTTGGTCTGGTCGGCGATATCGCGGATCACGTTGGTGATCTTGGTGATGTCCTGCGAGCGGCGCTCCAGCGACTGCAGCAGCGACGCCAGGTTGCCGACTGTCTGGCTGGTGCGCGACATCTCCTCGCTGATCCGCTGCATGTCGCCGGCGCTGGCCTGCGAGGCCTGACCGGTTTCCTTGATCAGCTGGTCGGTTTCCTGCGCGGTGTCGGCGATGTGCGAGATGCTCACCGTCACCTCCTCGATCGCCGCGGCGTTCGAGCTGGAGATGTCGGCCAGCCGGTGCGAATCGTGCGCCACTTTCTGCACCGATCCGCTCACCTCGATCACGCCGTCGGCGAGCCGTACCGCCTCCTCGCGCAGCTCGCGGAACATGCCGTTCAGGCGCTGCACGAAATTGTTGAACGCCTCGGCGGTCTCGGCCACCTCGTCGTTGCCGGACACCTCGATGCGCCGGGTCAGGTCGCCCTCGCCCTGCGAGATCTCGCGCATCGCGTCACGCACCCGCAGCAGGCCACCGAGCAGACGGCCCAGGTAGGCGCTGCTCGCGGCCAGCACCGCCGCCAGCACCACGGCCGCGGCCACGACGATGATCAGGATCAGCCGGTTCAGCGGAGCGTCGAGCTCGGCCTTGTCGACCGCCACGCCGAGCAACCAGTCCGAGCCCTCGATCGGCGTCATCCGCACCAGGAAGTCGTTGCCGTCGTAAGCGACGGTCTTCACCTCGCCGCTGTCGGCCAGGCTCTTCACCCCGGCCGGGTCGAGCGCCGGGATCAGCTCGTTGATCGGCTTCAGGCCGGTGCCTTGCTTCGGGTGCGCGATCACCTTGCCGTCGCGGGTCAGCAGGAACGCATGGCCCTGGCCGGCCAGCTTGACGCTCAGCACCGACTTCTCCAGCGCGTCGATGTAGATGTCGCCGCCGGCGACCTTCTCGGCGCCCGGGATCTTGCGCGCGATCGTCACCACCAGCTGGCCCTTGTGGCTCTCCTGCGCGTCCGGGTACGGCTCGGTGACCACCGCCTCCTCACGGCCCTTGGCCTGGATGTACCAGGGCCGCGCCGCCGGGTTGTATTCGGCGTTCGGCTTGGTCATGCCCGGCACCGAATAGACCATCGACTGGTCGCTGCCGTCGCCGATATAGGTGATGCTGAAGCCGCCGGCCTCGGCCAGTTGCTGCAGGTAGGAACTGGCCTGCGGATCGCCGGCGTGGCGCAGCGCGGCGTTGACCGCCAGCTTGCGGCTGCCGAGCCAGTTGGCGATGAAGCGGGACTCGCCCGACGACACCTGTTCGATCTCGCGGTTGGCTTCTTGGTAGGCGTTCTGGCGCAGGTTGATGCAGGCAATCAGGGTGATGCTGACCGTGGCGGCCAGCATGGCCAGCGCCGTCAGCAGGGTGAGTTTGCTTCGTATGGATCGCATGACGAATCGGCTTTTTTTAGGTGGTGGATTTGAAAGCCAATTATCACAGACTGCTTGGCACTTTCTAAATAACTGATGACAAACGAACAGATAAATTCGACTGTATCCGGAACTTTTTGCAAAGCCGCCACACTCGTCCCGCCGCCAAGCCCAAACTGGCTTCACGACAAATAAAAACGCCACCCGAAGGTGGCGTTCTCTTGCTGCCGGCCGACCCTAAGGTCGGCCGAAATGAGCCTTACAGCATGCCCTTGGACTTGAGCAGTTCGACCATGGTCGAACCCAGCTCGGCCGGGCTGCGGGTGTAGGCGATGCCGGCTTTTTCGAACGCGGCAAACTTCTCTTCGGCCGTGCCCTTGCCGCCGGAGATGATCGCACCGGCATGGCCCATGCGCTTGCCCTTCGGCGCGGTCACGCCGGCGATGTAGCCGACGATCGGCTTGGTCACGTGCGCGCGAGCGTACTCGGCCGCCTCTTCCTCGGCGGAACCGCCGATCTCGCCGATCATGATGATCGCCTCGGTCTGCGGGTCGTTCTGGAACAGTTCCAGCGCGTCGATGTGGCTGGTGCCCGGGATCGGGTCGCCGCCGATGCCGATGCAGGTCGACTGGCCCAGGCCGAGCTTGGTGGTTTGCGCCACCGCTTCGTAGGTCAGGGTGCCGGAGCGCGACACGATGCCGATCTTGCCCGGACGGTGGATGTGACCCGGCATGATGCCGATCTTGCATTCACCCGGGGTGATGATGCCCGGGCAGTTCGGGCCGATCAGGCGCACGCCGCCGGTGGTCTCGATGTAGCGCTTCGCCTTCAGCATGTCGATGGTCGGCACGCCTTCGGTAATCACCACGATCAGGCCCACGCCCGAATCCACCGCCTCGACGATCGAGTCGAGCACGAACGGAGCCGGCACGTAGATCACCGACGCGTCGGCGCCGGTTTCACGCACGGCTTGCTTCATGGTGTTGAACACCGGCAGGCCCAGGTGCTGAGTGCCGCCCTTGCCCGGGGTCACGCCGCCGACCACCTTGGTGCCGTAGGCGAGAGCCTGTTCCGAGTGGAAAGTACCGTTCTTGCCGGTGAAACCCTGCACCAGCACCTTGGTGTCTTTATTTACCAATACGCTCATTCTTAAGACTCCTATCTGTGCTGATGATTAGGCTTTAACAGCGGCAACGATCTTCTGCGCCGCGTCGGCCAGGCCGTCGGCCGAGGTCAGTTTCAGGCCCGATTCGTTCAGCAGCTTGGCACCCAGTTCGGCGTTGTTACCTTCCAGACGCACTACCACCGGCACGGTCACGTTCACTTCCTTCACCGCAGCGATGATCGCTTCGGCGATCATGTCGCAACGCACGATGCCGCCGAAGATGTTGATCAGCACGCCCTGCACCGACGGGTCGGCCAGGATCAGCTTGAACGCTTCGATCACGCGCTCTTTGGTCGCGCCACCGCCCACGTCCAGGAAGTTGGCCGGCTGGCCGCCGTACAGCTTGATGATGTCCATCGTGGCCATCGCCAGGCCGGCGCCGTTCACCATGCAGCCGATATTGCCTTCCAGCGCCACGTAGTTCAGTTCGTGCTCGGACGCCTTCAGTTCGCGCTCGTTCTCCTGCGACTTGTCGCGCTGGGCGGCCAGGTCGGCGTGGCGGAACAGCGCGTTGGAGTCGAGGCCGATCTTGGCGTCGACGCAGGCGAGCTGGCCGTTCTCACGCACCGCGAGCGGGTTGATTTCGAACAGCGCGAAGTCGTTCTCGACGAAGGCGTCGTAGGCGCCGAGCATCAGCTGGGTGAACTGCTTGATCTGCTCGCCCTTCAGGCCCAACGCAAACGCCACTTCACGCGCTTGGCACGGCTGCATGCCGACCAGCGGATCGACGGTCACTTTCAGGATCTTTTCCGGGGTGTCGTGGGCAACCTGTTCGATTTCCACGCCGCCTTCGGTCGACGCCATGAAGGTCACGCGGCGGGAGCTGCGGTCGACCACGGCGCCCAGGTACAGCTCGCGCTCTACCGGGTACATGTCCTCACACACCAGCACGCTGCCCACCGGCTGGCCGTTGGCGTCGGTCTGGTAGGTCACCAGATTGGTGCCGATCAGGGACTTGGCGAGCTCGGCGGCTTCTTCGCGGCTCTTCACCACTTTCACACCACCGGCCTTGCCACGGCCACCGGCGTGCACCTGGGCCTTGACGACGGCAAACTTGCCGCCCAGTTTGTCGTACGCAGCAGCGGCTTCTTCCGGGGTGGTGGCGAGAACGCCCTGTTGCACCGGCAGGCCGTACTTGGCCAGAAGCTCTTTTGCTTGGTATTCGTGCAGGTTCATCTATTGGTTCCTCTCGGTGGAAACGATGGTCGGCGTTTCAGGAGTCGTTAAAAACCTGCTGCACATTCCGGATGCTTCGTTGGACGGTCGGCGTGCGTATCTGTGATACGCCCAGCGATCAGAAATCCTCATGGACATCGAGTCCACTCCGGTTTCTGCGCGCCAATCGCCTCGCCTGCGGAATGCTCGCAACGGTTTTTAAAGCCACCTTTCGGCCAACATTTCTATTCCGTCACGGCCCGTTAGGGCCGACTCTGTCGAACAGGCAGGCCGATCTGCCTGCCTGCCCGTTTCCCCGTCTGCGCCGAGGTTCGACCGGCATGGCGCGCGACGAGGATATCTTGGCTATCAGCCGTGCAGCGCGCGCTTGTCGGCCGCCAGCGCCGCCTCGTGCACCACTTCGGCCAAGGACGGGTGGGCGTGGACAATGCGGCCGATGTCTTCGCTCGACGCCTTGAACTCCATCGCCACCACGCCTTCGGTCACCAGCTCGGACACCATCGGGCCGATCATGTGCAGGCCGAGGATTCGATCGGTCTTGGCGTCGGCGAGCACCTTCACGGTGCCCTGCGCGTGGCCCAGGCCCAGCGCGCGGCCGTTGGCAACGAAGCTCGAGGTGCCCTTCTTGTACTCGACGCCTTCGGCCTTGAGCTGCTCTTCGGTCTTGCCGACCCAGGCGATTTCCGGACTGGTGTAGATTACCCACGGCACGGTGTTGAAGTCGACGTGCGGCTTCTGGCCGGCGATACGCTCAGCCACCGCCACGCCCTCTTCCGACGCCTTGTGCGCCAGCATCGGGCCGCGTACCACGTCGCCGATCGCCCAGACGTTCGGCAGGTTGGCGTGGCAGTGGTCATCGACCACCACGAAACCGCGCTCGTCCAGCTGCAGGCCGACCGCTTCGGCGCCGAGGCCCACGGTGTTCGGCACGCGGCCGATCGATACGATCAGCTTGTCGACGGTCAGCGTTTGGTTCGCGCCATCCTTCTCATAGGCCACGACGATCTCGTCGCCAACCGTGATGGTGCCGATCTTCACGCCCATCTGGATGTCGAGACCGGTATCCTTGGTCAGCGTCTTGAACGCTTCCTTGGCGATCTGCTGGTCGGCGGCGGCGAGGAAGGTCGGCAGCGCCTCTAGGATGGTCACATCACTGCCCAGACGCTTCCACACCGAGCCCATCTCGAGGCCGATCACGCCGGCGCCGATCACGCCCAGGCGCTTCGGCACGTCGGTGATCGCCAGCGCGCCCTCGTTGTCGAGCACCTTGACGTTGTCGATGGTCACGCCCGGCAGCGGACGCGGGCTCGAGCCGGTGGCGATGATCACGTGGGTCGCTTCCAGCGTGTCGACCACCGCACCGTTGTCGGTGACCTCGATCACCCACTTCTCGCCCTGGCGGCCCTTCAGCGCGCCCAGGCCGTGGATGTTGGCGACCTTGTTCTTCTTGAACAGAAAGCCGATGCCGTTGGCGTTCTTGTTGATGATCTCGGTCTTGCGCTTGAGCATGGTGGCGACGTCGATCTGCGCGCCGTCGACACTGATGCCGTGCTTGGCGAAGTCGTGCTGCACCGCATGGAAGTTCTCCGACGACTGCAAGAGAGCCTTGGACGGGATGCAACCGACGTTCAGGCAGGTGCCGCCGAGGCTGGCCTGGCCTTCCGGGTTCTTGTAGGCGTCGATGCAGGCGGTGTTGAAGCCCAGTTGCGCAGCGCGGATGGCGGCAACGTAGCCGCCGGGGCCGCCGCCGATCACGACGACGTCAAACTGTTGACTCATGAAATTCCCCTATTTTGGCAGGCCGCCCATTTTGTAGAGCAGCACGCCGAAAGCGATCATGAACACGGCGAAGATGAGCCTGCCCAACACACTACGTAGGTGCTGTCCTTCTTGCCCTTGGCGGCTTTCATCGCGGTAAAGGCGACCAGCACCACCCCGGCCAGAACGAACAGCGGGGCGTAGAGGGTGTCGGGAATCATCGGGTCTCCGGTTCAGTGAAAAGAGCCGGGGGGATCGCCCCCGGCACGTCATTACAGGTCGAGGATCAGGCGCGCCGGGTCTTCCAGCAGGTCCTTGATGGCGACCAGCATCAGCACGGCCTCGCGGCCGTCGATGATGCGGTGGTCGTACGACAGCGCCAGGTACATCATCGGGCGCACCACCACCTGGCCGTTTTCGACCACGGCACGGTCCTTGGTGGCGTGCATGCCGAGAATCGCCGACTGCGGCGGGTTGATGATCGGGGTCGACAGCATCGAGCCGAAGGTGCCGCCGTTGGTGATCGAGAAGGTGCCGCCGGTCAGGTCTTCCAGCGCCAGCTTGCCGTCGCGGGCCTTCACCGCGAATTCGCCGATCTGCTTTTCGATCTCGGCGATCGACATCTGGTCGGCGTTGCGCAGGATCGGTACCACCAGGCCGCGCGGGCTGCCCACCGCGATGCCGATGTCGAAGAAGCCGTGGTAGACAATGTCGCTGCCATCGACCGAGGCGTTCACCACCGGGAATTTCTTCAGCGCGGCGACGGCGGCTTTAACGAAGAACGACATGAAGCCCAGCTTCACGCCGTGCTCCTTCTCGAACTTGTCCTTGTACTTGGCGCGCAGGTCCATCACCGGCTTCATGTTCACTTCGTTGAAGGTGGTGAGGATGGCGTTTTCCTGCTGCGACTGCAGCAGGCGCTCGGCGACGCGCTGGCGCAGACGCGACATCGGCACGCGCTGTTCCGGACGGTCGCCCCGGATCAGGCCGACGTTGACGGCGGGCGGGGTCGACGACAGAGCCGCCGCGGTGCTCACCGGGCCGGCCTGCGCCGGCGCGGCGGCCGGCTTGGCGGCGGCCACCTGCACGTCTTCCTTCAGCACGCGACCGTCGCGGCCGGAACCTGCCACGGTGGCCAGGTTCACGCCGGTTTCGGCGGCCAGCTTGGCGGCGGCCGGCATGGCCAGCGTCTCGCCCTCGGCGCGCGCAGCAACCGCGGTGCCGAAGCCGATGGCGTTGGCCGGCACACCGGCCTCCGCCGCCGCGGCCTTCACGCCCGCGTCGGTCGGGAGCGGGGCGCCGTCACCGGCCTTGGCGGCGGTGTCGATCTGGGCGATCAGTTGGCCCGAGGTCACGGTGGTGCCGTCGGCTTCGACGATCTTGACGATCACACCGGCCTGCGGTGCCGGCAGTTCCAGCACCACCTTATCGGTTTCCAGGTCGATCAGGTTTTCGTCGCGGTTAACGAACTCGCCTTCCTTCTTGTTCCAGCTCATCAGGGTGGCTTCGGATACCGATTCCGGCAGTTGCGGTACTTTGACTTCGATCAGCATATTCTTCTCCGTGGGTTGGGCGGCTTGCACCGCCCTCCTCTCTTGTTGGGTCGTGATGGGCTTATTTGGTAAAGGTCATGGCTTCTTCGAGGAAGGCCTTGAGCTGGGCGACGTGTTTGCTCATGTAGCCGACGGCCGGCGATGCGGACGACGGGCGGCCGGCGAACGACAGCGTCTGCTTGGCCGACAACAGGCCCTCCAGGCGGTGACGGATCTGGTACCAGGCGCCCTGGTTCTTCGGCTCCTCCTGGACCCACATCACTTCCTTGAGGTTGCTGTAGCGGGCCAGTTCCGCCGCGACCTGCTCGGTCGGGAACGGGTAGAGCTGCTCGATGCGCACGATGGCGATCTCGTCCTCCACGCCACGCTCCTTGCGGGCGTTGGCGAGGTCGTAGTAGACCTGGCCGGCACACAGCACCACGCGACGGACCTTCTTCGGATCGGTGACGGTGGCGTCGCCGATCACCGGGCGGAAGCCGCCGTTGGTGAACTCTTCGATCGGGCTCATCGAGTCCTTGTAGCGCAACAGGCGCTTGGACATGAGCACGATCAGCGGCTTGCGGTACGGGCGCACGATCTGGCGGCGCAGCACGTGGAACATCTGCGACGCCTGCGACGGCATCACGATCTGCACGTTGTGCTCGGCGCACGACTGCAGCCAGCGCTCCAGGCGGGCGGACGAGTGTTCCGGACCCTGGCCGTCGTAGCCGTGCGGCAGCATCACGGTCAGGCCGTTCAGGCGGCCCCACTTGGTTTCGCCCGAGGTGATGAACTGGTCGATCGCGACCTGCGCGCCGTTGGCGAAGTCGCCGAACTGCGCTTCCCAGATCACCAGTTGGTCTGGCGCCGAGCAGGCGTAGCCGTACTCATAGGCGAGCACCGCTTCTTCGTTCAGGATCGAGTCGATCACCAGGAAGTCGGCCTGGTTGTCGGCCATATTGCGCAGCGGCACGTAGGCGCCCTGGTCCCAGCGCTCGCGGTTCTGGTCGTGCAGCACGGCGTGGCGGTGGCTGAAGGTGCCGCGGCCGGAGTCTTCGCCGGAGAGGCGCACGCCGTAGCCGTTGGTCACCAGGCTGGCGTAGGCCAGCGTCTCGGCCATGCCCCAGTCGACGTTCTGCTCGCCGGCGGCCATCGCCTGGCGCGCATTCAGCACCTTCTGCACGGTCGGGTGCAGCTTGAAGCCTTCCGGCAGCGAGGTGAACTTCTCGGTCAGGCGCTGCAGGTCGGCCAGCGGCAAGCTGGTATCGATCGGGTGCGCCCAGTGGGTGCCGAGGAACGACGACCAGTCGAGCGCGTGCTCGCGGCGGTAGTTGGTCAGCACGGTCTGCTCGACGTGCTCGCCCTTGTCGAGCGCGTCGCGGTAGGCGCGAATCAACCCGTCGGCCTCTTCGGCGGTCAGGATGTTCTCGGCGACCACGCGCTCGGCGTACATCGCGCGCACGCCGGCGTGCTTGGCGATCTTCTTGTACATCATCGGCTGGGTGAGGAACGGATCATCGCCCTCGTTGTGGCCGAGTTTGCGGTAGCAGACCAGATCGATGACCACGTCCTTCTTGAAGGTCATGCGGTAATCGAGCGCCGCCTGCATCACGTAGCAGACCGCTTCCGGATCGTCGCCGTTGACGTGGAAGATCGGCGCCTCGATCATCTTCGCCACATCGGTACAGTACGACGTCGAGCGCATGTCGCGGTTGTCCGAGGTGGTGAAGCCGACCTGGTTGTTGATCACCAGGTGGATGGTGCCGCCGGTACCGTAGCCGCGGGTCTGCGACAGGTTGAAGGTGCCCTGGTTGACGCCCAGCCCCGAGAACGCCGAGTCACCGTGGATCAGCAGCGGCACCACGGTCTTGCGTTCGGTATCGCCGCGGCGCTGCTGGCGGGCGCGCACCGAGCCTTCCACCACCGGGTTGACGATCTCGAGGTGCGACGGGTTGAACGCCAGCGACACGTGCATCGGGCCGGTCGGGGTCGGGATGTCGGATGAGAAGCCCATGTGGTACTTCACGTCGCCGGACGGCAGCTCGACGGTCGGCTTGCCTTCGAACTCGGCAAACAGGTCGCGCGGCAGCTTGCCCAGCGTGTTCACCAGCACGTTCAGGCGACCGCGGTGCGCCATGCCGATGATCAGTTCCTGCACGCCCTGGCCGCTGGCGTTCTGGATCAGCGTGTCGAGCGCGGCGATCGCGCTCTCGCCGCCTTCCAGCGAGAAGCGCTTCTGGCCGACGTACTTGGTGTGCAGGTAGCGTTCCAGCGTCTCGGCGGCGGTGATCTGCTGCAGGATGCGGCGCTTGATGGCGGTGTCGTAACGCGGGGTGGACAGGTCTCCTTCGAAACGCTGCTGCACCCAGTGTTTTTCGGTCGAGTTGGTGATGTGCATGTACTCGAGGCCGACATTACCGCCGTAGGTCTGCTTCAGCCGGGCGATGATTTCCGACAGCGGCAGTTTCTGCGGACCGACCAAGGAGCCGGCGTTGAACTGCACCGCCATGTCGGCGTCGGTCAGGCCGTGCACCGCCGGGTCGAGTTCGGCCAGCGTTTCCTGGTCCATCCGCTTGAGCGGATCGAGGTTGGCCTGACGGGAACCCAGCACGCGCCAGGCCGAGATCAGCTTGAGCACGCCGACCTGCTTCTGCATCGACTCCCAGTCGGTCGCGGTGCTGACGCGCTGGCCGTTGATCGGCTTCTTGACCAGCTGGACGAACGATTCCTGGATCGGCTGGTGCGGCACGTCGCGCTCGGCGGCGCCCGGCGACTGCGCCAGCTTCTCGAAGTAGTCCCGCCACTCATCCGGGACCGCGTTCGGATCGGTGAGGAACTGTTCGTACAGCTCCTCAATAAACGGGGCATTCCCACCGAACAGGTAGGAATGGCTGACCATGTTTTGCATCATCGTTTCGACCCTTTTGTTTCTGTACTTGGCTGCTGCGTTGCTAAACGTCTTGGGCGTGGCACGGTTTTTTTTGTAGTGGCGCTTAGCGGATTGGGCCGGCGCGGAACGCTCGTTGGCGTCTTCTGTCGTGCACGCGAAAGCGAAAAAAGGTTGGCCGAAACCCTGTTCGGCCAACCTGTCTGGCGCTAGATCAGCGCTTGTCCAGTGCCACGTAGTCGCGGCGTTTTTCGCCGGTGTACAGCTGGCGCGGACGGCCGATCTTCTGTTGCGGATCGGAAATCATTTCGTTCCAGTGGCTGATCCAGCCCACGGTACGGGCGAGCGCGAAGATCACGGTGAACATCGACACCGGGATGCCCAGGGCCTTCAGCACGATGCCCGAGTAGAAGTCGACGTTCGGGTACAGCTTGCGCTCGACGAAGTACGGGTCTTCCAGCGCGATCTTCTCGAGGCGCATCGCGAGCTTCAGCTTCGGATCGTTTTCCAGGCCCAGCTCTTTGAGCACTTCGTAGCAGGTCTCGCGCATGATCGCGGCGCGCGGGTCCATGTTCTTGTAGACGCGGTGACCGAAGCCCATCAGGCGGTAGCGCTTGTCCTTCACGCCCTGGATGAATTCCTCGATGTTCGACTCGTCGCCGATCTCATCGAGCATCTTCAGCACGGCTTCGTTGGCGCCACCGTGCGCCGGGCCCCACAGGCAGGCGATACCGGCAGCGATACACGCGAACGGGTTGGCACCCGACGAACCGGCCAGACGCACGGTCGAGGTCGAGGCATTCTGCTCGTGGTCGGCGTGCAGGATCAGGATGCGGTCGAGCGCGCGCACCAGCACCGGGTTCGGCACGTAGTCTTCGCACGGGGTCGCGAACATCATGTGCAGGAAGTTCGCGCTGTACGACAGGTTGTTCTTCGGATACATGAACGGCGCGCCGATCGAGTAGCGGAAACACATCGCCGCGATCGTCGGGATCTTCGAGATCAGGCGGTACATCGCTACCTTGCGGTGTTCCGGGTTGGCGATGTCGAGGCTGTCCTGGTAGAACGCCGACAGCGCGCCGACCACGCCGACCATCATCGACATCGGGTGCGCGTCGCGACGGAAGCCGTTGAAGAAGCGGGTGAGCTGGTCGTGCACCATGGTGTGGCGCGTGATCGTGGTTTCGAATTCCTTACGCTGCGCGGCGTCCGGCAGTTCGCCGTACATCAGCAGGTAGCAGGTTTCCAGGTAGTCGCTCTTCTCGGCCAACTGCTCGATCGGGTAGCCGCGGTAGTAGAGATGCCCGGCGTCACCGTCGATATAGGTGATCTTCGACTCGCAGCTGGCGGTGGCCAGGAAGCCCGGGTCGAAGGTGAACATGCCGGTCTTCGAGAAAGAACGGATGTCGACCACGTCCGGACCGAGGTTGCCCCCGAGGATCGGCAGGTCGATGCTCTCCTGACCTTCTTGATAGGTCAGTGTGACTTTGCGGTTAGTTTCCACAGCAATGCTCCCATTCAGTATGTTTATGGTGTTGTAATTGGAGTGTGCGGCGTTAGCCCCTGTGCACGTAGCCTTACAGTGCCCGAAGTCGCTCGATCATCGTCATCAGCTCGGCATCGTCGATGTCGGCCTTGCCGTTGACCAGGTCGAGGAAATCGTTGTCCGGCAGATCGAGCAGCCGCCGGTAGACGGCCAGCTCGTGCTGCGAGAGTCCATCAAATTCCTGCGCCAGGAATTTCTGCAACACCAGATCCAGCTCAAGCAGACCGCGGCGCGAACGCCAGCGGATCCGCTTGATTTCGATCGCGTCGATCTCGCTCATACCGCGCGCTTGACCATGATTTCTTTGATCTTGCCGATCGCGCGGGTCGGATTCAGGTGCTTCGGGCAGACATCCACGCAGTTCATGATGGTGTGGCAACGGAACAGGCGGTACGGATCTTCCAGGTCGTCCAGACGCTCGCTGGTGATCGTGTCGCGGCTGTCAGCGATGAAGCGGTACGCGGCCAGCAAGCCGGCCGGGCCGACGAACTTGTCCGGGTTCCACCAGAACGACGGGCAGGACGTCGAACAGCAGGCGCACAGGATGCACTCGTACAGGCCGTCCAGCTCCTTGCGGTCTTCCGGCGACTGCAGGCGCTCCTTCTCCGGCGGCGGCTCGTCGTTGACCACGTACGGCTTGATCGAGTGGTACTGCTTGAAGAACTGGGTCATGTCGACGATCAGGTCGCGGATCACCGGCAGGCCCGGCAGCGGACGCAGCGCGATCGGCTGCTTCAGGCTGCGGATGTCGGTGATGCACGCCAGGCCGTTCTTGCCGTTGATGTTCATCGCGTCCGAGCCGCAGATGCCTTCGCGGCAGGAGCGGCGGAACGAGATGCCGTCATCCACGGCCTTCAGCTTGACCAGCGCGTCGAGCAGCTTGACGTCGGTCGGTTCGATCTCGAGCTCGATGTCCTGCATGTACGGCTTGGCATCGACGTCCGGGTTGTAGCGGTAAATCGAAAAGCGGACTTTTTCCATGATCGCTGCGGCTCCTTAGTACACGCGCTTCTGCGGCTTGATGTAGTCGACGGACAGCGGCTGGTTGTGTACCGGCTTGTAGGTCAGGCGGTTGGCTTCGCTGTAGAACAGGGTGTGCTTCATCCACTCGTCGTCGTGGCGGTCCGGGTAGTCGTCGCGGGCGTGCGCGCCGCGCGACTCCTTGCGCGCCTCGGCCGACACCAGCGTGGCCTTGGCCACCTCGATCAGGTTGTCGAGTTCGAGCGCTTCGATGCGCGCGGTGTTCCACACCTTGCTCTTGTCCTTGATGCTGGTTCGGCCAACCTTCTTGGCCACTTCCAGAATCTGGCTCACGCCTTCGGCCAGCACGTCTTGGGTACGGAACACGCCGGCGTGGCGCTGTACCACCTGCTGGATTTCGCGACGCACGTCGTCGACCGACTCGCCGTCCACCTGGTTTTCCAGACGGGACAGGCGCGCCAGCGAGAAGTCGGCGGCATTGGCCGGCAGCGGCTTCAGCTCCGGGTTCTGCTTGATGTACTCGATCATGCTGTCGCCGGCCGACTTGCCGAACACCACCAGGTCGAGCAGCGAGTTGGTGCCCAGGCGGTTCGCACCGTGCACCGAGGCGCAGGCGCATTCGCCGGCGGCGTAGAAGCCGTTCACACGGGCTTCGACGTCTTCATCCTTCGGTGCGATGACTTCGCCTTTGTAGTTGGTCGGAATGCCGCCCATCATGTAGTGGCAGGTCGGCACCACCGGGATCGGGTCCTTGATCGGGTCGACGCCGGCGAACTTGATCGCGATCTCGCGGATGCCCGGCAGCTTGTCGTTGATCTTGTCCGGACCGAGGTGGTCCAGCTTCAAGAGCACGTGGTCCTTGTTCTTGCCGCAGCCGCGGCCTTCGAAGATTTCCACCGCCATCGCACGCGACACCACGTCGCGCGACGCCAGGTCCTTGGCGGTCGGCGCGTAACGCTCCATGAAGCGCTCGCCGTTGCAGTTGAGCAGAATCCCGCCCTCGCCGCGCACGCCTTCGGTAATCAGCACGCCGGCACCGGCCACGCCGGTCGGGTGGAACTGCCAGAATTCCATGTCTTCCAGCGGCAGGCCGGCGCGAGCCACCATGCCCAGGCCATCACCGGTGTTGATGAAGGCGTTGGTCGACGCGGCGAAGATCCGGCCGGCACCGCCGGTGGCGAACAGCACCGCCTTGGCGTGCAGGATGAACACGTCGCCGGTTTCCATTTCCAGCGCGGTCACGCCGATCACATCGCCGTCTTCGTTGCGGATCAGGTCGAGCGCCATCCATTCGACGAAGAACTGGGTATTGGCGCGCACATTGCGCTGGTACAGCGTGTGCAGCATCGCGTGACCGGTACGGTCGGCCACCGCGCAGGCGCGCTGCACCGGGGTCTTGCCGAAGTCGGCCATGTGGCCGCCGAACGGACGCTGGTAGATCTTGCCGTTTTCCAGACGGTCGAACGGCATGCCGAAGTGCTCAAGCTCGATAACGGCTTCAGGCGCCTTGCGGCACATGAATTCGATGGCGTCCTGGTCACCCAGCCAGTCCGACCCCTTCACGGTGTCGTACATATGCCAGTCCCAACGGTCTTCCTGCACGTTGCCGAGCGAGGCGGAAATGCCGCCCTGCGCCGCGACGGTGTGCGAACGGGTCGGGAATACCTTGGACAGCACGGCGGTGTTCAGGCCGGCCTCGGACAGTTGCAGGGCAGCACGCAGACCGGCACCACCGCCGCCAACGATGACAGCATCAAAACGACGAACAGGTACGGTCATTACAGCCCCCAAACCACTTTAACGGAGTAGACGAAACAGGACAGCAGCCAGACGATGGTGAACACGTGCAGGGTCAGACGAATGCCCACCGGCTTCACATAGTCCATCCACAGGTCGCGGATGCCGACCCAGGCATGGATCAAGAAGGCCAGAATCGACACTTGAGTCAGCACCTGCACCCAGGGCTGGCGGAAGAACGACTGCCAGTTCTCGTACGAGGACGGCATGGCCAACAGGAACAACACGAGAGCGACGGTGTAGATCGCCATGATGACAGCGGTGACGCGCTGCGCGATCCAGTCACGCAGGCCGTAATGCGCCCCGACAACGACGCGATTTACCATAGAGCAACCCCCAGAATGACGGTCAGCGCGAGGCTTACGGCCAGCACGATCTTCGCCGTGGCGCGCGCGGTTTGCAGTTCGAGACCCTTGTGCACGTCGAGGAACAGGAAGCGGATCCCGGCACAGAAGTGATGCAGATAGGCCCACAACAGACCGATCAGAACCAGCTTGATCAGCGGATGCGCGATCACGGCGCGGTAGGCATCGAAGGTTTCGGCGGAACTGAGCGACCCGTGCAACAGGTAGATCAGCAGAGGAAGGGAAAAGAACAGTGCGACACCGCTGATCCGGTGCAAGATCGAGACGATGCCCGGCACGGGCAGCCTGATCTTGGCCAAGTCTAGGTGCTTCGGTCGTTGCTTCTGCATTTGCATATGGCTTCCTTGGAGAATTAAACCAAGTTGGTAGTACCCAGGCCTTTCGTATCAGGCCGCTCGCGGCACGCTAAACGCATGCCGCAAAACCAACCGCGACGACCCGATGGTCATCACAGCGCGGGAATTCTTCCTTCATGACAGCCAAACTGCTCCCGACCACAGGGGGTCAGGCACGACAGACGGTATAGGCGAGTTGCTCGGTCAGGCAGTAGCGCTGGCGCCACTCGATCGGCTCACCCTCGATCGACGAGGAGAGTCGCAACACCGATAGCACAGGAACATCGGTCGAGGTATTCAGCAGCTGCGCCTCTTCACGCGACAGCGTGATGGCACGCAGCTGTTCCATTTCCAGCCGTGGCCGCACCCCGAAACGGCGCTGCAGCGCGGCATAGACGCCACCGCACTCGCGCACCCAGCGCGCGTCGAGTCCCTCGAAGCGCTCGGCCGGCAGCAGCGCGTCGTCGAGCGCCACGGTCCGGCCGCGCAGCCGCCATACCTGGCGGACCCGCAGCAACGGCGCAGCGCGGCGAATGGCAAGCCGCTGTGCAATTTCCTCGGCGGCGTTCACCCTAGAACACCCCAACAATTCGCACACGATGGCATCCGGATGCTCGTCCGGAAGTCCTGGTGTGACCAGCGAACCGTCTCCCCAGTCGCTGGCGATATCGGACACAAACGTGCCCCGCCCCTGTTGTCTGTACAGCAGTCCCTCGCCGACCAGTTCGGTCAGTGCTTTGCGCACCGTTCCCTGACTGACCGCGAGTTCGCCGGCGAGCTCCCACTCGCTCGGCAGCACTTCGTTGGCCTGCCACTCGCCTTCGGCGATGCGTCGCATCAAGAGCGACTTAATTTGTGCGTAGAGCGGCTGGCGTCGAAGTTTAGTGCTCGTCATGGCGCTCTTTTTATCACCAAACAAATCAAGCGTAAAGACGAGTCTTATATAAGACATAATTTTTATGAGGGCCATCAGCTTGTCTGATGACGGAGGCGCTGTGCAGGCAGACGCAGCGTGATACACTTCAAAGCGCTTTTATTGCAGAGCAATATACCTCGGCAAGACCCTGCACTTCATCCTAAGAAATAGACCCAGACTGAAGGAGAGTACCTGATGAAAGCCCCCGTCCGCGTTGCCGTTACCGGTGCTGCCGGTCAGATCGGTTACAGCCTGCTGTTCCGTATCGCCAGTGGCGAAATGCTCGGCAAAGACCAGCCGGTCATCCTGCAACTGCTCGACCTGCCGCAGGCGCAAACCGCCGTCAAAGGCGTGATGATGGAACTGGAAGATTGTGCCTTCCCGCTGCTGGCGGGCATGATCGCGACCGACGATCCGAAGGTGGCTTTCAAGGACGTCCAGGTCGCTCTCCTGGTCGGCGCCCGTCCGCGCAGCAAGGGCATGGAACGCAAGGACCTGCTGACCGCCAACGCCGAGATCTTCACCGTACAGGGCAAGGCGCTGAACGAAGTGGCCGACCGCAACGTGAAGGTGCTGGTAGTGGGCAACCCGGCCAACACCAACGCCTACATCGCGATGAAGAGCGCTCCGGACCTGAATCCGAAAAACTTCACCGCCATGTTGCGTCTTGACCACAACCGCGCCCTGTCGCAACTGGCCGCCAAGGCCGGCAAGCCGGTCGCCGACATCGAGCACATGCTGGTCTGGGGCAACCACTCGCCGACCATGTACGCCGACTACCGCTTCGCCACCGTCGACGGCGAATCGCTGAAAGCGCTGATCAACGACGAAACCTGGAACCGCGACGACTTCCTGCCGACCGTCGGCAAGCGCGGCGCCGCGATCATCGAAGCGCGCGGCCTGTCCTCGGCAGCCTCGGCCGCCAACGCCGCGATCGACCACATCCGCGACTGGGTGCTCGGCACCAATGGCAAGTGGGTAACGATGGGCATCACGTCGGACGGCAGCTACGGCATCCCGGAAGGCGTGGTGTACGGCTTCCCGGTGGTATGCGAAAATGGCGCCTATCAGATTGTGCAAGGCTTGGAAATCGACGAATTCAGCCGCGAACGGATGAACTTCACGCTGGCCGAACTGGAAGAAGAGCGCGCAGGCGTCGCTCACTTGCTCGGCTAATCGACGTAGTGTTCCGGCAAAAGCGCACCGCAAGGTGCGCTTTTTGTGTTTCATCGAATCGGCCAACGCACCAATAATCAATTACTTACGTTTTGGAGTACGCACCATGATCGAAGCCGAAATCCTCAACCAGATCGAGGCCAAACTGGCGGACCTGGCGTCGCGTGGCGCCGACATTCGGGGGTATCTTTGACTACGACGGCAAAAAAGACCGTCTTGAAGAAGTCTCCCGCCTGACCGAAGACCCGGACATCTGGAACGAGCCGAAGAAGGCGCAGGAACTGGGCCGCGAGCGCAAGCAGCTCGAGGACGTGGTACTGGTGCTCGACAGCATCGGCGCCGGCCTCGCCGACGGCAAGGATCTGCTGGAGATGGCGATCGCCGAGGGCGACGACGACACCGTGCACGCGGTGCAGGCCGACCTCGAAGAGATCGAGGCCAAGCTGTCGCAGCTCGAATTCCGCCGGATGTTCAACCACCCGATGGACCCGAACCACTGCTTCGTCGATATCCAGGCCGGCGCCGGCGGCACCGAGGCGCAGGACTGGGCCGGCATGCTGCTGCGCATGTACCTGCGCTATGCGGAGCGCAAGGGCTTCAAGGTCGAGGTGCTGGAAGAGTCCGAGGGCGAAGTCGCCGGCATCTCCAGCGCCACCATCAAGATCGAGGGCGACTACGCCTTCGGCCTGATGCGCACCGAAACCGGCGTGCACCGCCTGGTACGCGTATCTCCGTACGACTCGAACGCGCGTCGCCACACCTCGTTCGCCTCCGTGTTCGTCTACCCGGAGGTCGACGACTCGTTCGAGATCGACATCAACCCGGCCGACCTGCGCGTCGACACCTACCGCGCCTCGGGCGCCGGCGGTCAGCACATCAACAAGACCGACTCGGCGGTGCGGATCACCCACAACCCGACCGGTATCGTGGTGCAGTGCCAGAACGACCGTTCGCAGCACCGCAACCGCGACGAAGCGATGAACATGCTGCGCGCCAAGCTGTTCGAGCTGGAAATGAAGAAGCGCAGCGAAGCCAAGCAGGCGCTGGAAGACACCAAGACCGACGTGGGCTGGGGCCACCAGATCCGCTCGTACGTCTTCGACCAGTCGCGCATCAAGGACCTGCGCACCAGCTATGAGGTCGGCAACATCAAGTCGGTGATGGACGGCGATCTCGACGGCTTCATCGAGGCAAGCCTCAAGCAGGGCGTCTAAACGTTGGCCGAATCGAATGCGCGGTGCTACCTCCGGTGGCACCGCGCTTATCTGTAGCTATTGGAGTTGAAATGTCTGACCACGAAAACGCATCACAACATCTGGATGAAAACCAGATCATGGCCGAGCGCCGTGCCAAGCTGAGCGCGCTGCGCGAAGCCGGCGTGGCCTTCCCGAACGACTTCCGCCGCAAGGACATGGCCGGTGACCTGGCCCGTGCGCACGGTGAGAAGGACAAGGAAACGCTGGAAGCCGAACAGCGCGAAGTCGTCGTGGCCGGCCGGATGATGCTCAAACGTGTGATGGGCAAGGCCAGCTTCGCCACGCTGCAGGACGCCAGCGGCCGCATCCAGCTGTACATCAACGACCAGGGCATCGGCGCCGAGGCGCACGCCGCGTTCAAGCACTGGGACCTGGGCGACATCGTCGGCGCCCGCGGCACCGTGTTCAAGACCAACAAGGGCGAGCTGTCGGTCAACGTCACCGAGCTGCGCCTGTTGTCCAAGTCGCTGCGCCCGCTGCCGGACAAGTTCCACGGCCTCGCCGACCAGGAGCAGAAGTACCGCCAGCGCTACGTCGACCTGATCATGAACGACGACAGCCGCGCGACCTTCATCAAGCGCTCCAAGATCGTGCAGAAGGTCCGCGACGTGATGGTCGGCGAGGGCTACCTGGAAGTCGAAACGCCGATGATGCACCCGATCCCGGGTGGCGCCACCGCGAAACCGTTCGTCACCCACCACAACGCGCTCGACATGCCGCTGTACCTGCGCGTCGCGCCGGAGCTGTACCTGAAGCGCCTGGTGGTCGGTGGTCTGGAGCGCGTGTTCGAGATCAACCGCAACTTCCGCAACGAGGGGATGAGCACCCGCCACAACCCCGAGTTCACCATGATCGAGTTCTACGAGGCGTACGCCGACTACGAACGGATGATGGAAATGACCGAGCAGATCATCCGCGCCTGCGCGATCGAAGCCCGCGGCACCACCACCGTCACCTACTCTGGCCGCGAAGTCGACCTCGGCAAGCCGTTCGAGCGCCTGACCATCGTGGCAGCGATCAAGAAACACAACCCGCAGTACAGCGACGCGCAGCTGAGCGACGCGGCGTGGCTGAAGGAAGAAATCGTCCGCCTGGGCGGCAAGCCGGTGGCAAGCGACGCGATCGGCGGCCTGCAACTGTCGCTGTTTGAAGAGTGCGCCGAAGGCCTGCTGTGGAACCCGACCTTCATCGTCGACTACCCGGTCGAAGTGTCGCCGCTGGCGCGCGGCTCCGACAGCCAGCCGGGCATCACCGAGCGTTTCGAGCTGTTCATCGTCGGCCGCGAACACGCCAACGGCTATTCCGAGTTGAACGACCCGGAAGACCAGGCCGCGCGCTTCATGGCCCAGGTCGAGCAGAAGGACGCCGGCGACGACGAGGCTATGCATTACGACGCCGACTACATCCGCGCGATGGAATACGGCCTGCCGCCGACCGGCGGCTGCGGCATCGGCATCGACCGCCTGGTGATGCTGCTAACCGACGCCCCGTCGATCCGCGACGTGATCCTGTTCCCACAGATGCGTCCGGAGTAAGAGCCACTTCGGCCAACGCAAAACCCGCAGCTTGCTGCGGGTTTTTTCTTGCTCGTGGGTGGGCCGAGCAGGGGCCGATCACATCGGACCGTAGACCGGTGCTGGAGACAAAAAACAGAATGATAGATAACAGCCAGAAGCCGCCGGTCATTGCCCACGTTCTGCCCGGCAGGAGTTCGGCCAAAGCAGACCGTCAGCTGTGCCCATTGAATCTAGGGTGACTCACACCTAGATTCATAGCAATCATTCATTGATATCTACGTCCTGAGTTTCGACAGCCTCGGTTCTCTGATTCGCTAGCCGTGCATCGATACCCTCGGCAACCGATGCAACCAGTGAACTTAGCTCAGCACAAGCCAAATCGTATTGGCTTGGCTCCAGCAGGCCAAAAGGAGTCGTCAACTCAACGATGTCACCCTCGAAAGTAAAGTCCCTGGGCATGTCTTCCACTGCCAGGATCAGTTGCTGCTCATTCGGAGTACGCTTCATAATGAATTTGAGCATCTGCATCAAATGATCAGCGTCCTGCCCCTGTTGATTGGGGGAATCAACGACGACGGGAAACAGCTTGGAGTCTCCCCTTTCCTTTGCGGTATGAAGAACCGCATACTGATAGGCGAGTAACGAACGAGGTAATGCACTTCCGCTTGCTGCCACAGTCGCATCTGGCCTTTTCTTGACATCATCCCTCAAGTCTTGGACACCCAATTCGCTCGCAAATAGTTCAATTCTTTCGGAGTAGAACTCGTTAATGGCTTTGGTTCTGTCGGGAAGGTCAAATTGGGCAACCTTGTCTTTCAGCCCGGCGGCAATCTCCTCCTGCTTAGTCAATTGCCGCTTCAGTGACTCCATATCTTTCAGGAAAGCACCCCGCACAACTTCAGCGCTTTGGCTATCAACGACATCCTGGAGTCGCAACATCCCTTTCTTTGTTTGCAGCGTCTTCTCAATGTCCATAGCCTTACGCTTGATGCGATTGATCTTTCCATGTACATCGGCAAGATTCTCATCAATCTTCCTTTGATCGACTTCCAATTCCGCGATGACCTTTCTCAAGGTCATCGCATCGTCGATCAACTCAAGACGAACGGGAAAGCCATTCTCATGGGTACTCCCACAAGTCGGACAGGTTAGCGTCGGCTGCGTCTTTGCTTCGGTGAGGTACTTCAGATCACCCTCCAAATCACGCAAAGCATCGCGAGCCATGGCAATCTGACTAGTGAGAGACTCCTTCTGAGCAGCGCATTCAAACGCCTTCTTCCTCAGCGATTCCTGTTCGTTCTTGAGATGGGTAGAACTCCGCAAGAGGCCAGAGATTTCTTGTTTAAATGCATTGGTATCCAAGCGTACTGCCGGACGAGGCAAGGATTTCTTGACGCGGGTAAGTGCCGACTGTACGACGCTCAATTCTTGGCTGATTTGATTAACTGACGCCTTGGCCTTGGACTCTTCAAACTTCGCAATGTAGTAACCGTTTGGCCTCTGTCCGGTAACGTATGCGGCAAGTGGTTTTTTCCAGTTGGAGAACTGAGATAGTTTGTCAAAAGAATGCCATTGTTGCAGCCAACTACCATCCTGATCCATATAAAAAGGAAGGAAGAGATACGGCGGAGTGGCTTGTGCCAACGTGTCTTGATGTGTCGGCAGCATTAGCCAGAAATCGAAAATACCAGCCATAATGTCTGTCCATTCTCGATAGTTAGTCGTAACACGGACAGCATGCGTGACGTCATTTCGCAAGGCGTAGACGTTTGCACGTCGATAGACCGTATACGGCTGACCGTCTAGCTCGAGCTCCAAGACAGATATGGCAAGACTATCCCATCGATTATTCTTTCCCTTGGTTTCGCATCCCAATGTCCGGAAGAGATGCTTGACCACTGTTGATTTTCCCGTGTGATTCCTCCCGAGTAGGAGCGTCCTCTGCGGGCTGAATTCGATGCTGCGTGCCGACCTCGATGCTTCTGATACGAGCCAGAGTTTTTTGAATCGCAAACTTCTCATGTTTGCCCTTCCTTAAATTTCTTACCAAGCGGAGAATCTTTGCCGAATTGCTCATTTATTGATCCTGTACAGAACAACGGCAAGCAAATACTCCCGCTCAAGTATCAAAAATGCTGACGACTGCGTAGAAGCGCAGACTTGATCAACTACCCAATTCGCCACATCCCACGAAGTCACGAGATTGCCAGGCAAAGAGGGTAGCTGCGCTTCAATTGCTTTCCCCAGAAGGTCGAGCATTTCAGCTCCTTTTCCCGCCTTATCGACAAGAAAGCGCCTTGCCGCTTTCTTGATGGCTTCCCGCTGGACAAAGGGAACGTCCTCATGGACTAGATTGGCTATAGCCTCATTGATGACATCGCTGTCCGGCTTCCTTGACAGCGTCAGCGAGAGCATTCCAGAGAGCTGCGTCTTCGAGATGCCTCTAATTCTTTTCAGATCATCGAATGCTCCAGCATCATCTGTCGCAGTAGCCTTGATCTTGATTTCGCTGTAGAGCGCTTTGCAAAGGACATCTGCCCTGGCTCCATGATCGGGAAATTTGTCCGCAAGGTAAGCTGCAACTTTACCGATAGCATGACTTTCGAGATCATCCATCGCTAATGGGCTCCGAATGAATTTGAAATCATCAAAATCTATTTCTTCTTCGTTGCAGCCAAGCTCGCTAGCTATGGAGGTGCGGAGAGATGCCTTAAGTTCCTCATCAAGGTCTGATGCAGGGAACTCCAACCGTGCAGTCGAGTCCTCCTCGTTGCCCAATTTCAGTTCGATTGGAGCATTGCTTACAAAGGCTATCGACCTCGTTCCTTCTTTTGCGATGCTCCGTGACTCACACAATTTTGCAAGAATCGACTTCCCGTCTTTCGGGGGTCTTGTGAGCGTCGTCTTGGTCCACTTTCCAGTGCTACCTTCCTTTTTCTTGAGCTGAAAAAGGTCCATTGCGGAGGGGGCATTTTCCGCATCAAGCACAGCGACATCCTCAATGAATTCCAGCAAGACTAAGTAGTCATCCTGCTCAAGATCCAACTTGAGTAGGTGACAGAGCGCCCAGTAACGCTGGAATTCATGGCCCTTGCCGCCGTGTCTGCCACCACGCTCTTTTGTCAGCGAATCGTTCAATTGATCGTGAAATGCCATCCGTTCCCCTTCCTTGAATCAGGTGCATCTACGTGTCAGCGCAGCGCATCCTTGATCTCTTGCAAATTCTCATTTTCTACCCACGCGAAGTGGTAGCGGCCATTGCCGCGCTTTGCCCCCAACAGACGTTCTTCTGTTTTGCATGAGCGAGCTAAAGCGACAGCAGAAGAGAGAAGAACGTTAGCAGGCGAATCATAGGCTGAACCTAGACATTGATGATTTCGGCATTATGCCTTTTGCTACTATCGGCGGCCAGCATGTAGTCAGCAGCATATTGCGTTGAGAGTTGCCCAGGGTTCGATGGGCAAGTCAGATCGTCCGCTTTGACCGAGGGGCGGATGCTCGTGACGATCTGCATGACCGTCAGCTCAGGGTTGAGTCCGGACATCAGGATGCACAGGTACCAATTAAACGGCTACGGCTGCGATTAAAGCCCACCGCCCCACTCTCCGGCACACTAAACTTTATCTCCGCCGGAAGGCACCGCTACCGGGCACCGACCACATGGTGCCACTCGAGCAGCCTACCCGGCTCGTCGAGCCGCTGGTGGACTTCGACAGACAGATCAGCCCTTCCTGAGCCGGCACCAAAACAAAAGGTTGGCCGAATCACTTCGGCCAACCTTTGTTCATTAATGCAAATACGTACGGCAGCACGGTCTCGTCCGGCAGAAGCACGGCACAACATCGTTTCGAAGCGCTCGGTCGGCAACGGAGATTGGAGCGGTCCATTGACGTTCACACGTGACAGGAAGCTGTCTTCACTCCTTCCGCTTATGGGCTTGGACCGCGAGACCGGGCTCAGACAAAACCTCCCGACCCCTACGGCCAATGCGGCTCGAAGTGGCCACGGACGATGCTGCCGCGTTTGGCGACGATGAACGACTGTTCCGGCACCTCCTCCCAGGCACCTGGCAGGTCGACGAGCGGTTCGGACAGCACGAGGAAGGCGTCGTCGCCGACGGCAGCGATGCGCGGGTTGTCGGGGTAGAGGGCGCGCAGGTTGCGAAAAGCAGTGCTGTGAAACAGCGAGCGTGACTGCCCCTCGCTGGAATAGCGAACGGCGATCAGCCGCTCGCCGTCGCTGGCGCAGACCGTCATGTTCAGCGGCTGTTCGATGCCGTACCGCCGGCCGGTCTCCTCGACCAGCGCCGCCATCCGCTCCAGCGCCATCACCGGTTCGCTCTCCAGGCCGAAGGTCAGCGCCAGGAAGAACATCAGCTCCGAGTCGGTGGAGCCTTCGATCGACGTGAACAGTTCCGGCGCTACCGCCAGCATCAGGTCGCGGCGAACGGCGGGGTAGTCACGGATCAGCCCGTTGTGCATGAACAGCCAGCGGCCGTACCGAAACGGGTGGCAGTTGGTCTCCTGCACCGGGGTGTCGGTGGCCGAGCGCACATGCGCGAGGAACAGCGGTGCGCGAATGGCACGGGCTGCCTCACGCAGGTTGCGGTCGTTCCAGGCCGGATGCACGCAGCAGTACCGATACGGGATCTCGTCGTCCCGGCCATACCAGCCGATACCGAAGCCGTCACCGTTAGTGGTGGTGGCGCCCAGGTGCGAATGCAGGCTCTGATCGATCAGCGAATGCTTGGACTGGAACAGCAGCATTTCCATCGGGACGGGGTTGCCGGTGTAAGCGAGCCAGCGGCACATGGGAGGCCTCCTGTCAGACGGGGTTCTTGCCACAGTAGGGCGTGTCGCGCCGTATCACCCTTCCCCGTCCGGTCGATGGGGAAGTGACGGCCACGCGCCCTGCGCTGGCGCCTGATTCATCGTAGCCGGCCCGGAACAGGCTACGCCACGGCTTGCCGGGGGGCCGGGCTTTCCCCACACTGGGTGTTACCCCTTATCCACGCCCATCGCCATGTCCCAGCGCCCACTCTACTTCCTCCCCGGCACCCAGTGCGACGAACGGCTATGGCAGCGGCTGATCCCGCTGCTGCCCGTCGACGTCGAGCCGGTCTACGTGCCGATCCAGCGCGCCCGCGACCGCGCCGGGATGCTCGCCTGCATCGCCGACAGCACGTCGGTGCACGCCAATCTGGTCGCGTTCTCGATGGGTGGTTACCTGGCCTTGCTGCATGCGTTGGCTCACCCCGAGCGGGTGCGCTCGCTGGTGCTGATCGCCTGCACCGCGCAGGGTCTGAGTAGCGCGGAACAGGCCACTCGCCGGCAGGCATTGGCGTGGTTGGAACGTCATCCCTATCAGGGCATGTCGGCGCAGCGGCTGGCGCAATTCGTCCACCCGAGCCGCTTGCACGACCCGGCGGTGGTCGACATCATCCGCCGCATGGATCGTGAACTGGGCAAGGACACGCTGATCGCGCAACTGCGCGAGACCAGCGAGCGCGCCTCGCTGATCGAGCAGTTGCCGCGTCTGCGCTGTCCAGTGCTGCTGATCGGCGGCCGCGACGATGCGATGGTGGCGGTCTCGGCGCTGCAGACGATGCACGCGGCGCTGCCCGATTGTCGCTTGGCTCTGCTGCCGGACACCGGCCACATGGTGCCGCTCGAGCAGCCAGCCAAGTTGGCCGAACTGCTGGTCGACTTCTACCGGCAGATCGGCCCCGCCTGAGCCGGGCGACACACCCGCCCATTGCATCGCCCAAAAAACAAAAGGTTGGCCGAAGCGATTCGGCCAACCTTTTGCGTATCCACGAATGCCAGCGCTTACGGCAGCGCGGTCTCGCCCGGGAGCAATACGCCGCGGCGCAGCACCGTCTCGAAGCGCTCGGCCGGCAGTGGCCGCGAGACCAGGTAGCCTTGCACCTGGTCGCAGCCTTCTTGTGCCAGGAAGCGCCACTGCTCCGCGGTTTCCACCCCCTCGGCCAGCACCTGCATATTCAGCGTCTTGGCCATCGCGATGATCGCGCGGGTGATCGCGCTGTCGTCGAAGTCGTGCGGAATATCGCGCACGAAGGTACGGTCGATCTTCAGCGTGTCGGCCTTGAAGCGCTTCAGATACGACAGGCTGGAATAGCCGGTGCCGAAGTCGTCGATCGCCAGCGACACGCCCAGCGCACGCAGCGCCTCGACCGCCTGCAGCGTGCCCTCGACATCCTCCATCAGCACGCTCTCGGTCAGCTCGATTTCCAGGCTGGTACCGTCGAGTCCGTGCGACACCAGCTGCTGCTTGATGATGCTCAACAGCTCCGGATCGCGGAACTGCAGCGCCGACAAATTGATCGCCAGCTTCGGCAGCGTCCAGCCGGCCGCCTTCCACGCTGCCAACTGGCGGCACGCCTCGCGGATCACCCAGTTGCCGATCGCGACGATGAAGCCGCGTTCCTCGGCCACCGGGATGAAGCGCAGCGGCCCGATCAGCCCCTGCTCCGGGTGGTTCCAGCGGATCAGCGCCTCGGCGCCGAGCAGACGGCCGTCGGCCATGCCGACCTGCGGCTGGTAGTGCAGCACGAACTCGTCGCGCTCCAGCGCGCCGCGGAACTGGCTCTCGATCGCCAGCACCTCGCTGGCGTGCACGTTGAGGTCGGCGGTGTAGAACTTGTAGTTGTTGCGGCCGGCCGACTTGGCGGCGTACATCGCCGCGTCGGCATTGCGCACCAGCGTCTCGACGTCGGCGCCGTCGTCCGGGAACACCGCGATGCCGATCGACGGGCTGACCGATAGCATGTGGCCGTGCAGCTCGATCGACTGCTTGAAGCAGTCGAGGATGCGTTCGGCCGCCAGCACCACCTCGCTCGGGCCGGCCGGCAGCGCCGGCAGCAGCACGATGAACTCGTCGCCGCCCTGGCGCGCCAGCATCTCGCCCGGGCCGAGCTTGCCGCGCAACCGCTCGGCGACGATCTGCAGCAGCATGTCGCCGGCGGAATGGCCGAGCGACTCGTTGATCAACTTGAAGCGGTCCAGATCGAGCAGCAGCACCGCCAGCTGACTGCCGTCGCGGCTTGCCGCCTGCAGCGCCAGCTCGGCGCGCTCCTGCAGGTGCACCCGGTTGGGTAGGTTGGTCAGCACGTCAAAGTGGGCGAGGAAGCGGATCCGCTCGTCGGCAGCCTTGCGCTCGGACAGGTCGCTGGCGATGCCGATATAGTGGGTGGTCTCGCCGGCCTGGTTCTTCACCGCGTTGATCGCGATCCACTGCGGGTAGACCGCCCCGCTCTTCTTGCGGTCCCACAGCTCGCCCTGCCAGGCGCCAGTCAAACGGATCTGCTGCCACATCGCCTGGTAGAACGCCGCGTCGTGCAGTTGCGACTGCAGGATGTTCGGTTTGCCGCCGACCACCTCTTCCGGGCGGTAGCCGGTGATCTCGGTGAACGCCTTGTTGACGCTCTGGATACTCAACTCCGCGTCGGTGATCATGATCGCCTCGACGGTGTTGTCGAACACCTTGGCGGTCAGCTCGATGTGTTCCTGCGCGGCGCGCTGCTCGGAGACGTCGCGCACCATCCGCCACACCGCGTAGATGCGACCGTAGGCGTCGCGCATCGCCACCGTCTTGACGCTGACCGGCACGGTATTGCCGAAACGGGTGATGTAGAGCGAATCGATGTCGTCGCAGAAGCCGAAGCGCAGCACCTTTTGGTCGATATTGAGCCGTTCGTCGGTTTCGCTCTCGGGGGTCAGCAGCGTCCAGAAGTTCTGTAGTTTGAGCTGTTCGGCGCTGTAGCCGAGCAGGTTGAGGAAGGCCGGGTTGGCGTCGAGGATCTGGCCGTCCAGCGTGCTGATCACGATGCCGTCGAGGTTGGACCAGAACAGCTCGCGGTACTTGGTTTCGGAGCGACGCAGCGCGTCCTCCACCTCGCGACGGCGGCTGATGTCGGCTTCCAGCGCCAGCGTCTTGGCTTCGGTCTCGTCGACCAGGCGCTTCAGTTCGGCACGGGTCGCCTCGAGCTGGCGGCCGAGCTGACTGACCTCGTCGTTGTCCGGCCACTCGAAGCGACCGTCAAGCCGCAAGCCCGCCAGCGCGGCGATCTGTTCGGCCAGCCGCTGCATCGGCCTCAGGAAGCGCAGGTGCAAGATCAGCATGATCAACAGCGTGGCGCACACCAGCTGGATCAACAGCAGCAGCGCAAAGTTGCGCAGCAGCTGGTTCTGCTCGGTGATGATGTGCTGCCGATCGAACTCGATCGACACCTCGCCGATTTCCTCGCCCCGGTACACCACCGGCTTTTTTAGCACCTCCACCTCGCCGAGGCGGCGCTCGCTGCGCACGGCCGACATGAAGATGGTATTGGACAGATTGTCGGTGACCTGCACCGAGATCACCCGTGCGTCCTTCATCAGCGAGGCGATCAGCGGCGCGCCGCTCGGCCGCGACAGGTTCCACAGCGGCTCCTGCATGCCGAGCGCGACGATTTCCAGCAGCCGGCGCTGGTCGCTGACGAAGCGGCTGGTCAGCTCCTGGCGCTGTATCGAAAAGCCGATCGCCGAGCTGAGGATCGCCGGGATCAACAGGCCCAGCGCCACCGCCATCAGGAACAGCTGACGCAACGACAGACGCCGGCCAAAGCCAGAGCGGCCGCCCGGCGGCGGTGTGACGGAGGATGTCTGCGACCCTAGGTCGTCGGAGCGGCGCATCCGGTGAGGATTCCTTGTATACACATCTTCTGTAGTGAGAAGCAAACGCACGGTATCCGCATGCGCCAGGTGGTTTGCCTTGGCTGGAGCAGACGCCTACAATCGCCGGCATTCTAGACTCGTGGAGGCCCTATGTCTCAGGCCCAGTTTGACAGCCTTATCTTTGCTCGCTGGATGATTACCGTCGAAACGGATGGAGAAGTACTGGAGAATCATGCCATCGCGCTTAAGGATGGCAGAATTGCCGCCATCCTGCCAGCCGCAGAGGCATGCCAATTGAGTGCCGATGAGGTCATCGAACTGGATCGCCACGTGCTGATGCCGGGTCTTATCAACCTGCACGGCCATTCGGCGATGACGCTGCTGCGCGGCCTGGCCGACGACAAGGCGCTGATGGACTGGCTGAACAACCACATCTGGCCGGCCGAGGGCCGCCACGTGCGCGACGAATTCGTGTTCGACGGCTCGCTGATCGCGATGGCCGAGATGTTGCGTGCCGGCACCACCACGATCAACGACATGTACTTCTACCACGGCGCGGTCGCCCGCGCCGGCCTGTCGGCCGGCATGCGCACCTTTGTCGGCTGTTCGATCCTGGAATTCCCGACCAACTACGGCATCAACGCCGACGACTACATCGCCAAGGGCCTGGCCGAACGCCGCGAATTCCTCGGCGAGGAGCGCGTCACCTTCACGTTGGCGCCGCACGCGCCGTACACCGTGTCGGACGACACCTTCCGCAAGGTGGTGACGTTGGCCGAACAGGAAGACATGCTGATCCACTGCCACATCCACGAGACCGCGGACGAAGTGGCCGGCAGCGTCGAGCAGTACCACCAGCGCCCGCTCGCCCGATTGCAGAATCTCGGCGTGCTGTCGCCGCGGCTGGTGGCGGCGCACATGGTGCACCTGAACGACGAGGAGATCGAACTGGCCGCCAAGTACGGCGTGTCGATCGCGCATAACCCGACCTCGAACATGAAGCTCGCCTCCGGCATCGCACCGGTACAGAAGCTGCTGGCCGCCGGCGTCAACGTCGGTGTCGGCACCGACGGCGCCGCCTCCAACAACAAGCTCGATATGTTGGCCGAAACCCGGATGACCGCCCTGTTGGCCAAGGTCGGCACACTCGACCCCACCGCGGTGCCGGCCGCCACCGCGATCCGCATGGCAACGCTGAACGGCGCGAAGGCGCTGGGCATCGACGACCAGGTCGGCTCCTTGCACGTCGGCAAGCAGGCCGACCTGATCGCGGTCGACCTGGCCGCGATCGAGACCGCGCCGGCGTTCGACCCGATCTCGCACATCGTCTACGCCGCCGGCCGCGAACAGGTCAGCCACAACTGGGTGGCCGGCGAGTGCCTGCTGAAAGACCGGGTACTGACCCGCCTGAACCTGGCCGACCTGCTCGCCAAGGGTGAAGACTGGCGCGGCCGCATCCTGGCCAAGGGGGAATGATCATGGGCGACAACGTCGACCAGCTCGAACTCGAGAAATTCAGCCAGCTCGCGCACAAGTGGTGGGACAAGGAGAGCGAGTTCAAGCCGCTGCACGAGATCAACCCGCTGCGCCTCGGCTACATCGACGGCTTTGCCGACCTCGCCGGCAAGACCGTGCTCGACGTCGGCTGCGGCGGCGGCATCCTGGCCGAGAGCATGGTCGAAAAGGGTGCGACGGTGACCGGCATCGACCTCGCGAAGAAGTCGCTGAAGGTCGCGCAACTGCACAGCATGGAATCGGGCGTGCCGGTCGAGTACCGCTGCGTGCCGGTCGAAATGTTGGCCGAAGAGCGGCCGGCCGGCTTCGACGTGGTCACCTGCATGGAAATGCTCGAGCACGTGCCCGAGCCGGAGAGCGTGGTGCGCGCCTGCGCGCAGCTGGTCAAGCCGGGCGGCTGGGTGTTCTTCTCGACGCTCAACCGCAACGCCAAGGCCTACCTGATGGCGATCCTCGGCGCCGAATACGTGCTCGGCCTCTTGCCGCGCGGCACGCACGAGTATGCCCGTTTCATCAAACCGTCCGAGCTGACCCGGATGGTGCGCGGCGCCGGGCTGGAGCTCGCCGACATCAGCGGCATGAGCTACAACCCGATCGCCCGCGACTACCACCTGTCGCGCGACAGCGACGTCAACTACTTGATCGCGGTGCGCCGCCCGCACTGAGCACGGTCTGATTCGCCCCAACATCGGCCGGCCCTGTCCGGCCGATTCGCATTTATGGCTGGCTCGGACTTGGCGGACACTGATACACCGCGTTACAATTTGCCCAATTGAAGGATTGCCGGACAAGTGACACCCTACTCGTCCGGCATTTTGTTTTCTGCCCCGGCTACCCGCGGGGCTGCATCTCCGGAGTTTTCGCATGAGTTTCAAGGCCAACGATTCCCTCACCGAACAGATCGCCCAGTACCTGGGCAAGCAGGTCATCGAGGGAGCGATGAAGCCGGGCGAGCGGATCCAGGAACTGCGCATCGCCGCCGAGCTGTCGGTCAGCCGCGGCTCGGTGCGCGAGGCGCTGCTGATCCTGCAGCGTCGTCACCTGGTCGAGATCTACCCGCGCCGCGGCGCGGTGGTGTCGAGCATCTCGGCCGCCGACGTCGGCGACTTCTTCGACATCTGGTTCCTGATGCTCGACAAGGTGGTGCGCAACCTCGCCAACAACTGGAAGAACGACGACCTGGCGCGCTTCTTCGAGCTGATGACCGAACTGTCCGACTGCCAACGCCGCAGCGATCTGCAAGGCTTCTACGAGAACGGCGTCGAGTTCCTGCACACCCTCTATCAGTACGCCAACAACCGCTACGTCCAGCAGACGCTGGAAGACCTGTTGCCGCTGACGCAACGCTGTCTGTTCGCGATCCTGCGCGCCGGCAAGAGCCAGCTCGACCGCACCCACGCCTTCCTCGAGGAGGTGCTCAAAACCATCATCGCGCGCGACACGCAGCGGCTGTCGCAGATGCTCGACGACTTCAGCGAGGGCTACAGCCAGCTCGCCCAGGAGTCGGCCGAGGCGCTGGCCGGCCGCGCCTGAACCGCGTCGCAACAACGCAAAACGGGCTGCCAGTGGCAGCCCGTTTTGCATTCGGCCCGTTACCGACTACAACAGCCGGTACTCGACGAAGGCGTAGCTCAAACCGTCGTCGCGCTGATGCGCCTCGCGCGCGGTCTCCTGCCAGCGGCTCCGGTCGATCACCGGGAAGAACGCGTCGCCGGCCACCGTCAGCCCTACCTCGGTCACCAACAGCCGGTCGGCGCCGTCGATCGCCTGGTGGTACAGCTCGGCCCCGCCGATCACGCACACCTCGTCCACCGCACCGGCCAGCCTCAGCGCCTCGTCGAGCGAGTGCGCCGCCTCGGCACCGTCGGCCGCCCAGTCGGCGTTGCGCGTCACCACGATATTGCGCCGGCCCGGCAGCGGCCGGCCGATCGAGTCCCAGGTCTTGCGTCCCATGATCACCGGCTTGCCGAGCGTCGCCGCCTTGAAGTGCTTCAGGTCTTCCGGCAGGTGCCACGGCAGGGTGTTGTTGATGCCGATGGCGTGGTTTTCTGCCATCGCCACCACCAGCGTGATCGTCGTCTTTATCGTCATACCGCCACCGCCGCCTTGATATGCGGATGCGGGTCGTAGCCCGTCAGCGTGAAGTCGTCGAAGCTGAACGCGAACAGATCGGTCACGTCCGGGTTCAGCGTCATCGTCGGCAACGGCCGCGGCTCGCGCGACAGTTGTTCGCGCGCCTGCTCCAGATGATTGCTATAGAGGTGCGCATCGCCGAGGGTGTGGACGAATTCGCCCGGTTTGAGGCCGCACACCTGCGCCACCATCAAGGTCAAGAGCGCGTAGCTGGCGATATTGAAAGGCACGCCGAGGAAGATGTCGGCCGAACGCTGGTAAAGCTGGCAGGACAGCTTGCCGTCGGCGACGTAGAACTGGAACAGCGCGTGGCACGGCGGCAGCGCCATCTCGTCGACTAGCGCCGGATTCCACGCCGATACGATCAGCCGGCGGCTGTCCGGCTTGCTCTTGATCATCTCGAGCACGTTGGCGATCTGGTCGATGTGGCGGCCGTCCGGCGCCGGCCAGCTGCGCCACTGGTAGCCATACACCGGGCCGAGTTCGCCGTTCTCATCGGCCCATTCGTTCCAGATCGACACGCCGTGGTCGTTCAGGTACTTGATGTTGGTGTCGCCGGCCAGAAACCACAGCAGCTCGTGCACGATCGACTTGAGGTGCAGTTTCTTGGTGGTCACCATCGGGAAGCCGTCGGCCAGATCGAAACGCATCTGATAACCGAACACCGAACGGGTGCCGGTGCCGGTGCGATCGGACTTGTCGTGGCCATGCTCGAGCACATGCCGCATCAGGTCGAGATAGGGTTTCATTGGCGCTCTCAGCCTCCGTTCGTCAAACCACGCGATTGTACCACTCTCGCCAAGTCTGCCGGCGCCTCACGGAAGCCTCCACACCCGGACGACAACACCCCAGCCGACGGGACTGCTGACAAGCCTTGATGAATCCTGCGTCAGGGGGCGTGCGCCCATCGCGCTACCTGCCCCATACAGCCAGCCCAATGCCTCAGCCTACGTCAGCGATGCAACCATGCTTGGCTGCGCAGATGATTGGTACGCCCCCCCAAAACATTCAAATGACATACCATTCGAACCGCAAAGCCTACCGTTTGGCATCCCGGCGCCCACTAGCCACCATCCCCTTCACGCTATCTTGATGCATCGTTAAACAAAAACCCTATAACTTGATAGATAATGCGTTGGCATGACGGGTTGTCGTGAAACAGCGACAACCCTACCAACCCCTGTAAGGCCTTGTTTAGCCGGATAGGCCGGGATGGAAAAAGGCGAAATTCGGAAGGATTAACAATGAAACGCTCAAAACAGCTTTAATCGCTAGAGGATTTCTCTGGCATAAGATACCATTCGCTTTAAAATCAAGTCAGTATTTTTCATTGAATTGGCATGGCTAGCGATTCCGATTTAGAACGGACAGAAGCAGCGTCGGCCCGACGACTGCAGCAGGCGCGCGACGACGGTAATGTGCCGCGTTCGCGTGAGCTGTCGACGTTCGCGGTAACGATGACCGGCGTGGCGATGCTGATGCTGTTCGGCGGCCGCCTGGCCGACTTCATGCGCCAGCTGGCGGTGCACGCCTTCACCTTCGACCAGGCGACGATACGCGATACCTCGCAGGGGCTCGAGCGTTTCAAGGAGGCGGTATACCAGACGCTGTGGCAGTTGCTGCCGATCTTCGCCGGTCTGGCGCTGGTGGCGGCGCTGGTACCTATCCTGATCGGCGGCTGGAACTACTCGCTCAAGCCGATCATGCCGAAGTTCTCCAAGATCAACCCGTTCACCGGCGTCAAGCGGCTGTTTTCGATCAATGCCGCGTCCGAGGGGCTGAAGGCGATCCTGAAGAGCATGTTGATCGGCGGGGTGGCCTGCTGGGTGATCTGGAACGAACGGATGGAGCTGGTCGGCCTGGTCAGCATGCCGCTCAATAGTGCGCTGGCCAAGCTGGTCGACCTGATGAGCCACACCTTCCTGATCGTGACCGGCGCGATGGTGATGCTGGTCGCGCTGGATGTACCGTTCCAGCTCTGGCAGTACTACAAGCAACTGCGTATGACGAAGGAAGAGGTCAAGCAGGAATACAAGGAACAAGAAGGCTCGCCCGAGGTGAAGGGTCGCATCCGTCAGTTGCAACGCGAGGCGGCGCGGCGCCGGATGATGCAGGAAGTGCCCAACGCTAACGTGATCGTCACCAACCCGACCCATTATGCCGTTGCCATAAAATATACTGAGGATATGCGCGCGCCACAGGTTCTCGCCAAGGGCTCGCTGAAACTGGCCGAGCGGATCATCGAAGTCGGTCGCGAACACAAGGTCACCGTGATGCGGGTACCCAGCTTCACCCGGGCGCTGTACTTCAACGCCGAGATCGGCGACGAGGTGCCGTCGCGGCTGTACGCCGCCGCGGCGCAGGTACTGGCCTACGTCTACCAGCTCAACGTCTACCAGAGCAGCGGCGGTCTCGCGCCGGTGTTCCCCGACCGGCTCGACGTGCCGTCCGACCTCGACCCCCAACATAACCACCCGCCCGAGGCGGACAGCGCAACCCAACACTAAGCCGGCATGGACACTCTTCTTCTACAACTGAAACGCTTCAACGTCGCCAGCCTGGCCGGCCCGGTGCTGATCATCCTCATCCTGATGATGATGGTGCTGCCGTTGCCGCCGTTCGTGCTGGACATCTTCTTCACCTTCAACATCGCGATGTCGATCATCGTGCTGCTAGTCGGCATCGGCGTGCGCCGGCCGCTCGACTTCTCGGCCTTCCCGGGGGTGCTGCTGGTGACCACGCTGTTGCGGCTGTCGCTCAACGTCGCCTCGGCCCGCATCATTCTGCTGCAAGGCCACACCGGCCCGGACGCGGCCGGCCACGTGATCGAGGCGTTCGCCACCTTCCTGGTCGGCGGCAATATCGCGATCGGTGTGGTGGTGTTCGTGATCCTGACCATCATCAACTTCGTGGTGATCACCAAGGGCGCAGGCCGGATCGCCGAAGTGTCGGCGCGCTTCACCCTCGACGCGATGCCCGGCAAGCAGATGGCGATCGACGCCGACCTGAACGCCGGTCTGATCGGCGAGGACGAGGCGCGCACGCGCCGTGCCACCATCACCGAGGAAGCCAACTTCTTCGGCGCGATGGACGGTGCGTCCAAGTTCGTCCGCGGCGACGCGATGGCCGGCATCCTGATCATCCTGATCAACATCGTCGGTGGCCTGATCGTCGGCGTGGTGCAGCACGACCTGGCGGTCGCCGACGCGGCGCACGCGTACACGCTGTTGACCATCGGTGACGGCCTGGTCGCACAGATTCCAGCGCTGATCATCTCGACCGCCGCCGGTATGGTGGTATCGCGCGTCGGCACCGAAAAAGACATGTCCGAGCAGCTGATCGGCCAGCTGTTCATGAACACGCAGGTGCTCTACATCACCGCCGGCGTGCTTGGACTGATCGGTCTGATCCCGAACATGCCGCACGTCGCCTTCCTGACCATTTCGACGCTGCTGGTGCTGCTCGGCTACTGGCATTCCAAACGCAGCCAGCGCCTGGCGTTTGCCGACCAGCCGGCCATCAAGCCGACGACGCTGGAGTCGCCCGCCACCGAGGTCAGCTGGAACGACGTGCACGGCGTCGACCCGCTCGGCCTGGAAGTCGGCTACCGGATGATCCCGCTGGTCGACCGCAACCAGGACGGCGAGCTGCTGCGCCGCATCCGCGGCATCCGCAAGAAGATCGCGCAGGAGCTCGGCTTCCTGGTGCCGCCGGTGCACATCCGCGACAACCTGGAAATCCGTCCGAACGCCTACCGCATCCTGCTCAAGGGCGTCGAGATCGGCAACGGCGAGGCGTTCATCGGCCAGTTCCTGGCGATCAATCCGGGCCGGGTCAGCGGCGACATCCACGGCACCCCGACCACCGACCCGGCGTTCGGCCTGCCGGCGGTCTGGATCGACGCCGGCCGCCGCGACGAGGCGCAGATGCTCGGCTACACCGTGGTCGACGCATCGACCGTGGTGGCCACCCATCTGTCCAATCTGTTGCAGCAGCATTCGTCGGAACTATTGGGCCGCGAAGAGGTGCAGCAGTTGATCGAGCACCAGGCGAAGGAGTCGCCGAAGCTGATCGAGGATCTGGTGCCGAAAGTGGTGCCGGTCGGCGTGCTGCAGAAGGTGCTGCAACGCCTGTTGGCCGACGGCATCCACATCCGCGACGTGCGCAGCATCATCGAAACGCTGGCCGATCACATCGCCGTCACCCAGGACGCCGACGAGCTGACCAGCGCGGTACGCACCGCGCTGTCGCGCGCCATCGTCCAGCAACTGTTCCCGGGCGAGACCGAGCTGTCGCTGATCACACTGGACCCGGCGCTGGAAAACGTGCTGATGCAGGCGGTGCAGTCGCGCGGCGGCGGGCTGGAGCCGGGCTTGGCCGAAAACCTGCTGGCCAGCGCCGCGCAGCAGGCCGAGCAGGTCGAGCAGCAGGGCTACAACCCGGTGCTGCTGACCCCGCCGGCGCTGCGCCCGCTGTTGGCGCGCTTCCTGCGCCGGCCGCTGCCGCATCTGCGGGTGATCTCGCACAACGAAATCCCGGACAACAAGACAATCCGCATCGTCGGCGTGGTCGGCGCAAGCAAGGAAGCGTAATACATGGTGGTGAAAAAATTCTTTGGCAGCAGCACCCGCGAGGCGCTGCGCCTGGTCCGCGACGAGCTGGGCGAAGACGCGCTGATCCTGTCCAATCGACCGGGCAAGGACGGCGGCGTCGAGATCATGGCGATCGCCGACGTCGAGCTGGCGGCGGTGGCCAAGGTGGTACCGAGCCCCGCCCCGGCCGCCAGTCCGCCGCCCACCGCCCACAACCCGGTACAGCGCGCGATCGCCCGCACCTACGCGCTGCCGGTCGAGCCGCTGGACAGCAGCTGGAACAGCGTGCGCCACGCCGAGCCGGCCAGCACCGTCACCGTGCGGCGCTACACCCCGGACGCAGCCCCCGCCCCGGTCACGCCGGCGGCCGAACCGCTGCCGCTGATCGAGCCTACCCTCGCCGCGCCGCCGGCAGAGGACGCCTTGATCGAGCCGCCGGGCATCGAGCCGACGCTCGAATCGGTGGCGGTCCCGCTGCAAGACACCGACCTGACCTGGCTCGACGACGGCGCGCCGACGCCGAGCAGCGGCACCGTCCACCCCGACCTGTCGCAGGTGACGGCCACCGTCAGCAACGAAATCCGCAGCGTCGGCGACGAAATCCGCCAGCTGCGCAGCCTGCTGCAAAGCCAGCTGGCCGGCTTCGCCTGGTCGGACATGCGCGAACACGCGCCGGAGCGGCTGGAACTGTACCGCCGCCTGTTGTCGTGCGGCTTCTCCGCCGCGCTGATCCGCCAGCTGATCGACAAGCTGCCCGAAACGTACAAGGGCGACACCGCGCTGCAATGGGCGCGCTCGGCGCTGGCGCACAATCTGCGCTGTGGCGACATCGACGCCGACCTGTTCGACGCCGGCGGCGTGTTCGCACTGGTCGGCCCGACCGGCGTCGGCAAGACCACCACCGTCGCCAAGCTGGCGGCGCGTGCCACGCTGAAGTTCGGCGCCCAGAACGTCGCGCTGATTACCTCAGACAGCTACCGGATCGGCGCTCAGGACCAACTGCGCATCTACGGCAAGATCCTCGGCGTGCCGGTGCACGCGGTGCAAAGCGGCCAGGACCTGAGCCTGGCGCTGGCAGACCTCTCCGAACGCCACCTGGTGCTGATCGACACGATGGGCATGAGCCAGCGCGACAGCCGCGTCACCGAACAGACCGACCTGCTGTCCGCCGCGGCGCACCGTCCGATCAACCGCATCCTGCTGCTGGCCGCCAACGCCGACGGCCACACCCTCGACGACGTGGTCAACCACTACCGCGGTGACGGCCTGTTCGGCTGCATCCTGTCCAAGCTCGACGAGGCGGTACCGCTCGGCTCCTGCCTCGACGTGGTGATCCGGCACCGCCTGCCCTTGCTGTCGCTCGCCAACGGCCAGCGGGTGCCGGAGGACCTGCACCCGGCGCAGGCGACGCTCTTGATCGAGCGCGCCTTCGCCCCGCGTCAGGCGCCGTCGCCGTTCGAACTGTTCACCGAAGAACTGCCGCTGCTGCACGCCGCGCAGGCCGGGCTGCTCTGATGTTCGACCAGGCCGAAAGCCTGCGCCGGCTCACCCGCCGCGCCAGCCGCCCCGCCAGCTTCGCCGTGGTCGGCGCCGAGGGCAGCGGCTGCAGCACGCTAGTCACCGAGCTGGCGATCGCACTGGCCCGCACCGGCCAGCGCCTGCTCTTGCTCGACGCCCAGCCCGGCCTGACGCAGAGCCGCCGCCTCGGGCTGCCGCCCTCCGCAACGCTGGCCAGCCAAACGCGGCAGCCGGGCACGCTCAGCGAGCTGATGAGCCTGTCACCGCACGGCGTGACCCTGCTCAACCTGTACGCACCGGCCGCCGAGCGCGCCGAGTTCAGCGATGCGGTCTGGCAGCGGCTGGAGCGCGAATTCCAGCCGCTGGAGCGCGACGCCGACGTGCTGCTGATCGACGCACCGTCGCCGGCCGACGACCCGATCCCGGCCGGCCTCGCCGACAACCTGATTCTGGTGCTCGGCCCGGACACCGAGTCGCTGACCCGCGCCTACGCCGACCTGAAACGGCTGCACGGCTTTGCCGGCCGGCTGTCGGCCAACGTATTGATCAACCGCTGCGACCGGCTCGACGAGGCGCGCCAGTTGTTCAACCGCTTGGCCGAGGTGGCCGGCAGCTACCTGCAGCTGCCGCTCAGGATGGTCGGTTTCGTGCCCTACGACATCAGCGTGCCGCGCAGCCAGACGCTGCGCCGGCCGCTGGTCGACGCCTTCCCGAACTGCGAGGCGGCGGTGGCGTTCGGCCAACTCGCCTCACAGCTGCCGCACTGGCATACCCCGCACCCCGGCGCCGCCGACACCGGCTATCTGGAACTTCTGGCCAGCGCCTCGCGCGACTGCACCACCGCCATTGGACTCTGACCATGTCTGCACTTCTGAAACGCCACGGCTACCAATGCGAACCCCGCTGTGAGATCGATGTCACCCAGCACGCCCCGATGGTGCGCAAGATCGCCGGCCTGATGGCCGCGCGTTTGCCGTCGTCGGTCGACATCAACGACCTGGTGCAGGTCGGTGTCATCGGCCTGATCGAGGCCGCCAAGCAGTACGACCCGGCGCAGGGCGTGCAATTCGAGACCTTCGCCAGCCAGCGGGTGCGTGGTGCGATGCTCGACGAATTGCGCCGTGAAGACTGGCTGCCGCGCCAGGCCCGCCGCCAGGCCCGCCAGATCGAGGAGGCGATCTCCCGGCTCGAACAGCAGCTCGGCCGCGCGCCGCGCGAAACCGAAATCGCCGAACAGCTCGGCGTGCCACTCGACGACTACCAGAGCATGCTCGGCGACTGCAAGGGGCTGTCGCTGCTGCACTTCGAGGACTTCTCGGACGACGAGGGCGAGGGGCTGTCCGACGCGCTCGCCAACATCGTCGACGCACGCAGCCCCGACCCGCTCGCCACCCTCGCCGACGCCGGTTTTCGCGGCGCACTGATCGAGGCGATCCAGGCACTGCCCGAGCGCGACCAGCTGGTGATGAGCCTGTATTACGAGCAGGAAATGAACCTCAAGGAAATCGGCGCCGTGCTCGGCGTGTCCGAGTCGCGCGTCAGCCAGCTGCACAGCCAGGCCGTCACCCGCCTGCGCAGCCGCCTGCGCGAATGGGTCTAGCGCCCGTGATGAATCCGCTCATAAGCCGCGCCTCCACCCCACACCGCAGGAACCCAGCTATCGTGGATAAAATCAGTCTCATAGCCCTCATCGGCGGCCTGACCGCCATCATCGCAGGTCAAGCGCTCGAAGGCGGGCACGTCGGCTCGCTGCTGCAGCTGACCGCCTTCCTGATCGTGGTCGGCGGCACCGCCAGCGCGGTGATGCTGCAGTCGACCCCGAAGCAGTTCATCGCCGGCCTGAAGATGCTGCGCTGGGTGTTCGTGCCGCCGCAGCTCGACCACAACCGGCTGATTCGCGACGTGGTCAGCTGGAGCCAGACCGCGCGCAAGGGCGGGCTGCTGGCACTGGAGGGCGCGGTCGCAGCGCAGAAGGACCCGTTCACCCAGAAGGCGCTGCAGATGCTGGTCGACGGCACCGCGCCCGAGGCGCTGCGCAACACCATGGAGGTGGAAATCACCATGTTCGAGCGCGCCCGCAAGCAGGCGGCGCGGATCTGGGACTCGGCCGGCGGCTACTCGCCGACGATGGGGATTCTGGGGGCGGTGCTCGGCCTGATCCACGTGATGGAAAACCTCACCGAGCCGGCCAAGCTCGGCTCCGGCATCGCGGTGGCGTTCGTCGCCACCGTCTACGGCGTCGGTCTCGCCAACCTGTTCTTCCTGCCGGTGGGGCTGAAACTGCGCCACCTGGTCGACGCCGAGATCGCCGGCAAGGAGCTGATCCTCGAGGGGCTGATCGGCATCGCCAACGGTGAGAACCCGCGCTTGATCGAAAGCCGGCTGAAAGGCTTCCTCGCGCTGCACGACTGAGCCACCCGACAAACGACAAAAGGTTGGCCGAATCCCCAACAAGGTTCGGCCAACCTTTTTTGCCTTGCGCGGCCAGCCGCGACGCTACACCGTCTCCAGCAGCCGCACGCTGGTATGTTCGGACGGCTTCTTCAGGTAGGCGCTGAACAGCTTGTAGGTATCCAGATCGAAGCTCGGCGCGCCGTCGAGCGCTTCCCCGTCGCCGCTGCGACTGCCCAGATAACACCAGCGGTCGAACAGATGCTCGACCGATTCGCCGGTCACCGGGTCGCTTTCGACCACCGCCACCGCACTCGGGTACGGCCAGCTCTTCACCTTCAAGCGTGCCAGCGCCGCCATCAGCCGCGCGTTGTGCGACTCGGCCGGCTCGACGCCGACGCAGGCACCGCGGCAGCGACCGGCTTGGCGCGCGCAGCAGGGGCTGCCCTTCTTCGAGGTGACCGGCTCGATGCCGAGCACCGCCGGGCACAACTCGTGCGCCCGGGCCAGCTCGGTGAGCACCTTCTTCGCCTCGCGCGGGTTGCGGTACAGGCCGTACAGCGTCGCGACCCGGGAAAAATCGACATCACTGGCCGCCACGGTGCGGGCCCGCACGAAACCGTCCTCGTCGCTCGCCAACTGCAGCGAACACAACTCCTGGTTCGGCCGGCCCTTCAGATTGTGCGACGGCTTCAGTTCGCGGATCAGCTGCTGCGCCATCAGCTGCGCGCCGAATTCGCCGATCGTCTCCTGCCAGTCGATGCGTCGCACCGCCTCGGCCAGCGCCTTGTCGCCCGGCTCGCCGGCAAAGTGCTTCAGCACCGCGCTTCGCAGATTGACCGTCTTGCCGACAAAGAGCGGCTGATCCGCTTCGCCGAAGAACAGATACACGCCGGGGACGTCGGGCAGCTGGTCGACCACGTCGGCGTCGAGCCCTTCCGGCACGGTCGGCTTGGCCATCAGGTACTCGGCCGCCGCGCGCACCGGTTCCTCGCCCAATTCGCGACAGGCCGACTGCAGGAAGTGGTAGACCGCCTCGGCGTCGGCCAATGCACGGTGGCGTTCGGCCAGCTCGATGCCGTGCCGTTCGATCAGGCTGTCGAGGTTGTGCTTGAAGTGCTGCGGGTAGAGCCGGCGCGACAGCTTCACCGAGCAGAGCACCTCGCTCTGGAAGCGCAGACCGACCCGGCGGAATTCGTTCTTCAGGAAGCCGTAGTCGAAGCGGGCGTTGTGCGCGATGAACAGCCGACCTTCCAGCATCGTCAGCAAGCGTTCGGCCAAGGCCTCGAACGGTGGGGCATCGGCGACCATCGCATCGCTGATGCCGGTCATGTTGACGATGAACGGCGGAATCGGCTGACCCGGGTTCACCAGCGTGGAAAACCGCTCGATCCGCTCACCGTCGATCAGGATCACGCCGATCTCGGTGATGCGGTCGCGGGTGATGTGGCCACCGGTGGTTTCCAGGTCGACAATCGCGCAGGCGTGCTCAAACAGCATGGAATTTCACTATGCGACGACCACCGGCCAGGCCGGCAGCCTGATGAAAGAAAGCAACAGGACAGTGTCACTGTGACAGGACGCGACAATGCTTGTTTCTATTTTATCGACTCGCGATTAAAAAGCCTACAGACGCTTGACAGGCGCCGCGCCGGTCTTTTATAGTTCGGCCTCTCTTGCAGAACAACGCGAGAAACAGTGCACCCGTAGCTCAGTTGGATAGAGTATCTGGCTACGAACCAGAGGGTCGGGCGTTCGAATCGCTCCGGGTGCACCACAATTTAGTCCCTATAGTTTAGCGGTTAGAACACCGCCCTTTCACGGCGGTAGCCGGGGTTCGATTCCCCGTGGGGACGCCAAAAGATTTTGCAGTAACCGTGCACCCGTAGCTCAGTTGGATAGAGTATCTGGCTACGAACCAGAGGGTCGGGCGTTCGAATCGCTCCGGGTGCACCACAATTCGTCCCTATAGTTTAGCGGTTAGAACACCGCCCTTTCACGGCGGTAGCCGGGGTTCGATTCCCCGTGGGGACGCCATATTCAAAAAAGCGCTTGAGGCAACTCAAGCGCTTTTTGCATTTGCGGCCTCTTAACACGGCGCCGCCGATTTCTTCAGTCTCTCCCCTGCTACGCTCTGCACCGCGTCCACACGGTCGTGTGACTATTCTCTGAGCGAGCCTTACGTTTCCCTCCCGGATAATTCACCAGACGTTCTTTGCATGTTTTGGCCCATGCTGTAACCGGCCCTTTACTACGATCCGGATCGACTGCCTCCGCCATCGCTTGTTGCGCCTTACTATCGGCAAGCCGGCATGACGGCCCGGCCCTTTCTCCCGGAATGAATGACGGTCATCCCAGCGGCGACACAGACCCGAAGGTCTGTGCATCCGATCATTCTCCTGCGCTTACAGCAGTCCAAGTTCCTTCGCCGTTCGATCCACGGCGCGTTTAGTCTTGTCGATCAGCTGGTCAATCTCGGAGTGCGTAATCACCAGCGCCGGCGCCATGATCATGCGGCCGAGCGTGGAGCGGATGATCACGCCTTCCTCGAAGCCATGGGTGCGGCAACGCCAAGTAATGTCGGACTCGTTGTCAAAGCGCCGGCGCGTGGTTTTGTCCTGACAGAACTGCAAGGCGGCAACCAGGCCGGTGCCCTGGATTTCACCAATCAGAGGGTGGCCGTCGAACACAGCGCGCAGCGCTTGCTGCAGATAGGGGCCGGTGTCGCTCTTGACCCGCTCGACGATCCCCTCCCGTTCCAGCAAGTTCAGGTTGGCGAGCGCCACCGCGGCCGCCACCGGGTGGCCGGAATAGGTCAGCCCGTGCGCGAACACCCCTCCCCGCTCCACCAACGCCTCGCCGATACGACGCGACAGCACCAGTCCGCCCATCGGTACATAACCGGAGGTGAGCCCCTTGGCGATGCTGAGCGTGTCCGGTTCGAAGCCGAAGTGCTGGTGCGCGAACCATTCGCCGGTGCGGCCGAAGCCGCCGATCACCTCGTCGGCGCACAGCAGCACGTCGTACTGGCGGCAGATGCGTTGGATTTCCGGCCAGTAGCTGTCCGGCGGTAAAATCATGCCGCCGGCGCCCTGGAACGGCTCGGCCACGAAGGCGGCGACATTGTCGGCGCCCAGTTCCAGGATCTTGGCTTCCAGCTCACGCGCGCAGTGCAGGCCGAACTCGGCCGGGCTCAGCGCCCCGCCCTCAGCATACCAGTACGGCTCGCCGATATGCTCCACACCAGGGATAGGCAGATCGCCCATCTCGTGCATGAACTGCATGCCGCCTAAGCTGGCGCTGCCGACGGTGGAGCCATGGTAGCCGTTGTGGCGGCCGATGAAGATCTTCTTGCTCGGCTTGCCGACCACGTCCCAGTAGCGGCGCACGGTGCGGATCAGCACCTCGTTCGCCTCCGAGCCGGAGTTGGTATAGATCGCGTGGCTATAGTGGCCGGGCAGCAGTTCGAACAGCCTTTCCGACAATTCCAGCACCGCCGGATGGGTGGTGTGGAAGAACAGGTTGTAGTAGCTCAGCTGCTCCATCTGGCGGCTGGCGGCCTCGATCAGCTCGCGCCGGCCGTAGCCGATGTTGGTGCACCACAGGCCGGACATGCCGTCGAGGTACTGTTTGCCGTCGCTGTCCCACAGGTGTACGCCCTCGCCGCGCACCATCACGCGCGGTCCTTCCTGGTTGAGCACCTTCTGATCGAGGAAGGCGTGGATGTGGTGGGCGGCGTCGAGCGCCTGATATTGCGCGGTGCTGCGGGCGGGATTGGTCGGGGCGTTCATGGTTGTCTCCTCGTGTTTTTGATGTGATGGCCTGGTAGTGCTCAGCGCTGCAATTGGATCCAGGTTGTTTTTAGCTGGCTGAACTTGTCGAGCGCGTGCGCCGACAGATCGCGCCCGAAGCCGGACTGTTTGACGCCGCCGAACGGCACGCCGGGGTCGAGTGCATCGACCGTGTTGACCGACACGGTACCGGCGCGCAGCGCACGGGCGACGCGGTGGGCGCGGTTGAGGTCGGCGGTCCACACCGACGCGGCCAGGCCGTAGACACTGTCGTTGGCGAGCGCGATAGCCTCTTCCTCGCTATCGAAGGTGAGCACCGACAGCACCGGGCCGAAGATTTCCTCGCGCGCGATGGTCATGTCGGGGGTGACGCCGGTGAAGATGGTCGGGCGCAGGTAGCAGTCGCTATCGCCGATGCGTACCCGTTCGCCGCCGGTCACGAGGCGCGCGCCTTCGCGCTGGGCGAGCTCGATGTAGCGCAGCACCCGCTCGGTCTGGTGCGTGTCGACCAGCGCGCCGGTGCGGGTGGCCGGGTCGAGCGGGTTGCCCGGCTGCAGTGCAGCCACTTCGTTCATCAGCTTGTCGATGAAGCGGTCGTGGATCGAGCGTTCCAGCAGCAGCCGCGAGCTGGCCGAGCACACCTGGCCCTGGTTGAAGAAGATGCCGAAGGCGGCGCGACGCGCGGCCTCATCCAGGTCGGCGCAGTCGGCGAACACCAGGTTCGGGCTCTTACCGCCGCATTCGAGCCACACCATCTTCATGTTCGATTCGCCGGCGTAGCGCAGGAAACACTTGCCGACCTCGGTAGAGCCGGTGAAGGCGATGCAGTCGATGTCCGGGTGCAGGCCGAGCGCTTGGCCGACCTCCTTACCGTAACCGGGCAGCACGTTGAGCACGCCGTCCGGCAATCCGGCTTCGGTGGCGAGCTCGGCCAACCTGAGCGCCGACAGTGGCGACTGCTCGGCCGGTTTCAGGATCACGCTATTGCCGGCGGCCAGCGCCGGGGCGAGCTTCCAGGCCGCCATGTCGAGCGGGAAATTCCACGGGATCACCGCCGCCACCACGCCAACCGGCTCGCGCGTCACCAGCGCCAGCGCATCGGCGCCGGTCGGGGCGACCTGGTCATACTGCTTGTCGGCCGCTTCGGCATACCAGTCGAGCACCGCCGCGGTACCTGGCACGTCGATGTTGAGCGCATCGCCGATCGGCTTACCCATGTCGAGGCAGTCGAGCAGGGCCAGTTCTTCGCGATGTTTCCGCACCAGTTCGGCCAACCTTTGCAGCACCACCTTGCGCTCGCGCGGATGGCGGCGCGACCACACACCGGATTCGAAGCTGCTCCGGGCCGCCTGCACCGCGCGCTCGACGTCGGTGGCATCGCAACGCGCCACTTCGGCCAGGGTCTGACCGGTGAGCGGGCTGATGCTGGCGAAGCGACGACCTGCCGCGGCGTCGACGAACTCGCCGTCGATGAAGGCCTGGGTGCGCGGTTGCAGCAGGTCGGCGGCGTAGGCGCGCCAGTCTTGCAGGGTAAGCGGTTGCATCGTGTCCTCCTCAAAGCGATCGAACGACAAGGTTGGCCGAGCCTGGCGCCGGTGATGAACGTGGCCCGCTGTTAGCTTTGCAGCGATACTAGCGAGCGAACCAAAGCGCGGACATAACGCAGAGACGTTAGCGATGCGGGGGTAGAACTAACCTGTCGGGGGTAGCGGGCATGCGGCTGGAAGTAGCGGAACTGGCGTTTCACCAGCGTTTGGGAAGGCTGATCGACGGCCTGCATGAAGAGCGTTTCTGGCCAACGCTGGCCGGTTTCCTACGCGAGGCGGCCTCGTTCGATACCTGGGTGGCGGTGCTGTTCCGCCCCGGCCAGGCGCCCTTGGTGCTGGCCGACAGCGGGGTCAACTACGCCGAGGACAATCTGTTCGCCGATTACCTGCGCGGGCTGTATCTGCTGGACCCGTTCTACGGCTTCGGGCTCGGCGAGATCGCGCCGGGCGTGTACCGGCTCGACGAGGTGGCGCCGGACAGCTTTCGCGACACCGAGTACTTCCGGCGCTACTTCTCGCGCAATGTGGTGGAGGACGAGGTGCAGTTCCTGTTGCCATTAGCGGGGCTCGGCACGCTGTCGCTCTCGCTCGGCAGCGGCCGGCGTTTCAGCGACCAGGAGATCGGCGCCTGCTGTCTGTACGCGCCGTGGATCCTGCCGCTGATGCGGCACGGTGCCCGGCTCGAGCAGCTGCAGGCCCACCCGCCGGCCAGCAAGGAACAGGACCGGCAAAGTCGGCTCGAAGAAGCGCTGCGCCAGCGCGGCGAGCCGCACCTGACCGAGCGCGAGGTGGAGGTGGCGTTGCTGATCCTGGCCGGCCATTCGACCAAGGGGGTGGCACGCCAGCTCGGCATCTCGCAGGAAACGGCCAAGGTGCACCGGCGCAATCTGTACGGCAAGCTGGGGGTGACCAGTCAAGGGGGGTTGTTTCTGCTGTTTGTGGAGGCGGAAAAGTGAAGAGCGGCGCCGCCGCATTCATTGAGATGCCGGGTCCGGCCGGCAGACGATCTTGCGTCGGCCAGCGAGGCACCGTCGAACTGGCGGCTCAAGCAGGCGACGGCTCTGGCGTGCGAATCCATCGGGCGATTCGCGCATCGCTCGGCCATTCCTCGCTGCCCGCCAGGAACCCGGTACGGCCTAGGACAATCGGCAGGAACTCCCCACGCGGTATTGGCCGATCAAAAATCTAAGGCGGTGCCAAACGGCACCGCCTTGATGGAAGAGATTACTTCGATGCCCAGGCGTTGAAGCGCTGCTCCAGGCTCTCGCCGTTGTCCACCCAGAACCCGGTATTCACCGCCACCGCGTTCTTGATGTTCTGCGGCGCGGTCGGCAGGTCCGCCATGGTGTGCGCGTCGATCAGGCCGGTGGCCTTCTTGTTGCTGACCCCGTAGGCGATCTGCCGCGCGTACACGCTCTGCGGGGCGGGCCGGCTCACGAAGGAGAGAAACTTGTAGGCCTGCTCCTTGTTCGGGCTGCCCTTGGGGATGGTCCAGTAGTCGAAGTCATAGATGCTGCCGGTCCAGACAATCTTCAGGTTCTTGCCGTCCTTTTGCGCGCTGTCGATGCGGCCGTTGTAGGCCGAGCTCATCACAACATCACCCGCCACCAGATACTGCGGTGGCTGCGCGCCGGCCTCCCACCACTGGATGTTCGGCTTCAACTGATCGAGCTTCTTGAAGGCGCGATCCACCCCGGTTGTGGTAGAGAGCACCTTGTACACGTCTTTGGGCGCGACGCCGTCCGCCATCAGCGCGATTTCCAGCGTGTACTTGGCGCCCTTGCGCATGCCGCGCTTGCCGGGGAATTTCTTCACATCCCAGAAATCGCTCCACGAGGCCGGCGCGGTTTTCAGTTTGTCGGCGTTGTAGGCGAGCACGGTCGACCACACGTAGGCGCCTACCCCGCACGGCTGCGCCGCGCCCGGCAGCAGCTCGCTGCGGTTGGCGATGCGGCTGTAGTCGAGCTTCTCGAACAGCCCTTCGTCACAGCCGCGCGCAAGATCGGGCGATTCGACGTCGAGCACGTCCCAGCTCACTCTCCTGGTCTCGACCATCGCCTTCACCTTGGCCATCTCACCGTTGTAGTCGGCGCCGATCACATTGGTACCGGTCGCGGCCTTGTAGGGCAGGTAATAGGCCTTGCTCTGGGCATCCTTGTTGGTGCCGCCGAACGACACCACGGTCAGGTCGCCGGCCGCGGCCAGGTCGGTCACGGCACACAGCCCCGCCATGAGGAATAGAAGCTTTCTGGCAACTCGCATCGCTGGACCCTCAGTTTGTCATGACATAGATCATCTGCCCGACGCAGCTACCAATCAGTGCCACACGGGGCATGTCGCAGCATGAAAAAGGTCAGGGGCCGGCCCGCCTCACCCATCGAATCCGCACCAGGCAGCTTCATCCGGGCAGACCGCCCCCTGCAGGACACCTTCACACAAGCTGTCGACAACCCACTGTAGTGAGCGGGGCCTGCATACGTAAAATAGCTTTGTCCTATTCATTGCATAACAAAAATTGATGCAGCGCTCCGTCAGGCCGCGCCCTTGAGCTGCGCCTCGCATAGCGCAATGAAAGCCTCGGCGCGGCGCGTCAGCTTCAGGTCCTGCAGCCAAGCCAGCACGATGGTGAGCGCCGGCACCTCGTCGGCAATCGGCAGACAGACCAGCCGGCCGCCGCCGTAGGCGGCATCCACCTTGGGACGCAGGTTAAGCAGGCCATAGCCGTTGCCGGCCGCCACCAGCCCGCGTACCAGCTCGAAGCTGACCGTGCGATGGCGCACCTTGGGTTCGATGCCCAGCTGACGGAACAGCGACAGGAAGTATTCGCGGCTGTGTGGCAGATCGAGCAGCACCATCGGTTCGTCGGCCAGTTCGGCCAAGCTCAGTTCGGACTTGCCGGCCAGCGCGTGTTCGGCCGGCAACAGCACATAGGGTGGCGCCGACTGCAACGCCAATTTGTGCAGGCCCGGCGCCAGATCCAGGTCGTAAAGCAGGGCCAGCTCGAGCTGGCCGCTCAACAAGGCCGCCTGCAGCTGCGCCGTGTCGCCCTCGTGCAGTACGACATCGACCTCGGGGCAGCTGTCGCGAAACGCGGCCAGTAGGCGCGGCAGGAACACCGGGCCGATGGTGCTGAAACAGCCCAGCTCCAGCTGGCCGCGCAGCGCCTGGCTCAGCTCGCTGGCCTGCTGCATCAGGTCTTCGGCATGCGCCAGCAGATTGCGCGCCGCCGCGACGAAACTCTGGCCGGCCGGGGTCAGCGACACGCCGCGCGCGTGGTGGCGGATGAAGAACTGCAGCCCGAACACCTCTTCCAGCTGGGCGATCGCAGTGGAGATGCCGGGTTGCGAGGTATAGAGCGCGTTGGCCGCCGCGGTCACGCTGCCGTGCTCGGCGACGGCGACCAGATACTCCAATTGCCTGAGCGTGTAGTTCATAAATTTTCAGTATTCAAACAAGAAGATAAGCATATTTTATGTATTCACTGTGTATTCCTGGACTTGGTCTGTCAACACCGGTCCACAGAGGACATTGAGATGAACACCGCCACGCTTATCCGCCCCGCCCTCGCCGATGCCCCTGACGCGCCGCAAATCGGGGAAAACCGCCAGGCCTTCATCGCCGCGATGGGGCGCGCCTGCACCGGCGTCACCATCGTCACCACCGACGGCCCTGCCGGAAGCTACGGCGCCACCGTCAGCGCCATGAGCTCGGTGTCGGCCGACCCGCCGCTGCTGCTGGTCTGCGTCAACCGCAGCAACCTGGTGGCCCCGGCGCTCGATACCAACCGGCACTTCTGCGTCAACGTGCTGGGGGCCGAGCAGCAGGAGGTGTCCCAGGTATTCGCCGGCCAGGCTTCCTGCAGCAATGCCGACCGCTTCGCCTGCGCCCAATGGCAGCGCGAGGCCACCGGCGCGCCGGTGCTCGCCGATGCGCTGGCCAGCTTCGACTGCACAGTGCAAAGCCAATTCGACCTCGGTACCCACACCGTCTACATCGGCAGGGTGTTGTCCGCCAGCTCCCGCGACGGCCAGCCCCTGCTCTACCACCGCCGCAACTATTGCCAACCGCACCCCTTGGCCAATTGAGCGGCGTTTTCCCCCACTGCTTTCTCACATCGACAAGGTGACAACATGATCCGTACCGGAGACGAATACCGGCAGTCCATCAGAGACGGCCGCGAGGTCTACATCAACGGCGAACGCGTCAAGGACGTGACCGCTCACCCGTCCTTCAAGCCGCTGGTGGACATCCGCGCCCGCATCTACGACATGGCGCACGACCCGGCCACCCGGGACGTGATGAGCTACCGCGACGAGCACGGCGAGGCGCACGCGATCGGGCTCAAGCTGCCGTATACCCAGCAGGACTGGCACGACAAGCGCCTGGCCACCGACACCATGATGAACGACATCGGCGGCGTGGTGACCCGGGTCGGCGACGAGACGGTGGGCGAGATGTGGTCGCTGTTCGACGGCCAGGACGTGCTCAACGAGGTCGACCCGCAGTTTTCGGCCAACATCCGCCACCATATCCAGCGCGTGATCCAGCACGACCCGTTCCACGTCTCGGCCAATACCGACCCGAAGGGCGACCGCTCCAAGCGCCCGCAAGACCAGGATCCGGACATGCTGCTGCACGTGGTGTGGGAAACCGACACCGGCATCATCGTGCGCGGCGCCAAGTACGAGACCGCGGCCGCCTACTCGAACCAGGCGTTCACCAAGCCGACCATCGCCAACTGGGGCAATTCCGAGTTGTCCGACTACGCGGTGGGCTTCATCTGCGATCTCGGCTCGCCCGGCCTCAAGTTCATCTGCCGCACCGGCTTCGCCGGCCGCGCCCCGGCCGAGGATTACCCGCTCGCGAACCGCTTCGACGAGGTCGACGCGCTGGTGATCTTCGACAATGCGCTGATCCCGTGGGAGAACGTGCTGTTCTACCGCCACACCCGCGCCGCCACCTTCATCCGCTCCACCCTGCACCGCTACAGCGCGTTCGCCTTCGTGCAGCGCAACCTGAAGGTGGCCGACATTAGGCCAGTTGCCTGAGTGCCCACTACATAATTTTAAATTATCAAATATAGACAATATATATATTTTCGGTATCTGTTGTGACCTCGTAGATTGCAGTTGTGGACCAGATCACCGGAGCACACCGCATGAACACTGCTAAGGACACAGAGATGGCGATTGAAAAGATAGATACGCTTGTTATCGGTGCCGGTCAGGCTGGCGTGGCCATGAGCGAACACCTGAGCAAACTCGATGTGCCTCACCTCGTTCTGGAGCGCAATCGCATTGCAGAACGCTGGCGCACGGAACGCTGGGATTCGCTGGTTGCCAATGGCCCGGCCTGGCACGATCGCTTCCCGGGACTTGAGTTCGGCGACGTCAATCCCGACGGTTTTGCCCCGAAGGAGCGCATTGCGGCTTATTTCGAAGCCTATGCCAAGAAGTTCAATGCCCCTATCCGCACCGGCGTGGAAGTAAAGATGGTGGAACGCAATATTGGCCGGCCGGGCTTCATTATTGAAACCTCTGAAGGTGTGATCGAGGCCAACCGCGTGGTTGCCGCAACCGGGCCTTTCCAGCGCCCGGTTATCCCGCCGGTCGCGCCTAAGGATGAGAAAATTACGCAGATCCATTCGGCCGAATATCGCAATCCTGAGCAATTGCCCAAGGGCGCTGTTCTGGTGGTTGGCTCCGGTTCATCAGGGGTGCAGATCGCGGATGAGCTGCAGCGTTCCGGCAAGAAGGTTTACCTCTCGGTCGGGCCTCACGATCGTCCCCCGCGCGCCTATCGCAATCGTGACTTCTGCTGGTGGCTGGGCGTTCTCGGCGAGTGGGATGCACCGGCCATGAGGCCGGGAACTGAACATGTCACCATTGCTGTGAGCGGGGCCCGTGGCGGTCATACCGTTGACTTCCGGAGTCTTGCCAATCAGGGGATCACACTCGTTGGCATGACGAAGTCGTTCAATAACGGCGTGGCGAGCTTCCAATCGGATCTTGCTGACAACATTGCACGCGGCGATGAGAACTATCTGTCGTTGCTGGATGCAGCTGATGCTTATATTGAGCGCAATGGTCTCGACCTTCCGGAAGAGCCCGAAGCCCGCAATATCCTCCCTGATCCGGAATGTCTGACCAACCCTATTCTTGAGCTCGACTTGGCCGAGGCTGGAATTACCTCGATCGTCTGGGCAACCGGCTTTGCAGTTGATTACAGCTGGCTGAAGGTCAACGCCTTCGATGAAAAGGGCAAGCCGCGGCATCAGCGCGGCGTATCGACCGAGCCCGGCGTCTATTTCGTGGGCCTGCCATGGCTGTCGCGTCGTGGCTCCAGCTTCATCTGGGGCGTCTGGCACGATGCCAAATATATTGCGGACCATATTGCCACACAGCGCAAATATTTTGCCTATCGCGACGCTTCACAACACAAAAAGGCCGAAGATTCAGTTGCACCGCAGACAAAGAATCTCGCCGATAAAACCACCGTTTAAAACCTTAGATAAACATTTTGTAGAGAAACGAAAATGACAACTCATAAACGTATCCGCAAGTTCAACACCCGCGACACCTATCCGGAACAGAAGCTCGACAACGACCTGTGTCAGGCGGTGGTGGCCGGCAATACCGTATTCCTGCGCGGCCAGATTGGCCAAGACCTCGAGACCCGGGAGTCGGTCGGCATCGGCGACGTGCGCGCGCAGACCGAACAGGCGATGGCCAACGTGAAAATGCTGTTGGAAGAAGCCGGCAGCTGCCTCGACCATGTCTGCAAAGTGGTGATCTATCTGGTCGACGCGCGCTATCGCGAGGAGGTGTACCGCGAAGTCGGCAAGTGGCTCAAAGGGGTGTATCCGGTGTCGACCGGACTGGTCGTCTCGGCGCTGGCCCGCCCGGAATGGCTGGTCGAGATCGACATCACCGCCGTGATTCCCGAGGAGCACGCATGACTCTCTCGATAGCCGCCCGCTGCCCGGACAGCGGCATGGTGGGGGTCGCGATCGCCTCCTCCAGCATCTGCGTCGCCAGCCGTTGCGCCAACGTGCGCGCCGGCGTCGGCGCCGCGCTGAGCCAGAACGTGACCAACCCGGTGCTGGGCCGGCGCGCGCTCGACCTGATGCGCGAGGGGCTCAGTGCCGCCCAGGTCGTCGACCGCCTGCGCGAGCAGGACGCGGCGATAGCCTGGCGCCAACTGGTGATCGTGCCGCAAGAGGGAACACCCACCATCTTCAGCGGCGGGCGCATGCTGGGCGTAGCCGCGACAGCGGTCGGCGAGCACTGCGCAGCGGCCGGCAACCTGCTGGCCGACCCGGCGCCGCCGGACGCGATGGTGAAGGCATTCGCCCAAAGCCGTGGCGCCCTGCCCGACCGCCTACTCACCGCGCTGCGCGCCGGGGTGGCGGCCGGCGGCGAGGCCGGGCCGCTGCACGCGGCCGGCCTCTTGGTGGCCGACCGGCAGGAATGGCCGGTGGTCGACCTGCGCGTGGACTGGAGCGAAGGCGACCCGGTGGCGGAACTGGCCGGGCTGTGGGAGCGCTACCAGCCGCAGATGGCCGCCTACGTGGCGCGCGCCCTGTCCCCCGAGGAGGCGCCCAGCTACGGGGTGCCCGGCGACCCATGAGGTAACGGCGATGGAATCCCTGGCTCTACTGCAAACGCTGGTGGGGTTCGACACCACCAGCCGCAACTCCAACCTGGCGCTGATCCGCTTCGTCAGCGATTACCTGGCCGGCTACGGGGTAAGCAGCCGCATCGTCGAGGACGAAACCGGCAACAAGGCCAATCTGTACGCCACTATCGGCCCGACCGACCGCCCCGGCGTGATGCTGGCCGGCCACACCGACGTGGTGCCGGTGGACGGCCAGCACTGGCAGAGCGCGCCGTTCGAACTGAGCGTGCGCGATGACCGCGCCTACGGACGCGGCACGGCCGACATGAAGGGCTTCATCGCCGCAGTTCTGGCCGCCGTGCCGCGGTTGGCGGCGGCCGAGCTGCACATTCCGGTGCACCTGGCGTTCACCTACGACGAGGAAATCGGCTGCATCGGTGTGCGCCGGCTGCTCGATGTACTGGGCGGGCTGCCGGTGCTGCCGGCGATGGGCATCGTCGGCGAGCCGACCGGCATGCGAGTGGTCGCCGCGCACAAGGGCAAGGTGGCGTTCCGCGTCACGGTGCGCGGACGCGAGGGCCATTCCAGCAACCCGCCGGCCGGCGTCAACGCGGTAGAAATCGCCGCCGAACTGGTGTCCTTCATCCGCCAGCTCGCCCGTCAACGCCAGCGCGAAGGGCCGTTCGACCCGCTGTACGAGGTGCCCTACAGCACGCTGCACGTGGGCACCCTGCACGGCGGCACCGCGCTCAACATCATCCCGGCCGAATGCGTGTTCGACTTCGAGATCCGTCACCTGCCGGAAGACCCGCCGGCAGCACTGATCGAGGCGATCCGCCTGCACGCGGCGACGGTGCTCGAACCGCAGATGCACGCGGTCGATCCGGCCAGCGGCATCCGGTTCGTCGAGCGCAGCAGCTACCCGGGGCTGTGCACCGCACCGGACGCCGCGGTGGTGCGTTTCATGCAGTCACTTCTCAACGACAACCGTGCCCCCGGCAAGATCGCCTTCGGCACCGAGGCCGGTCTGTTCAGCGAGCGCTGCGGCATCCCCACCGTGGTATGCGGGCCGGGCGATATCGCCCAGGCGCACCAGCCGGACGAATGGCTGGCGCTCGAGCAGCTCGCCGCCTGCGACGCGCTGCTGGAACGACTGACGCTGCGGCTGACGCAATAGGAAGGCCGCCGGAACAGCGCCCCAGAACGGGGAATGTTCAAGCGGCGGCCTTGGCCTGGGCGGCTTTGTTAAGGGGATGGACGCCCTCTTCCTGCAGCGGCAGCATGGCGCCACCGAGAGAGTGCAATCAACTCACTGAACGAGGGGAGCGTCCATATCATTTGGAGCAATCCAAGCGCTTTTTGCTTTTACCACCCCTCCCCCGTCAGCGCGGGAGGTTTCAATCCACGCCCGGTAGTTAAGCCGGGCGAGTCCCGATCAGAACGGACGGCCGATCATCGTGCTGTCGTTTCAATCCACGCCCGAAGGTTAAGTGTAGCGACTTGCATTTGAAGCTGGCCGAGCCTGCAATCGACGCGACTTCCGGCCAGAAATAACTGCAAGCCACCACTCCACCGGGCCAGAATTAACTGCAACTGGACCTGCATTTCACGGCACAGGACTGCGTTCCAGCGCGGCAGGCCAGGATTAGTTGCAACTATCCGGGACAGGCTCAACGGGAACTGAGCGTGCGCACGAGCAACTCGGCCCACTTCAGCGCATCGAACACGAGGGGCTTCAGAATCGGCTTTGTGCCATGCACGTCGCCCATTTTCGAGCGCAGGGTCTGCATGACGTAAGCACCTTGGTTCAAGGCGCCTTTGAAGTTCTGCGATGTTGGCGCTCACTGAAAATTGACCAGATAACCGAGGGTTTGCTCATTGAAAATTGACCAGGGTGACTAACCATCCC
>NZ_JBVMAE010000020.1:0-62280 GCF_055597485.1 Crenobacter sp. CS_VA4
GCAGCTTTCTTAGCTACTTTCTTGGCAGCTTGAGCTTTCTGGGCCGGAGCCGAAGCGGCTTTCTTCACGGCTTTCTTGGCAGCTTGGGCTTTCTGAGCAGCCGGGGCCGAGGCGCCTTTGGTGGTTTTCTTAGCAGCGGTCTTTACAACCGGAGCAGCGGCTTTGGTTTCAGCGGCGAAACCAGCGGTGGAAGCCAGGCCAAGGGCAGCAGCCAGGGCGAGAACGGACAGCTTTTTCATGCTTAACTCCAGAGATCGTGTTCTAAGTGAGGTGCCGGTTCCTGAGCCAGGGCCGGCTTTCCATGGGGGCGAAGTCTAAGGGCGCCCTTCAACGATCGTCTGTAGCGGGTATGTTTCCCGATGTAACTGAATGTACTACTACGGCATCGGGCTTGGGCCAGCGCAGCGTGAAGCGCGCGCCGCCGAGCGGGCCGTCGCTGTCGACGCTGATGCTGCCATGATGCGCGCGGGCGATGCCGGCGACGATCGCCAGACCCAGGCCATGGCCACCGGTATGGCGGGCGCGGCTCTCGTCCAGACGCACGAACGGCTCGAACACGCGGTCGCGGTCTTCGGCCGGGATGCCCAGGCCGTCGTCCTCGACGCTGAGCACCCAGCCCTGGCGGTCTTCGGCCAACCTGACCTGCACCGTGCTGTGCGCGTAGCGGCGCGCGTTGGTCAACAGGTTGTCGAGCGCGCGGCTGAGCAGGTGCTTGTCGGCCTGGAGGCTCAGCGGCGTGGCCGCGTCGGTGACCAGTACCCAGTCGAGCTCCGGCGCGATCGCGCCGATGTCGCTGAGTCGGCTACGCGCCCACGGCACCGCGTCGAGCTGGCTGAGCGCCAGCGTCATCTCCGGTCGGTCGAGCCGGGCGTGCAGCAGCAATTCCTCGATCAGCGAGTCGATCGCATTCAGATCGCGCTCCATCGCCGCGGTGTCGGTGTTCTCGAGCAGCGCCAGCCGGTAGCGCAGCCGCGCCAGCGGGGTGCGCAACTCGTGCGCCACCGCGTTGGTCAGCGATTTCTTGCTCGCCAAGAGCTCGTTGATGCTGTCAATCATGCGGTTGAAGGCCAGACCCAAACGAGCAACGCCGGAGCGCTCCGCCAGGTTGACACGGGTGTCGAACTGGCCGGCGCCGAGCCGGGTGGCGGCGCGCTCCAGCGCCATCAGGTCGCGCCAGTGCGGTCGCATCCACAGGAACACCGGCAGCGCCAGCGACAGGCCGACGAAGGCGAGCAAGGCGTAGTCGAACCATTTGAGCTGGTGCAGGAAGAACAGGTAGCGCAATGGCCCGGCCACCAGCACGTAGTCGCTGTTCGAGATGCGCTGCAGGAACAGGTAGCTGTCCTCGATCATCACGATGTCGCCGTTGGCGAGCGCCTGGTATGACTCGTCGTCGAGGCTGTACTGCGACAGCGGCTCGACCTTGATGTGGAACGACAGGTCGTTGTCGGCGCGCGCCAGCATCTCGCCCCACATCTGCGGCGGCACGCCCTTCAGCTCGGCCTCGATCAGCGACAGCGAGGTGCGCAGCAGGTCGGACAGGTAACGCTCGCCGACCTTGTCGACCGCCTGCTTGTAGACGGCACCGACCATGATCACCGCGACGATGAAGCAGGTGACCAGCAGCAGATAGAACTGGATGAATAGTTTGCGCATGGATTACCAGCCGGACGGCGAGAACAGGTAGCCCTTGTTGCGCACCGTCTTGATGCGGAACGGCTCGTTCGGGTTGTCGCCGAGCTTCTTGCGCAGCCGCGAGATCGCCACGTCGACGCTGCGGTCGAGGCCGTCGTAGCTGACGCCGCGCAGGGCCTTCAGCAGCGTCTCGCGGCTGAGGATCTCGCCGGCGTGGCTGGCCAACAGCCACAAGAGGTCGAAGTCGGCGGTCGACAGCGTGATCAGCTCTTCTTCCAGCACCACGTCGCGGCTGACCGGGTCGATCGCCAGCTGGCCGAACAAGAGGCGCTGCAGCGAGTTCTTGGCGCTGCTCTGCGGCACCGCCTCGGCTGGCGTGCTCGGCCGGTAGTCGCGCAGCTGGGCGCGCAGGCGCGCCAGCAGCACCGGCGGTGGCGTGGTCTTCAGGATGTAGTCGTTGGCGCCCAGCTCCAGGCCGAGGATCTGGTTCATGTCGCTGTCGAGCGAGGTCAGCATCACGATCGGGCCGTTGAACTGCGGGCGCAGCTCGCGGCACACCGACAGGCCGTCCTTGCCCGGCAGCATGATGTCGAGCAGCACCAGGTCCGGTTTCGCGTCGAGGATGGTCGCCAGCGCGGTGTCGCCGCGCGGTTCGACCTGGACGTCCAGATCGTGGCGCGACAGGAAGTCGGAAATCAGCCCGGCCAGTTCCGGGTCGTCTTCGACAAACACAATGCGGTGACTCATGCGTGGATTCCTTTAGTAGTGCGTGACGCTCAATCGTTCGAGTATCGCCCGTGGCGTCGGCCGGCTCAAGCCGCACCCGCGCCCGCCTTGACGGCAGCGGCCGGCACGGAGGACAATTCTCTGTTTTTATTCAGCGCTTTACGGCCGGCCTCGCCCATCGAGTAATGCGGGTGGCTGTCCACATAACGCTGCACGCCGTTTGTCGATGACCGAATTCTCCGCTATCCGCCCGTCGCGCCGCCTGTCCGTCGCCCCGATGCTCGACTGGACCGACCGCCACTACCGCTACTTCGCCCGCCTGATCAGCCGCCATACCTGGCTCTACTCCGAGATGGTGACCACCGGCGCGATCCTGCACGGCGACGCCGACCGCTTCCTGCGCTTCGACGAGGCCGAGCACCCGCTCGCGCTGCAGCTGGGCGGCTCCGAGCCTGACGACTTGGCGCGCTGCGCGAAGTTGGCCGAACAGTGGGGCTACGACGAGGTCAACCTGAATGTCGGCTGCCCGTCCGAGCGGGTGCAGAAGGGCGCGTTCGGCGCCTGCCTGATGGCCGAACCGGGGCTCGTCGCCGACTGCGTCAAGGCGATGCGCGACGCCTGCTCTATCGACGTGACGGTGAAGCACCGCATCGGCATCGACAGTGTCGAGGACTACGAGTTCGTGCGCGGCTTCGTCGACACGGTCGCCGCGGCCGGCTGCACCACCTTCGTGGTGCACGCCCGCAACGCGATTCTGAAGGGCCTGTCGCCGAAGGAAAACCGCGAGATCCCGCCGCTGCGCTACCACTACGTCTACCGCCTGAAGCAGGAGCGTCCTGAGCTGGAGATCCTGATCAACGGCGGCATCAAGACCTTGGCCGAAACCGATGAGCACCTCGGCGAGATCGACGGCGTGATGATCGGCCGCGAGGCCTACCACAACCCGTACCTGATGGCCGATTTCGACGCGCGCTACTACGGCGACGAGCGTCCGGTGCTCAGCCGCGACGATGTGGTCGAAGCGCTGCTGCCCTACGTCGAGCGCGAGCTGTCCGCCGGGCGCGGCACTCAGCTGCGCCACATTGCCCGCCACATCCTCGGCCTGTACCAGGGCGTGCCTGGTGCGCGGCAGTGGCGCCGGATGCTGTCCGATTCGGCTTTGCTGAAGAACGCCGGCCCGGAGTTGCTGCTCGCCGCGCGCGCCGCGGTCAACGGCGAGACGCGTTAGCCGGGCCATCCGATCGTCGAGGCGAAGCCCGGGTGGCTTCGCCTTTGTATTTCCTCCGTGGCTACTCCCGGTGATCAACTCGAGCCCGGCCGCCGCCGCGAAATGGACGGTGCGGCGCGAGCCGAGCCCGCGAGCCCGAATGAGCGCTGCATGGTGACCAGGCGGTGGGCGGAGGTGAAGGTCGGCGGCTGAGCTGCCCACAAGCCCTCTTGGCGTTGTTGTGCTGCCTTGCCGTACTACTTGTACTTTCTGCGACAGCACGCCTAGCCAAGGTCGCTACGCTGAGTTTTGTGAGCGGCTCTGAGCCTACCTCCGTCTGTTAGAATGCCTGCAGTTCGTGCCGATGGAGCGATGCTTCGCCGGCCTCAATATTGGAGTTTGAAATGTTCGACCGCCTGGTCCTCGCCAGCAACAACGCCGGCAAGCTCAAGGAGTTTTCCGCGCTGTTCGCGCCGCTCGGCATCACGCTGATCCCGCAGGGCGAGCTTGACGTGCCCGAAGCCGACGAGCCGTACTTCACCTTCGTCGAGAACGCGCTGGAGAAGGCCCGCCACGCCAGCCGCCTCACCGGCCTGCCGGCGCTGGCCGACGACTCGGGCATCTGCGTCGAGGCGCTCGGCGGCGCGCCCGGCGTGCTGTCGGCGCGCTTCGCCGGCGAGCCGAAGTCGGACGCGGCCAACAACGCGCTGCTGGTCGAGAAGCTGGCCGGGCAGAGCAACCGCCGCGCCTGGTACACCTGCGTGCTGGTGCTGGTGCGCCACGCCGACGACCCGCAGCCGATCATCGCCGACGGCATCTGGCTCGGCGAAGTGGTCGACGCGCCGCGTGGCGACAACGGCTTCGGCTACGACCCGTACTTCTGGTTGGCCGAACACGGCGCGACCGTCGCCGAGCTCGATCCGCAGCTCAAGAATCGCATCAGCCACCGCGGCCAGGCACTGGCGGCGCTGCTGAAGAAACTCGAAACCTTCGCATGAGCACGATCGCACTGACGCCGATGCTCGGCGGCCTGCGCGAGCTGCCGCCGCTGTCGCTGTACGTGCACGTGCCGTGGTGCGTGCGCAAGTGCCCGTACTGCGACTTCAACTCGCACGAGGTGAAGGGCGGCTTCGACGAGGTCGGCTACGTCGAAGCCCTGTTGACCGACCTGGAAACCGAGCTGCCCAATGTCTGGGGCCGGCCGGTGCGCACCGTGTTCATCGGCGGCGGCACGCCGAGCCTGCTGTCGGCCAGTGCGATGGAGACGCTGATCCAGGGCCTGCGCGCGCGCCTGCGCATCGACCCGGACGCCGAGATCACCCTGGAGGCGAACCCGGGCACCTTCGAGTCGGACAAGTTCAAGGGCTTTCGCGACGCCGGCGTCAACCGGCTGTCGATCGGCATCCAGAGCTTCGAGCCGGCCAAGCTCGCCAGCCTCGGCCGGATCCACAACGGCATTGAGGCGCGCCGCGCGGTCGAGATCGCGCTGACCCACTTCGACAACGTCAATCTCGACCTGATGTACGCCTTGCCGCACCAGACGCTGGAGCAGGCCTTGGCCGACCTCGACACCGCCTTGTCGTACGGCATTACCCACCTGTCGGCCTATCATTTGACCCTGGAGCCGAACACGCTGTTCGCCGCCCAGCCGCCGGCCAACCTGCCCGACGACGAGCTGTCGGCCGACATGCAGGAGGCGATCGAGCAGCGTTTGCTCGACGCGGGTTTCGAGCATTACGAAACGTCGGCGTTCTGCAAGCCGGGCCGGCAGAGCCGCCACAACCTCAACTACTGGCAGTTCGGCGACTACCTCGGCATCGGCGCCGGCGCGCACGCCAAGATCAGCTATCCGGACAGGATCGAGCGCTCGATGCGCTACAAGCAGCCGGCCGCGTACCTGAAGGCGGTGGCCGAAGGAAACCCGACGCAGAGCCGCGGCAAGATCGCCCGCAACGACCTGCCGTTCGAATTCATGATGAACCTGTTGCGCCTGACCGGCGGCTTCAAGTCGCGGCTGTTTGCCGAGCGCACCGGTTTGCCGCTAGTGTTGATCGAACCGGCGCTGCGCGACGCCGAAGCGCAGGGGCTGATCGAGCGCGATCTGACCCATATTCGGCCGACCCTGCACGGGCAGCGCTTCCTCAACGATTTACTGACCTTGTTCCTCAAGGAGTGACCCAAGAAATGGCTAAGACCATCATCCATACCGACAATGCCCCGGCCGCCATCGGCGCCTACTCGCAGGCCGTGAAGGCCGGCAACACCGTCTACCTGTCGGGCCAGATCCCGCTCGACCCGGCGACCATGCAGGTGGTCGAAGGCGGTTTCGCCGCCGAGACCCACCAGGTGTTCAAGAACCTGAAGGCGGTGGTGGAAGCCGCCGGCGGTTCGCTCGACCAGATCGTCAAGCTGAACGCCTACCTGACCGATCTCGGCAACTTTGCCACCTTCAACGAGATCATGGGCCAGTACTTCAGCCAGCCGTACCCGGCCCGTGCCGCGGTCGGCGTGGCCAGCCTGCCGAAGGGCGTGCAGGTGGAAGCCGAAGCGGTGCTGGTGCTCGGCGAATAAGCGGATCCCAGATTCAACGAAGCGCGCCCCGAGGGGCGCGTTTTTTTGCCTGCATGTTAAGGAGAGTGGATGGGGCTGCCCGAGATGAGCTGGCCGTGGCTGGCGATCTTACCGGCCGCCGCGCTGCTGCTGTGGGGGCGCACTCGGCTTCGTGATTCACCGCGAGGCAAGCGCCGGACTCGCTCGGCACACAATTAGAAAAACTGCTCTATACCGATCGCTATCAGTATCACGCCCCCTACTACCGTAGCCTTGTCAGCAATCTTCCACTTGATAAACAGTTCCGCAAGGTGATTTCCCGCCCAAAGGGCAACAAAACTGAGCGCGGCAGATAAGAAGGCCACCAGGAACGCGTTCAGGCCCATCATTCCGGCACTCAAGCCCCCGCCTATGTTGTTTATCGACAGAGCGATGCCAAGGAGAGTCCCTTCCTTGAAATCAATATGTTTCGAATGGTCCCTGTCTGCCTTTTCCGGATTAAGCAGGACGCCCCAGATGTTTTTCGAATTGCCCCGAACAGAATTACGACTGCGCTTCGCTTTCAGGAATGAATCTATAATCATCCACAACCCGAGTGCGACCAGGATCACCATGGCGATCAAGGAGGCGAATTGCGCTCCAAGAGATCCCGTCAACTTGGCGCCCAAGAATGCGGCAAAAAAAGAGATGACAAAGGTAATCGCCGTAATCCAAAGATTTATGGGAAGACTGATCTTTACCCCCCCGATGCTGTAAGCAATCCTTGCTCCGATGTTGTCAACGTTGTTGGCGAGTGCAATCGCAAAAGCATAGAGAAAGTGGTGCATCGCAATGACCCATTATGAAGGTTGTGTCCATTGTGCACGTTCACCCCGACTGTCCAACGAGCGTCGCCGGTTATTGGGCCACGTAGGTACTCAATGCTCCAGAGTCCATTGGCAACAACATCAACGACTTCTCTTGCGACGCCAGTTGACGCTCGATTTCCAGTAGCGCGTGCACCGGGGGAGGGGAAGCCAGAACGCGGCCCAAGACGAAGCTCTGTGCACTGGCGAAGCACACGCTGTCAGGGCAATGCCGGGACGACAGCGTGCGCTTGAGTACTACAGTAGCGTATTCCTAGCGACCGCCGTTGGCCGGACACGGTCTTTCGAGGCGGCAAAAAGTCAATATAGTCAATGAGGGGATTGCAAACGTCATTTCAAAATGCCCCGCAGCTTCTGGCCGATCCGGGACGTTAGGCGGCTGGCCAGAACCGCTCGTAACAAGTGGTTGGGGTCGATTGGACAGGCGGGTGGGTTTGGCGCCGGATTCATTGGCGCTTTTCACCGGCATTTTCCGCGCAGTTGCAGTTCCTGCCCGTAGGCTGCAGTGCCAGCCCCCCGAGAGTGAAAGGGCTGTGTTGAAGGGCAGTGGTGGCAGGACAACCTGCTTCGTTCGGCCAACGTGGGGGAGGGCTGTGGTTGCGCCGGTCCCGCCCGGCGGGGGGGAGGGGCCGGCGCTGCTGCAATGCTCACGACTGCTGCGATCGATCGATGAATCGCATGGCCCGTCGGACGAGACCCGCAACGCTCCTCACGCATCCCGCAACAAACTCGCCAACTCCACCGCCGACTTCACCCCCATCTTCTCCAGCGCCCGCGCCCGGTGCACCTCGACCGTCTTCATGCTGATCGCCAGCTGGTCGGCAATCTGCTTGTTCAGCTGGCCTTTCAGCACCAGCTCCATCACCTGCCGCTCGCGCTCGGTCAGCAGCGCCAGCGACTGGCGCACCCGCTGCTGCTGCTGGTACTGGCGACGCAACGTCGCGTCGTTGGCGAGACATTGCTCGATCCGGGCCAGCAGCACCTCGTCGTCGAACGGCTTCTCCAGGAAGTCGACCGCGCCGAGCTTCAGCGACGCCACCGCCAGTGGCACGTCGGCGTGACCGGTCAGGAAGATCGCCGGCGGGCAGTAGGCGCCGGCCGCCTTCAGCTGCTCGAACAGCAGCAGCCCGCTGATGCCGGACAGCCGCATGTCGAGCACCAGGCAGGCCGCCTCGGCGGCGCGGCCTGAGGCGAGCAGCGCTTCGCCGGAGGCGTAGCCCTCCACCGCCAGGCCCTGCGCCTCGCACAGCCACAGCAGCGATTCGCGCACCGCGTCGTCGTCGTCGACGATGATCACCGGCAATTGTTCGTTCATCGGGGGGACTCCTCATTGGCGGAACTCAAGGGCAGCACGAACCAGAAGCAGCTGCCGCCGCCATCGGCCGGGCGGTAGCCGAAGGCGCCGCGATGGTATTCGACGATAGACCGGCAGATGCTTAGGCCGATGCCCATGCCGTCGATCTTGCTGCTGTAGAACGGTGCGGAGAGCTGCGGCAGCACGCCGTCGGGCAGGCCCGGGCCGTTGTCGATCACCTCGAAGCGCAGCCGCTGGCCGTCGTCCTCGGCGTCGACGCGGATCTCGATCCAGCCGCGGCCGTGGCGCGCCGGGTCCTGCAGCGCATCGGCGGCGTTGTTCAGCAGGTTGAGTAGCACCTGCTCGATCAGCACCGCATCGATGTCGAGCGGCAGGTTGGCCGAAACGCGCCGCGTCACCGCGATCTGCTGCTGGCGCAACCGCGGCCCGACCAGGGTCAGCACCGAGTCGAGCAGCGTCTGCGGCCGGGTCGGCGCCAGCGCCGGCTCGCGCTGGCGCACGAAGCTGCGGATGCCCTGGATCACCTTGCCGGCGCGGCGCGCCTGGTCGGCGATCCGGCCCATCACCTGACCGGCCTGCGTGGGACTCAGCTCGTCGTTTTCCAGCTTGCGCACCGAGCCGGACGCGAAGCTGGCGATCGCCGCCAACGGTTGGTTGATCTCGTGCGCCAGCGTCGACGCGAGCTCGCCCATCGTCAAGAGCCGCGAGGTCGCCTGCACCCGTTCGCTGTGCTCGCGCTCGCGTTCGGCCAAGCGACGGCTCTCGGTGACGTCGGTGAAGATGCTCAGCCAGGCCGGCTCGCCGTCGACCCAGGCGATGCGGCGGCGGTGCAGGTGGTAGAGCCGCTCGCTGCCGTGGAACTGGATGTCGTGCTCGCTGACCGGCGTGTCGCGCAGCCGATCGAGGCTCGGGATCACCAGGCAGAACGGCTCGGAGACGTCCGGGTGGATCGCCGGCAACAGCTCGAGCAGCGCGCGGTTGGCGAACACCAGGGCCTGGCCGTCGGCGGCGGCGACGCCGACCGGTGCATCGAGGCCGTCGAGCACGGTGCGAAAGCGCAGCTCGGTGTCGATGATCGCCTGGCGGCGCCGGTTCATCTCGGTGCGGTCGTAGCAGGTGGCGAGCCAGCCGCCGGTGCTGCCGGCCAGCGGCGCGACGAACAGCCGCACGTCGAACGGCGTGCCGTCGGCGTGCTGCCAGGTCAGCTCGAAGCCGTCGGCCGGCAGCGTGCCGTCGCGCAAGGAGGCGAGCAGGGCCGGCTGTCCGTCCGGCCAGAAGCGGTACGGCGGCTGCTCGCCGAGCAGTTCGGTTTCTCTCAGGCCGGTCATCGCGCAAAACGCGCGGTTGACGCGCACGACCGCCCCGTCCGGCGCCAGCACGAACAGGCCGTTGCGCATCGAGTCCTCGATCTGGGCGCGGAAGGTCACCTCGGCGCGCAGCGCGTCCTCGCTCTCGTGGCGGCGGCGCATGTGCTGGCGGATCTTCCACAGGCTGGCGAGCAGCAGCACGGTCAAGAGCGTGCTGAGGATCGCCAGCAGCGGCAGCGCCACGCCGAGGCTGGTGATGTAGGAGCTGGCGCGCAGCCGCATGCCGCCGTCGGGCGGGGTCAGCTCGATCTCGTGGCTGAGCGTGCCGACCGGTTCGGCCAACGCCGAACGGCTGGCGATCACGTTGTCGCCGAGGTCGACCAGGCTGAGCTGGTACTTCTCGGCGATCCACCAGGGTATCTGGCTCTGCAGCAGCGCGTTCAGCTCGATGCTCAGGCGCAGCGTGCCGCGCGGTGTGCCGTCGGCGGCGATCGCCGGCAGCACCAGGTCGACGAAGCGCTCGTGGCCGTGCCGGTACACCGTGCCGTAGCGCGGCGTGGCCAGTCGCCGTGCGGTGTCGAGCAGCGCCGGGGCTACCGGCAGCCGCTCGCCGACCTGCCACAGCCGCTGGTCGTCGGCGCCCAGCCACTCCACCTGCACCACGTCGTGGTTCTCGCGCATCAGGAAGGCGCCGCGGCGCCGGAATGTCTCGGCATCGAGGCGGTGCTGTTGGATCTCACCGAGCAGCTGGGTACCCCATTCCTGCAGCGAGGTGAAGTGCAGGCGCAGTGCCTGTTCGGACCACAGCACGTCCTGCACCAGGCTGTCGCGCTGGCTGTTCTTCGAGTCCTGCCAGACCAGGTTCGCCAGCTGTACCAGCGCGGCCAGCAGGCCGGCCAGCGCCAGCGCGGCGAGCCACCACAGCCGGCTCGGACGCGGCGTGCTGGGGGAGAAAGAGGGGCGGTGCGGCATCGGCGACATGACAGAGTGGGAATGGCCGGTATCATGCATGGCTGACCGCACGGCGGCATTAGGGAAAACCCGAATGACGGCGTGCCGGCCGGCGTGGTTGGATGGCCTCGGACCTATGCGATGCCAGCCGAACGCCGGCGTCACCGCAGTCTGTTAATGAATTGAAGGAGAGGCGGCCATGCCGCGCAAGCATATCCTACTGGCAGGCCTCGTGACTGTCGCACTGGCGATCGGCGGCGGCTGGGCCTGGTTGTCGGCGCACGTCGAGCGTTCGCCCATCGTGATCAAGTTCAGCCACGTGGTGGCGCCGGACACGCCGAAGGGCCGGGCGGTCGAGTATTTCAAAACGTTGGCCGAACAGCGCAGCCACGGCCGGGTCAAGGTGCTGGTGTACCCGAACAGCCAGCTCTATAAGGACAAGGAGGAGCTCGAGGCGCTGCAGCTCGGTTCGGTGCAGATGCTCGCGCCCAGCCTCGCCAAGTTCGCGCCGCTCGGCGTGAAGGAGTTCGAGGCGTTCGACCTGCCATACCTGTTCGACGACTACGATTCTGTGCACCGTATCACCCAGGGGCGGGTCGGCAAGCTGCTGTTCAGCCGGCTCGAAGCCAAGGGCATCAAGGGCCTGGCTTACTGGGACAACGGTTTCAAGCACTTTTCGGCCAACACGGCTATCCATAGCCCGGCCGACCTGAAGGGGCTGCGCATCCGCATCCAGTCGTCCAAGGTGCTCGACGAGGAGGTGAGCACGCTCGGCGCGGTGCCGCAGGTGCTGGCGTTCGCCGACGTCTACCCGGCGCTGCAGGCCGGCGTGGTCGACGGCACCGAGCTCGAGCCGTCCAACTTCTATACCAGCCACGCCTACCGGGTGCAGAAGCATCTGGCGCTGACCGGGCACGGCTTTCTCGGCTACGCGGTGATCGTCAACAAGAAGTTCTGGGACGGCCTGCCGTCCGAGCTGCGCACCACGCTGGAAGGGGCGCTGCGCGACGCCACCGTCTACGAGAACCGGATCGCCCGTCAGCAGAACGAGCAGGCGCTGGCGGCTGTGCGCGCCGCCGGCACTACCACCGTCTATCAGCCGACCCCGGCCGAGCGCGCCGCGTTCAAGCGGGAGCTGTTGCCGGTGCACGCGCGGATGGCCGACCGGATTGGCCCCGAGCTGTTGCAGCAGATCTACCAGGACACCGGTTTCCACGCCGCGCCGTGAACCGGCCACGCCGCAATCGGATCACACCGCCTAGCGCCCCGCCCGGGGCGTTTTTCATGGTAATTTCATGACAAACCAATCGATTTTGGAGGGCGAGCGATGGCATGGACAAGACGGCTCGGCGGCATGCTGGGCGTGGTACTGGTCGTGACGGCGGGGCCGGCGAGCGCGGCAGCGCAGCGCTGCGTCGACGCGCACGGTGCGGTCAGCTACGTGGCCGACTATTGCCCGACCGGCAGCCGCGCCGAGGCACGCCCGTCCGGCGCGTTCAGCGTGGTCGACCCCGGCGCCGGTCGCGACGAAGCGCTGGTCGACTACCGTCGCGACGTCGCCGCCGCGCCCGGTAAACAGGCCAAGCAGCGCGCCGCGCGCGAGCGCCAAGCCACCGCCGAGGCGCGTAGTCAGGCTGCCCATTGCCGCCAGCTGCAGGGCAAGCTCGCCAGTCTGACGGTTCGGCAAGGCCGGGCGACGAAGGAGTCGCAGCGCCGCCGGCTCGATACCGCCCAGAACCGCTTGCAGCGGCAGCTGGCCGATGCCGGCTGCGCCTGATCGCCGCTAACAAAGTCCTTCCGGCGTTGTTGCCCTGCCTTGCCGTACTTCTCGTACTGTCTACGGCAGGGCGGCGAGCAGAACCGCTTCGCTGGGCTTTGTTAGCGGCTCGACTATGTGTTTTGAGGACCTCCATGACCACCTACCGTTACCGCCTGCTCAACGTGTTCGCCGAACAGCCGTTCGGCGGCAACCCGCTTGCCGTGTTCCCGGACGCGCGCGGCCTCTACGACGCGACGATGCAGCTGATCGCGCGCCAGTTCAACCTGTCCGAAACCGTGTTCGTGTTCCCGAGCGAGCGTGCCGACGCGGCGCTGCGCATCTTCACCCCCAGCTACGAGTTGCCGTTCGCCGGCCACCCGACGCTCGGCAGCGCCGCGGTCCTGCACGGCGAGCGCGGCCTGAAGGATAACTTCGCGTTGGAAACCCGCGCCGGGGTGATCCCGCTGGCGCACGCCGACGGCGTCTACACGCTGTTGGCCAACGCCGCGACGACCCGTCCGGCCGACTTGAGCCGCGTCGCCGCCGCCGAGATGCTGGGTCTTGCCGAGTCGGATGTCGCCCATGACCCGGAGTGGGTCGACACCGGTTCCGAGCAGCTGCTGATCCGGCTGGCGAGCTCGGCGGCGGTGCTGGCGGCGCGTCCCGATCCGCTGCTGTTCAAGCCGCGGGCGATGCTACGCCCCGGTCGCAGCGTGGCCTATATTTGGCACGTGGAAGACAACGTCGCCACCGTGCGCTTGTTCTTCGAACAGCTCGGCGCGGTGATCGAAGACCCGGGCACCGGCTCGGCCTGCGCCAATTTGGGCGGCTGGTGCGCGCTGCAGGGGCTGGCGCCGTTGGCGTGGCGCATCGAGCAGGGCGCGGCGATCAAGCGGCCGAACGTACTGTACCTGTCGGTCGACGCGGCGGGCCAGACCCGGGTCGGCGGCCGGGTGATCGACGTCGCCGACGGCAGTTTCCACCTGCCGGACTGACAGACTAGGAGATTTCACCATGAGCCTCGATCGTTTTGCCGCGCTGTCCGACATCCACGGCAATCTGTGGGCGCTCGACGCGGTCCTGGCCGACGTCGCGGCGCAGGGCATCCGCGACATCGTCAACCTCGGCGACATCCTATCCGGGCCGCTGAAACCACGCGAAACCGCCGAGCGGCTGATGGCGCTCGATCTGCCGACCATCCGCGGCAACCACGAGCGCCAGCTGCTCGCCTGTGCCGACGCGCCGGGCGGCGCGGCCGACCAGTTCGCCTACGAGGCGACCACCGAGGCGCAACGCGCCTGGCTCGCCGCGCTGCCGGCCGGGCTGATGCTCGGCGACGTGCAGCTCAGCCACGGCATCCCCTCCGACGACCTGACGTATCTGCTCGACGAGATCGCCGCTGAACGGCTGGTGCTGGCACGCCCCGAGAAGGTGCGGACCCGACTCGCCGGGCTGGACCCGGCGGCCAGCCTGTTGTTGTGCGGCCACAGTCACCAGCCGCGCATGATGACGCTGGCCGACGGGCCGGTCATCGTCAACCCGGGCAGCGTCGGTCTGCCGGCGTACGACGACGACGACGGCGGTTTTCACCGCTCCGAGACCGGCAGTCCGCACGCCAGCTACGCGGTGTGCGAACGCACCGCGCATGGCTGGAGCATCGCCTTGCATCGGGTCGCCTACGACTGGCGCGCCGCGGTCGACTGCGCCCTCGCCAACGGCAGCGACGACTGGGCGCGCTGGCTGGCCAGCGGCTATGCCTGAGCGTTGTGCAGGCTATTGACGCTGCCGGCGCTTGCTTGCATGCTTGCGCGTGCAGTCTAGAGCTGCTACTTAAAACATACGTTCCACCACGAGGGAGAGTTCACGATGCAGAAGCTGAAAATGGTCGCCGCCGCCGCGCTGCTAGCCGGCTTTGCCGCTCATGCCTTTGCCGAGACCGCGTCCGGCACCTGGAAGACTATCGACGACGAGACCAAGCAGGCCAAGGCGCTGGTGCAGATCAGCGAAAACGGCAGCGGCGAGCTGTCGGGCAAGATCGTCAAGCTGTTCGCCAACCCGGACGTGCTGTGCAGCAAGTGCGAGGGCGAGCGCAAGGACAAGCCGGTCAACGGCATGAACATCCTGTGGGGCCTGAAGAAGGACGGCGACGGCTGGGAAGGCGGCAAGATCCTCGATCCGAAATCGGGCAAGGTCTACAGCGCCAAGATGAAGCTGGTCGACGGCGGCAAGAAGCTGGAAGTGCGCGGCTTCCTCGGCGTGTCGCTGCTGGGCCGCACCCAGGTGTGGGAACGCCAGTAAGAACTGTTCGGCCAACCTTGTCGGGATTGGTCTCAAGGATGAGAAGGCGGACGCTGCGGCGTCCGTTTTTGTTTTTGGAGGTTAGGAGTGCTTGTAGGTACGGTTCGCGAGATCTGGGACCTTGTCGGTCTCGCCCGACAGGCGAGGTACTTTCTTTTGTCTCGCCAAAAGAAAGTACCCAAAGAAAAGGCGACCCCGATGCGCTACTGTTTGGATCTATTAACCCTCTCTGTCAAAATGACCACAACATTGATAGAAAGGGCATTTCATGCCACAACAAAAAGCCTATTCCTACATCCGCATGTCGTCCGAGCAACAGACGCATGGCGACAGTGAACGGCGGCAGCTGGAACTGTCCATAAGCTATGCCAAAACCCACGATCTTGATCTGTGCACCGATTCCTTCAAAGATCTTGGGGTTTCTGCTTTCTATGCTGACAACGCCAAAACCGGTAACCTACGGCGCTTCATTGATGCCGTGAAGATTGGCAAAATTCCGGCAAATGCCTATCTGCTGGTCGAATCTCTGGATCGGCTGTCCCGAGCCGATATCTTCACGGCACTCGCGCTGTTCCAGGAAATCTTGGAGCTAGGGGTAACCATTGTCACCCTGGCCGATCAGCAGACGTATTCTTCGCAGTCCATCAGCGATACCCCCTATCAACTGATCATGAGCCTACTAGTCATGATCCGGGCGCACGAAGAGTCTGAGATCAAAAGCCAGCGTTCGAAAGCCGTGTGGCAGGCCAAGCGGACACAGGCGCCCGTCACCAAGATGAGCAGCAAATGCCCGCTTTGGCTCAAGCTCAGTGCCGAGCGTGATGAGTTTGAGCCGATCGAAGAGCGGGTCCAGGTGATCCAGCAGATTTATCAGTGGGCGGTCGAGGGGTATGGGGCAGACGCGGTAGTCCGCAAACTGAACGAGCTGAAAACCCCGACCTGGGGTCGAACCAAGACGTGGCACAAGTCTTACATCCAGAAGCTCTGGGCCAACCGGGCTGTTCTAGGGGAGATGACCCCCACAATCTTGAAGGACAACCAACGCATCCAGTTGCCCTCCATTGAGGACTACTACCCAGCGATCATCACCCTGGCACTGTTCAACGCGGTACAAGACTCGTTGAAGCCAAGACGCTTCAAAGGTGGACGGCGAGGCGTTCATGTCGCGAACTTGTTCTCTGGCACAGTTCGGTGTGGCTATTGCAAGGGCAGTGCTTCACTGCGAGATCGCGGCAGCATGAATCGCAAATATCTGGTCTGCGACAGCGCACGTCGGGGGCTAGGTTGCAATGTGGGCAGTGGTTTTCCTTATGCCGACTTGGAACAGACGTTCTTCCACTTCGCCCATGAGGTTGGCCTAGCCTCATTGCTCGCCCAAGAGCAAGACGACAATGAACTGAAGGTACTGGGTGAGCAACTGATCGCGTTACGCGCTCAGCGACAAGATCAGCAGAGGAAGATAGAAACATGGATGAGTGCGATTGAAGACGAGGTCAGCAGCAGCCCACCTAGAGCCATTATTGAACGGATTACCATCTTGGAGACCGATGTTGCACATTTGACGGAAGCGATTGATCTGCTGGAGGCGAAGCAAGCTGAGCTCACCCGAGCCCCAGAACGCATTCGCACCAATGCAACCGAGTCATTGAGTTTGATCGCCCAATTACAGGATCTGGAAGGCGATCAAAAAGGAACAGTGCGATCCAGCCTGCAACAACGCATTCGCGAACTGGTCGAGCAGATCGTCATCTACCCCAAAGGGAGTGAGCCTTTCAGGGCAAGTCAACAGGCAAAAATGGCCACATTTCTACAAGAGAATGAACCGGATGTGGGACTACGTGAGCGATTGCTAAACTACCAATCACAGAAATATCTCGACAAATCAAAATCTTATGGAGTTATATTCAAGTCTGGCCGAGTAGTGACCATTGTTCTTGATCCGACCAGTTCACATGGCTATAAGCACAAATTTGACAATGCGATGACTTATGATGAAATGCTAAATGAAGAACCCTCTGCATTTTTTCCTTGGATTGAAAAATCATTCGGCGATACAGAGATGTTAAGCGAGTAATCGGCTGCAGACTGAGAGCTAGAGCTGAACTGGAAACTGTGCACCATCAAGAACATTAGCATTGATTTTCTTTGTGCGGCTTACTATTTTCATAGCTCTTCAGTTGCATTGATGGAGGTACGCGTGTCTAACAAGAAAACCACTCAACCTGTAGCAGCTACAGCTGCTTCAAAGACCTTGCAAAGCAATTCTGAGAATTAGCGCCTGCAGCCCGAATTGGCCAGTGAGCGAGCTATGAAGGAACTGCTGCAAGAGAACGTCCAGGACCTACGACGGGCGATGCTGCTACTGGAGCACAAGTCTCAAGATGAGACACCGGATGATACAGTGAAGCAGTCAAAGAAACAGCGCAAGAAGTCCAAGCTTCTCAGTTAGATTGGAGCGGAGATGGGACTCATCGATCTAGTGGAAATCGGGCTGGTTATTCTGACCATGTTACTGATCACGGTTTGGTACTACGTCAGTAGATTTACGCTGGCTGCCAAACTAGTGCTAATCAATATGGATGACGCAAGGATGCGACTAGAAGACATTCAATCGTCTCTAAATGACTTAAAAAAGAGAACTGAGTCTCTAGAAGGAACTCTTTACTCTATTGAGTCTTATGCGGGCGCAGCGATGGCAGAGTGGGATTCACTTAACGAATCAGTTACCGACCCGAAGCATGGGCGCAGATTACCATAGCGCTTTAGCTCAGGCAAAAACGAATAAGAAATTGCAAAAAGCGGTTCACTGTTTCTTCGTATTTTAGGAAGTGCGCGTAGGTAGCTACGTTGTAAAAAGCCCACCCCCTGAAAGGGGTCGGGCTTTGTCATTTGCACAAATCCGTTGCGCTACTGGTACTGCTGAATCCGCTCTTTCAGCTCACGAATCCGAAACTCGTACATCTTCGCTCTGAGAGATGGATCCTGTTCGCGGTCTTTTGCTTTGACCCAGGCGCGTTGTTCCGCCCGAAGCTGGATGTAAGCTTCTTCTGGCAGCGTATGTCTTACCTCTTTCCAGACCGCATTGATTTCATCATCCAGCGCCTTCAAGGTGGCCATCTCTGGCATGGTGGACTGCGTTCCAGACTCTGCTACAGCGGTCTCCGCTTGGGGCACAGGTACGGCTTCAGGCGCCTTGTCAGTCGTCATCACTGGACGTTGTACCTTCGGCTGGGGCTCTTCGGGCACTGGTTCCGAGTGCACCGGTTCAACGACTCGTTCGCTGGTCGGAACGGTTTTGGCTCGGCTGGATTTGGGTTCATTGTTGTGGAGCATCACGCCAATCACGATGCCCCAGACGATCGCTAGAACGACCACCCAGAACAGTGCGGGCTTAATGATCCCACGCCAGAGGAACTGGCCTAGGGTGATGCGGCCCGAGGTCCAGGCGGTGAACTGTAGAGCGGTGTTGATGAAGAAGATTCTGGCTAGCACATTGCCACTCATGGCGGTTCCTTGTAGAGAAGATAGTTATTCAAATTAGCATATTTTATGCTAAATTAATATTGCAAACAATGCCTTCTCAACGGAAATCAGAAACCGCTATCAATGTATTAGTCACATGGGAAGAGATTCTCATGGGGCAATAAAAAAAGAGGGGTAGGTTAATAATGAGATATGTTTTTAAAAGAAATAGTTCCATTGGTGCAATGGATGCAGAGTCTGATGAACGATTTCTGAGAGACTGCTTTTTTGATACTGGTGATCTAGATGTACTTTTAGATTGCAATGATCCGAAAAGACTCGTTATTGGACGAGTTGGGGCGGGCAAAAGCGCGCTATTATCAAGACTAAAAGAAACTTCAGAGAATGCAATAGAGATCAAGGCTGAAGAGCTATCGCTTAATTTTGTTTCCAACTCTGACATTATTCAATTTTTCGAAACAGCCGGCGTCAAGCTGGACTTGTTTTATCAATTACTATGGAAGCATGTTTTTGTAGTTGAATTATTGAAAAAGAAGTACAGAATATCTCAAAAAGACCCGTCAGGATTCCTTAACAATCTGTTGGGCATATTCGAGCGCGATGAAGCGAAAAAGAAAGCAATCGATTATATGCAGTCATGGGGGAGTCAGTTTTGGCAAGACACAGAAATGCGCGTCAAAGAGTTCACGAGCAAGCTAGAGAGTAAACTTACTTCAAGCATTGGATCTAGTGCTCAATCTTTCTCTTTAAACCTTGCTGGGGCAAAAGCCCTTAATGAAGAGGTTAAGGCAGAAATTGTTCATAAAGCACAAACAATAGTCAATCAAAACCAAGTCCGTGAGCTCGGTGAAATCGTTTCACTTTTAGCAGATGAGATATTTACTGATCAAAAACATAGATATTACATTGTGATTGATCGACTTGACGAGTCCTGGGTGGATGAGAAAATCAGATTGAAGCTGATAAGGGCATTGATTGAGACGGTAAAATCATTTCAGCGAGTTCGTCCAGTAAAAATAATTGTTTCTTTGCGGGAGGATTTACTGAGAAGAGTTTTTGACCAAACAAGAGATGCGGGATTTCAAGAGGAAAAGTATGAGTCATTATTCTTGAACTTGAGGTGGAAGCCGCACCAACTAAAACAGTTGCTTGATCTGCGCATCGAAAAACTAATACGGGAACAGTACACTCAAAAGAAAGTAACATTCGATGAGGCATTTCGTGGTAGCGTGAGAGGTGAAACTGCTATCGATTATGTCATCCAGAGGACGCTGAATAGGCCTAGAGATGTTATTGCTTTTGTTAACTGCTGCATTGAACTCTGTGAAGGAAAAGAGTATGTGTCACCTTCAATAGTACAAGATGCAGAAAAAAAATACTCTAATGGTCGACTAAGGTCTTTAGCTGATGAGTGGAGTGCTGCATATCCAAACTTCTACGACTACCTGTCAATACTAAGAAGTAGACAGCCAAGTTTTAAATTCACCGAGATAACAAAAAATCAGCTAGAGAATGAAATCACTGAGAGCTGGATTGACCTACAAAGCGATGACCCACTTTCAGCGTTAATAACTGATTATGTGGATGGCAAAAAAAGTCAGAGCGCATTATTAATAAAACTACTCTGCATTTTATACACAACATCTGCAATTGGAATTAAGCCACAGGCAACAGATAAAGTTAGTTGGTCATACCTTGACGACAGAGGTGTGTCGGAAGGTCAATACAAAGGTAGCTCATCGATTCACATACATAAAATGCTATGGAAAGCTTTAGATATAGTTATTCCAGCAAGGTCAGAGAAGCAAAAAATAAAAGTGGAATAAGGTTTAAAAAACCCCACACTTGTGTGGGGTTTTTTAAATATATAGTGCAAAGAGTGATTAGATCGCCAGATCTTCTAGTGACTTGCCCGTATCCAACAGTCGTTGTACCCAGAGCGGCTTACGGCCACGGCCGGACCAATTTTGAGTCGCATCAGCCGGGTTGCGGTACTTTGCTTCAACCGGGGCACGCTCTTTCTTAGCCTTGCCCAGCACTTCATCTGCACTCAGGCCATAGGTCTTGATCAGATCCATGATCTGCCGCTTGGCCTTGGCCTTCTCTTCGCTCTCGCGGGACTTCAGCTCACGCTCAACATCGTTTTTCAGAGCGATCAGCTGCGGGTAGTCCAGACTTTTGAGGTCCATGTGTTTTCCTTGGTAAGAAAGTCGGTGGTAATCGATCATGTGGCGGTCAGTAACGCTGACGCTTCTATGTTATGTGTCTGATCTGATTAGGCAATCATGAGAGATCTGAGCCTTCGTGAGTCGCGAAGCAGTTATCATGCCAACGTTCGCTGCCCAGATAGTTCATCTCGTCAGGCTTTTGTAAGCCTGTAAAGCCACCGATGATACGATGAACCAGAAGCAAATTCTCAACCAGATTGTTCTCGCGCTGAATATCGTTCATTGTTAGGGCCTTGCCTCACGAATTTTGTATGCTAAGAGGGCACGTTTCACGCTACTGGTGCCAATACCAAAGAACTCAGCCGTCGTCTTGATGCTGGCTTGATTCGCAGCACGCCAAGCCACCACCTCAGCATCATCGATGGCTTTCTTCCTGCCACACACCTTACCTTCCGCCTTGGCTCTGACTATTCCAGCCATCTGACGTTCTTTGATGTTTGCTTTTTCTAGTTCAGCCACTGCCGCCAGCATAGTCAACATCGCTTTCCCGATTGGGGTCGACAGATCGAAACCTTCTCGCAAGCTGATGATGTGGACCCCTTTATCGGTCAACGCATTGACTGTACTGAGAACATCGATCGTATCCCGCCCTAGACGGTCCACAGCAGCCACTATCAGCATATCTTCGTCTCGAAGGTAGTCTTGATACATCGATTTGAAAGCAGTCCGTTCTAGAGCCTTTACGCTGCCGGAAACGCCTTCATCCGCATACCATCTGTCCACCTTGTAGCGTTCCTCGATGGCTTTCTTCTGATTCTCTGTTGTCTGGTCGTCGGTGCTGACTCTCAGATAGCCAATCACTGCCATGCTGGCCTCACTGTCTGGTTCATTTACGTTGGACCAAATTATTTCATGGACCAAATTTGAAATCAACAGCAATGGTCCACCAAGCAACGATGAAGAGCTGAGATGGACCAAAAGGTGAACCTTTTGGACAAAGTTGGCTGTACCATGTTCCAATCAATCTACTCGCCTGCGAAGTTATGAAGCACGCCGTATATTTAATCACCATCCGCCGGAGCTGACATGCTGCAAAAGTTTATACATGGCATTTCTTTGAAAAACTTTCGAGGCATTGGGTCAAGTGAACAAGTTATTAGCCAATTTGGCAACATCAATATATTCATTGGCCCCAACAATGCCGGCAAGTCGTGCATCCTGATTTTCATTGCCAAGTACCTACGTGACTGCATTTCTTTTAGCAAAAAAAGGCCGACAGGATCAAGGTCTAATTTTAATATCGACCCATTAGACTTGCACCTTGGTGCCTCATTGTATCAAACCTCATTTTCCATTGGCATCCCTTCACATCTTTTTGAATTTCCTTCGTTAAAGGATTATAAAACTAATCGTAATTCGTCAGCTATTCTTGATTATATCAAGATAGTATTATCAGCCATTGAAAGGGATGACCTTGTTTGGATTGACCTTGATCCAGTACAAGGCTTAGTTAAGCTTCGCTACGCTGATGAGTCCGCATTAATTAATAAGTTAGCACCACAACAGTGGCAACATATTTGGGCGGCCTTAACACGTCTCGGAGATGGGGACTTGAGGGAACACTGGATACCTGGCACGTTAAGCGCACTTCTAAACCATACAGAACTTAATATTCCTAGTGTTGTTTTGATACCTGCAATAAGGGAAGTCGGACAAAAAGGCGAGGAATTTGACGATTATAGCGGCAAGGGGGTAATTGATAAACTTGCGGAGTTACAAAACCCGAAATTTACCGAGCTTTGGAAAAGAGATACCTTTGAAAAAATCAACCAGTTCCTTAGGGCGGTGACAGATAACGAGTCGGCAAGAATAGAAATACCACATGATCGCGAGCATATTCTTGTTCATATGAGTGATAAGGTATTGCCTCTTTCCTCATTAGGGACGGGTATTCATGAAGTCATCATGATGGCTGCATTCTGTACTTTAACAAGTAACAGTGTAGTGTGTATCGAAGAGCCAGAGATTCACCTTCACCCATTATTACAACGGAAGTTCATGAGGTATTTGATTGACAATACTTCAAATCAATATTTCATCGCTACTCATTCGGCTTCTTTTATTGATGGATTTAATGCGCAGATCTTCCATGTAACGAATCATGATGGTGAGACAAAGGTTAGTCACGCACCAACATCGGCTCTAAAACATGGGATCTGCAGGGACTTAGGATATCGCGCATCGGACATTCTGCAGTCCAATGCGATTATTTGGGTCGAGGGTCCCTCTGATAGAATTTACGTACGACATTGGATTTCATGTATAGACTCTGATCTAGTAGAGGGAATTCATTACTCGATTATGTTCTATGGTGGAAGATTATTAAGTCATTTAAGCGCTGAAGATCCTGACGTTACTGAGTTCATTTCACTTCGTAGAATCAACAGGAATGCTGTAATCTTAATCGATAGTGATAAGTCCAGCGCTCAAAAGCCTCTCAATGGAACCAAAAAGAGAGTCATCGAAGAGTTTGACAAGGGGCCTGGCTTCGCATGGGTAACAGCAGGAAGAGAGATAGAAAATTATGTTGACCAAGCAACGATGGAAGTAGCATTAGCTACTGTTTATGACGGAAGATACTCTAAACAGTTAGCCACGGGAAAGTATGAGCATGTACTTCCCTTTGTGGATGGCAAAGGGAAAGTACATGATAATGTCGACAAAGTTAAGATCGCTAGAGAAGTGGAGAAATCAAAAGCACAATTAGACTGCTTCGACCTTGATAAGCAAATCAAGCAACTGGTAAAGTTTGTTCATGAAGCGAATGGCTGATCGGAAAGATTACATCCATTCGTTAGATAAAAAAAAGTAAAGCCCCATTTGGGGCTTTACTTTTAACAATGAAGGGAGAGCTACTTCAGCCTGGTGCAGCCAAGATAGGCGGGGCCTCTATTATGAAACAAAAAACCACTGTATTTCTGTCTTAAGCCGGCTGCATCTACAACTGCTTCTATCTCTGAAAATTTAGCTTTTGCTCTATTATATCGCTGCTGACCGGCTTGATCATCACAGTGCACTTGTTCATCCAAGTCGACACCAAGTGCCGAGAACTCGGACATCAGGGTTTGTATTTTTACTTCTGCTTCTTTAGTAAGTTGAATCTGGCTAACAGAAGCCTTCTCTCGCCCCAGTTCTGCAGCGGCAACAGTAATATCATTATACCGTTGTTTCAGTGTACTAACCTGACCTTGGTATTTCTCTATCTCTTGATTAAGAATGTATTCTTTCTTATCAAGATCTAAGGTACGTTTATTAAGGTCTGTTAGTTGCTCTGACTTATATCGCTCAAAATTTATTTTCTGCTCTGCAACGGATTTTAACTGACCTGATAGGTCGTCTCTTTGTTGCAAAAGAGCCTTATATTCATTAAAGAACCATACCAGCAAGACACTACCTAAAACTACTAGAATAATGAATGATGTGTATGATTTTCTAAAAAGAGATATGATTGTCTTTATGTCGATCATTTTTCAGCATCAAGGATTTAATATTGGCAGGGTACTTCATAACAGTTACGTTTCTTTAGACAATACCTACCCTTAACAAGGTGCAGTTATGCGATCCTTGTTTGGTGCTCTCATCTTCAACGATAGTTCCGTAGCTAGGATGACTAACACGCACCGACAAGCTCGATAGGAAAAATGAAGTCCACATGCTTATGCAAAGGGACACCCCACCATGGGTGGGGGTAGATGAAGGCGGGGAGTACAAATTGTTGAGTTTCATTTTTCGTGAGTACTTATGAAAAATTACAAAGATTAATTAGTGCTGAATTCGGTTCTTTATTTATATAGCCAGCCCAGCGATTACATTCTTCAAGGGCTTCTACAGGTTTAATAAATTTACGGCGCCCCTCGATCCAACGTAGCCCATTTAGACTGCTTTCAAATTTTTTCTCGACCTCTTTCTTGCTACGCCCGTCAGGTATTTCTATTGCAAAGTTTAGGTGCAAACGTTGCCCTGAAGTTTCGCCTTCTAGAGAGCAAAGCACTTTCACTTTCTTATGAAATCGTTGATAGGCTTTGCCAAAGACTGCACGGTTTAGCCGCTTAAGAATCTCTTCGGCGAGCCTTTCGCATTCCAATCTGGTAATTGGTTCCCAAATCGACCCGTACAAACGGATACCCTGTTTTAGGGTAAGAACTACTGCTAGATGGTTGCCAGTGGAGGCAGAGGCGAGAAACTGCTGGACAAGAAAGTGAGCAACGGATTGCTCATGCTGGTATTCAATATAATCCATGGAAGTACCTTTAGTGTGTTGAACAAATCTAGGTACTTTCAGTGGATGACGTGAGTACCAGCCTTTACTTATGATTGAAAAATGATTTGACATTATACATTGTTCGTAGTTTTTGTCAATGACATAAACAGTGGTTAATAGACCCACATATCCTGGCCTTCGGCTTCCCTCACGCCTGCCAAGCGGCCAGGCGCCGCCGAACTCGCGGGCGGCTAACGTCCGCCCACTCGAACAAGCGGCGGCTTAAGACCCGGCCGCTTGACGATCGCTCGGCAGCGCAAAGGGGACGGGCAGGACGATTGCGGCGTAGTCGGATTCGTAAAGGTTTAAAAGCCGTTGTGGTCTGCGGGCTGATTCACTATTCACTAAGGTTGGCCGAAGCCTGTCTTATCCGGCCGGATCGAGCATCAGCGCTTTCGGTCAATCTTGCCATTTATCCACAGCAACAGCACCACCTGCGGTTTTATCCACAGTTACGATCCCAACCCTCAAAACAGAGTTACCTGTCTGATTCACAACGGCCACCCACGACCACCAAATCCCCTTCGACGCCGCCGAGGACGTCACGGTCAACGGGAGGTGTCGGCGAGCACTGTCCGAGTGCCGACGCAGTCGGCGCGAGTTGCGCAGCCGCCCGTTGGCCGTGGCGCCCGCAGGGTAGCCCGCAAAGCGGGCCGGCGTCGTGGGGTCGCCTTTCTTTGCCTCCTTTCTTTGGCGAAGCAAAGAAAGGAGGTCGCCAGTCGGGCGAGACCGACAACGCTACCCTTTTCACAAATGCCACCAATTTCATAACGATAACGAGTGAAAACCACCCGCATCCCCGCCCAATCACGACGAATCCCTTACAATCCCCCTCATGAACGCCATCGACCTTGCCCGCCAGCCGGTGCTGGCCGCCCCGGCCACCGCCAAGAAACTGGAAAAACTCGGCCTGCGTAGCCGCTTCGACCTGGTGCTGCACCTGCCGCTGCGCTACGAGGACGAAACCCATCTGTTCCGCATCGTCGACGCCCCGTACGGCTCGCCGGTGCTGGTCGAGGGCGAGGTGATCGCCGCCGAGGTGCAGTTCAAGCCGCGCAAGCAGTTGGTGGTACAGATCGAGGACAGCAGCGGCACGCTGGTGCTGCGCTTCATCCACTTCTACCCCTCGCAGCAGCGCCAACTCGCCAAGGGAAAACGCATTCGCGCGCTCGGCGAGGTCCGCCGCGGCTTTCACGGCGACGAGATGGTCCACCCGAAACTGCGCGAGGTGGAGGAGGGGGCGCCGCTCGCCGAGCGGCTGACGCCGATCTACCCGACCGTCAACGGCCTGACCCAGCCGGTGCTGCGCCGCCTGGTGCAGAGCGAGCTGAAGGCGCAATCGCTGGCCGACACCCTGCCCATCGAGATCCGCCAGAAGCTGGACCTGGTGCCGTTCGCCGACGCGGTGCGGCTCTTGCACTCGCCGACTCCCGACTTTTCCGCCAAGGCATTGACCGACCCGAACCTGCCGGCCTGGCAGCGGCTGAAGTTCGACGAGCTCTTGGCGCAGCAGCTGTCGATGCGGCTCGCGTACCGCGCCCGCCGCCAGGGGCGCGCGCCGGTGATCGCCGATCACGGCGAGTTGCGTGGTCAGTTGACGGCCACGCTGCCGTTCGCGCTGACCGGTGCGCAGCAGAAAGTGGTCGGTGAAATCCTCGTTGATCTCGCCAAGCCGCACCCGATGCATCGCTTGCTGCAGGGCGACGTTGGCAGCGGCAAGACCATCGTCGCGGCGATGGCGGCGCTTGCGGCGATCGAGGCCGGCTTCCAGGTGGCGCTGATGGCGCCGACCGAAATCCTCGCCGAGCAGCATTTCCTGAAACTGTCCGGCTGGCTCGCGCCGCTCGGCATCGAGGTGGCTTGGCTGTCCGGCAGCCTGAAGAAGAAGCAGAAGACCGAGGCGCTCGCCGCGGTGGCCGACGGCCGCGCCCGGCTGGCGGTCGGCACCCACGCGCTGTTCCAGGGCGACGTGGCGTTCCAGAACCTCGGCCTCGCCATCGTCGACGAGCAGCACCGCTTCGGCGTTGGCCAGCGCCTGGCGCTGAAGGACAAGGGCGGCGAGCCGCACCAGCTGATGATGTCGGCGACGCCGATCCCGCGCACGCTGGCAATGAGCTTCTACGCCGACCTCGACGTGTCGGTGATCGACGAGCTGCCGCCCGGCCGCACCCCGATCGTCACCAAGCTGGTTGGTGCGGCACGCCGCGACGAGGTGGTCGACTACGTGCGGCGCACCTGCGCCGCGGGCGGCCAGGCCTACTGGGTCTGCCCGCTGATCGAGGAGTCGGAAGCGCTGCAGCTACAAACTGCTGTCGACACCCACCAGCAACTGACTGAGGATTTGGCGCCACTCGCGGTCGGCCTGGTGCACGGTCGGATGAAGGCTAGTGAGAAAGCCGAGGTGATGGGGCAGTTCTCCGGCAACTGGATGCAGGTGCTGGTGGCGACCACGGTGATCGAGGTCGGGGTAGACGTGCCGAACGCCAGCCTGATGGTGATCGAGCACGCCGAACGGATGGGGCTCGCTCAGTTGCACCAGCTGCGCGGCCGGGTCGGCCGCGGCAGCGCCAAGAGCGTCTGCGTGCTGCTGTTCGAGACGCCGCTGTCCGAGCTCGCCAAGGCGCGGCTGAAGGTGATCTTCGAGAACACCGACGGCTTCGAGATCGCCCGCCAGGACCTGCATATCCGCGGCCCCGGCGAGTTTCTCGGCGCGCGCCAGAGCGGCCTGCCGATGTTGCGCTTCGCCAATCTGGAAGAGGATCTTGAACTGCTGGAAGAGGCGCGCCAGCTGGCGCCGGAAATGCTGAAACGTTGGCCGAACGAGGCCGAGGCGCACCTGGCGCGCTGGCTGGCCGGACGCGAGCAGTTCCTCAAGGCCTGACGCCGGCCGCAGGCAAAAAAAACGCCCCGAACTGGTACGAAGCAGTCGGGGCGGCTTTGTTGTGGTAAGCAACAAAAAGGAGAAACCATGATGAATGAGCTGCCATGGTAGAAGCTATTTATCTTCTCTTCAAGAATTAAATAAAAAAGAATTTTCATAGAAAGGCAAGTGTCGACAGCCGCGGCGGATCGGCCAAAAAAAGGCCCCGACGGAGGAGCTGGGGCGAAAGGGATTGCTGCAAACAACAAAGGAGAAACCATGATGAAGCCCCGCCATATTAGTTTTTTTATAAAATGGCCATCAATGGTTCCGGCACGAGCGCTTGACCTGGCTCAAACCGGCCGAATGCAAAATGCAATAAATAAGAGACGCTAACAAAACCCAGCGAAGCGGTTCTGCTCGCCGCCCTGCCGCAGACCGTACAAGTAGTACGGCAGGGCAACAACACCGGGAGGGTTTTAGCTACGCAGAAACTCGGCTATGCGCTCGTTAGCGGCTCAAGAAAAAAGCCACCGCGAGCGGTGGCTTTGTGCTGGGTGCTCGGCCGACCTTAGCCGAGCAACAGCGTCGCGCCGTAGTACAGGCCGGCGGCCAGCCCCATCGAAGCCGGCAGCGTGAACAGCCAGGCGAGCAGGATGTTGCGAATGGTCGACCACTGCAGGCCGGCGCGTTCCGCGACCATGGTGCCGGCCACACCGCTCGACAGCACATGGGTGGTCGACACCGGCATGCCGAACAGGTTGGCGAGGCCAATCGACACCGCCGCGGTCAGCTGCGCGCAGACGCCCTGGGCGTAGGTCATGTCCTTCTTGCCGATCTTCTCGCCGACGGTCAGTACCACGCGTTTCCAGCCGATCATCGTACCGACGCCGAGCGCGGTCGCCACCGCCAGGATCACCCACAGCGGCGCGTACTCGGTCGTAGCCGACAGGTCCTTGCGCAGCTCGGCGATGTGCTGCTTGTCGGCTTCCTTCAGCCCCGGCAGCTTGGCGGCGAGCTTGGCCGACTCGTCCAGACACAGCAGGTTGGTACGCACTTCCCAGCGCTGCGCGGCGCTCAGGCGCCGGTAGCTCGGGGTGTCGCCGAGCAGGCCGAGCAGCGTATGGACCCGCTCATTGGTGTCGGCCAGCCGGCAGTGGTCGTTGCCGGCCGCGCTCGCCGCGCTGTCGGCCTTGGCCGGGTAGGTGTTGGCGATCAGCACCTGGTTGCTGTTGTAGAAGCTCTGCAGGTGGAGCGCGGCGTCGCGGGTGCGTTCGATCTGGTACGGCGTGCTGTCCAGATTGACGACGAACTTGGCCGGTACGATGCCGATCAGCACCAGCATGATCAGGCCGACGCCCTTTTGGCCGTCGTTCGAACCGTGCGCGAAGCTCACGCCCATCGCCGAGAGGATCAGCATAAAGCGGGTCCAGAACGGCGGGTGCTTGCGGCCCTCGATCTGCTGACGCTGGAACGGCGACTTGTGCACGTTCGACAGCGGCATGAAGCGGCGCAGCAGCGCCAGCAGGATGCCGGCGACCAGGAAGCCGACCAAGGGCGAGACCAACAGCGACATACCGACGTCGATGGCCTTCGCCCAGTTGATGCCGTCGGCCGCCGCGCCGTGGTTGAGTAGCGCATTGGTGATGCCGACGCCGAGGATGGCGCCGATCAGGGTGTGGCTGCTCGACGCCGGCAGGCCGAAGTACCAGGTGCCGAGGTTCCAGATGATCGCCGCGGCGAGCAGCGCGAACACCATCGCCAGGCCCTTGCCGGTGTTGACCGAAACCAGCAGGTCGACCGGCAGCAGGTGCACGATGGCGTAGGCAACAGCCAGGCCGCCGGCGAGCACACCAAGGAAGTTGAAGAGGCCGGACGCGACCACGGCCAGCTGCGGCTTCATCGACTGGGTGTAGATGACGGTCGCGACCGCGTTGGCGGTATCGTGAAAGCCATTGATGAACTCGAAGGCGAGGACAAATCCCAACGACAGGACCAGGGTTATGGCCACATACATGTCCAACCCTGAAAAGAGGTCCAGCATGACTGTTACGCATATGTTTTAAAGAAGGCGCGATTGTTGGCGGCTGGGCCGGTTGCGTCAAGTGGATAAGTCAACTTTGCTACGGCGTTGGTGCGAATCGCACAGCCGGGGCTGGCAATCCTTGACGGATGGAGGGTTATTACGTCTGGGTAGCCGGCTAAGCGGCTAATAAATAACGAAAAACCCCCGCGTCGGGCGGGGGTTGTCAAGACTTCGGCCGACTTTTTTTTAGCCGAATTTGCCGGTGATGTAATCCTCGGTCGCCTTCTTCTTCGGCGCGGTGAAGATCCGGTCGGTGTCGTCCACCTCGATCAGCTCGCCCAGATACATATAGGCGGTGTAGTCGGACACCCGTGCGGCCTGCTGCATATTGTGGGTGACGATCGCGATGGTGTAGTCCTCCTTCAGCTCGTGGATCAGCTCCTCGATGTGCGCGGTCGAGATCGGATCGAGCGCCGAGGTCGGTTCGTCGAGCAGCAGCACTTCCGGCTTCGACGCCACCGCGCGGGCGATACACAGACGCTGCTGCTGACCGCCGGACAGCGAGTTGCCCGACTGCTTGAGCTTGTTCTTCACCTCTTCCCACAGCGCCGCCTTCTTCAGCGCCCACTCCACCCGGTCGTCCATTTCGGAACGCGACAGGCTCTCGTACAGCTTCACGCCGAAGGTAACGTTGTCGTAGATCGACATCGGGAACGGCGTCGGCTTCTGGAACACCATGCCGACCTTGGCACGCAGCAGGTTCACGTCGATGCTGCTGCCGAGGATGTTGTCGCCCTCGAGCAGGATTTCGCCTTCGGCGCGCATGCCCGGATACAGCTCGAACATCCGGTTGAAGGTGCGCAGCAGCGTCGACTTGCCGCAGCCGGACGGGCCGATGAAGGCGGTGACCTTCTTGGCCGGAATCTGCAGGTTGATGCCCTTGAGCGCGTGGAAATTGCCGTAGTAGAAGTTCAGGTCGTTGACCTGGAGCTTGGTGGTGTTGATGGTCATGTCCGTCAAGCCTTAATGCGAAGCGGTTTTCTGGCTGGCGAGCCAGCGAGCAAGAATGTTCAGGGTCAGTACCGACAGGGTGATCAGCAAGGCACCGGCCCAGGCCAGCGTGTGCCAGTCCTCGTACGGGCTCATCGCGAACTGGAAGATCACCATCGGCAGGTTGGCCATCGGCTGGTTCATATTGCTGTTCCAGAACTGGTTGTTCAGCGCGGTGAACAACAGCGGCGCGGTCTCGCCGGAAATCCGCGCCACCGCCAGCAGGACGCCGGTGATCACCCCGGCCTTGGCCGAGCGCAGCGTCACCTGCATGATCACCTTCCACTGCGGCGCACCGAGCGCCGCCGCCGCTTCGCGCAGGCTGTTGGGCACCAGGCGCAGCATGTTCTCGGTGGTGCGCACCACCACCGGAATCACCAGCAATGCCAGCGCGAACGAGCCGGCCCAGCCGGAGAAGTGGCCGACCGAGATCACGTACACCTCGTAGACGAATAGGCCGATCACGATCGACGGCGCCGACAGCAGGATGTCGTTGATGAAACGGGTGGCCGGCGCGAGCCAGCCGCGTTGGCCGAATTCGGCCAGATAGACGCCGGCCAGGATGCCGACCGGCGTGCCGAACAGTGTGCCGAACAAGGTCATCAAGAGGCTGCCGTAGATCGCGTTGGCGAGGCCGCCGGCGCTGCCCGGCGGCGGGGTGCTCTGGGCGAACACGTCGAGCGTCAGGCCGGCGAAGCCGTGCGCGAACAGCGTCCACAGGATCCAGGCCAGCCAGAACAGGCCGAACAACATGGCGAACATCGACGCGGCCATATTGAACGCGTTGACGAAACGGCGACGCCGATAGATGGCGGGATTCATTATCTAGGAGTCTCGCGTCAGGTCGGTCGGCCTTCCTGCTTCTTCAGGCGCAACAGCAGCAGCTTGGAGCAGGCAAGAACGACAAAGGTAATGAAGAACAGGATCAGGCCCAGCTCGATCAGCGAGGCCAGGTACAGCTTACCGTTCGCTTCGGCGAACTCGTTGGCCAGCGACGAGGCGATCGAGTTGCCCGGCTCGAACAGGCCGGTGGCGAGGTTGCTCGAGTTGCCGATCACGAAGGTGACCGCCATCGTCTCGCCGAGCGCGCGGCCCAGGCCGAGCATCACGCCGCCGACCACGCCGGTCTTGGTGTACGGCAGCACCACGTAACGCACCACTTCCCAGGTGGTGGAGCCCAGGCCGTACGCCGATTCCTTCAGCATCGTCGGTACGATCTCGAACACGTCGCGCATCACCGAGGCGATGAACGGGATGATCATGATCGCCAGGATCAGGCCGGCGGTGAAGATGCCGATGCCCATCGGCGCGCCCTGGAACAGGAAACCGACCAGCGGCCACTCGCCGGCGTGCTCGATTAGCCACGGCTGGATATGCTCGCCGAAGAACGGCGCGAACACGAACAGGCCCCACATGCCGTAGATGATCGACGGAATGCCGGCCAACAGTTCCACCGCGATGCCGAGCGGGCGCTTCAGCCACACCGGGCACAGCTCGGTCAGGAACAAGGCGATGCCGAAGCTGGCCGGCACGCCGATCAACAGCGCGATGAACGAGGTCACCAGCGTGCCGTAGATCGGCACCAGCGCGCCGAACTTGCTACCGACCGGGTCCCAGGAGCTACTTGTGAGGAAGCGCCAACCGTACGCCTCGATACTCGGCAGCGCGCCGACCAGCAGCGACAGCAGGATGCCGACCAGCAGCACCAACACCAGGAAGGCGAAGCTGCGGGTCAGCAATCGGAAGAGTTTGTCGAGCAACAGCTGGCGCTGCAGGTGTTGCGCGTTCTGATACTTGCCCATGCCAAGCTCTTGACGCTGCAGGTATTGCTCGTTCGGGTACTTGTCCATGCAAAGCTCTTAGAGTTAAGACAAAAAGCCGGGGAGGGTATCCCCGGCCTTTTCGCCCGGTTGTCGATCGGGCTCGACCGACGACCCGCTCAGGGGCGAATTACTTCCACAGCACCTTGCCATTGGCGTCGCTGATTTGCTTCCAGCTGTCGCGGATCAGCGTCTTGGTGGCGGCCGGCATCGGCACGTAGTCAAGCTTCTGGGCCATGCCGTCGCCGTTGCTGTACGCCCAGTCGAAGAACTTCAGTGCTTCTTCGGCCTGTGCCGGCTTGTCCTGTTTCTTGTGCATCAGGATGAAGGTCGCGCCCGAGATCGGCCAGCTGTCCTTGCCCTGCTGGTTGGTCAGGATCAGGTAGAAGCCCGGTGCCTTCTTCCAGTCGGCGTTGGCGGCCGCGGCCTTGAAGGTCGCGTCGTCCGGCTGCACGAAGCTGCCCGAGGCGTTCTGCAGCGAAGCGTGGGCGATCTTATTCTGCTTGGCGTAAGCGTACTCGACATAGCCGATCGAACCCTTGATGCGGGTCACGTAGTTGGCGACGCCTTCGTTACCCTTGCCGCCGACACCGGTCTTCCAGCTCACCGCGGTGTTCGAGCCGATGCTGCTGCTCCACTCCGGCGACACTTTCGACAGGTAGTTGGTGAACAGGAAGGTGGTGCCCGAGCCGTCCGAGCGACGCACCACGGTGATCTTCTGGTCCGGCAGCTTCACGCTCGGGTTCAGCTTGGCCAGCGCCGGGTCGTTCCACTTGGACACCTTGCCCAGGTAGATGTCGGCCAGCAGCGGGCCGGTCAGCTTCAGTTGGCCGGCGCCCACGCCCGGCACGTTGACCACCGGCACCACGCCGCCGATCACGGTCGGGAACTGCAGCAGGCCGGATTTTTCCAGTTCTTCCGGCTTCAGCGGCATGTCGGACGCGCCGAAGTCGACGGTCTTCGACTGGATCTGCTTGATGCCACCGCCCGAGCCGATCGACTGGTAGTTCATGTTGTTACCGGTCTTGCCCTTGTAGGCCTCGGCCCACTTGGCGTACAGCGGGTACGGGAAGGTGGCTCCGGCGCCGGTGATGTCGGCAGCAAAGGCCGAACCGACGAAAGCGGTCGACAGGACAAGCGATGCGGCCAAACGAACGGTGGTTTTCATGCGAACTCCAAGTTAGCGGCGTGAGTTGTGATGGGCGCATCCTAGTCGCAGTTCTTTTCAGAAATATTACACGTAGTCGATTGTCGCCGGGCCGGCCGGTTGGACGCTGCGCATATCCCTTCTATACAATGCCGCCAACTTTACCTATATACAGGCGCATTCATGGACAAACTGGTCATCGGAAACTGGAAGATGAACGGCCGTCGTTCGGCCAACCGTGCCTTGCTCGCCGCACTGCTGCAAGAGCCCGCCTGTAACCGGAGTGGGGTCAGCGTCGCGGTGCCGGCAGTGTACCTCTCCGACGTTGCAGAACAGCTGGCCGGCCAGCCCTTGTCGCTCTCGGCGCAGGACGTCAGCCAGTTTGCCGACGACGGCGCGTTCACCGGCGAAGTGTCCGCGGCGATGCTGGCCGAGTTCGCGACCGACTATGTGTTGATCGGCCACTCGGAGCGTCGCCAGTACTTCGGCGAGGGCAACAGCCTGTTGGGTGCCAAGTTCGACGCGACGCGTAGCGCCGGTATCGTGCCGGTGTTGTGCGTCGGTGAAACCTTGGCCGAACGCGAAGTCGGGCAAGCCGAGGTGGTGATCGCGGCGCAGCTCGAGGTATTGGTCGGACGCGCGAGCGGCGATCTGGTGGTGGCGTACGAGCCGGTCTGGGCGATCGGCACCGGCAAGGTCGCGACGATCGAGCAGATTGCCGCGATGCACGCGTATATCAAGCAATGGGTATTGCAAAACGCCAAGGGGGCTGATAGTATTCGCGTCCTCTATGGCGGTAGCGTCAAGGCAGAGAACGCAGACGCGGTTCTGTCAACGCCGAACGTAGACGGTGCGCTGGTTGGAGGTGCCTCACTCGATGCCAGCGCGTTCCGAAAGATTTGCGAAACCGCCGAAAAGTTGATAAAGTATGGAAATTCTCAAGACGCTAATTTGGGTTGTTAACCTGATCTCTGCGATCAGCATCATTATTCTTGTCCTGATGCAGCACGGCAAGGGTGCAGATGCGGGTGCGGCATTCGGTTCCGGCGGTTCGTCGGGCAGTCTGTTTGGTGCAACCGGTTCGGCCAATTTCTTGAGTCGTACCACCGCTATGGCGGCTGTAGTATTTTTTGCCACGTCGTTGGGTCTCGCTTATCTGTCTGGGGGCGGAAAAAGCGATCTGGGCGTGATGGCTGGCAAGGTAGAACAACAAGCAGCTCCGCAAATCCCGAGCGGCGCTGCGAACAGCAAACCTACCGGTAGCAAAATACCGGAGTAAAACAGTTTATGTATGTGCCGACATGGTGAAATTGGTAGACACGCTATCTTGAGGGGGTAGTGGCCGTAGGCTGTGTGAGTTCGAGTCTCACTGTCGGCACCATCATTCAAAAAAACGCCACCGGGAGTCTTCCCGGTGGCGTTTTTTACTTGGAGCCAAGGGGGTCAGCGACCTCCTTTTTTTAGGGGTGTTCGGGAAATGCTGCAAAATTACTTTCCCATCTTGTTGTTTGTCATCGTCGGGCTCTTGGTCGGCGTCGGTCCTATTCTGCTGGGTAGGATTCTTGCGCCTAATAAGCCCGACCCTGAGAAACTCTCGCCTTATGAGTGCGGATTCGAAGCCTTCGAAGATGCGCGCATGAAGTTCGACGTGCGGTACTACCTCGTCGCGATCCTCTTCATCCTTTTCGATCTGGAAATTGCCTTCCTGTTTCCGTGGGCCGTGGTGTTCAAAGAGCTTGGCATGTTCGGTTTCGGCGTGATGGTTGAATTCATCGCCGTCCTGACGATTGGCTTTGTCTATTTGTGGAAAAAGGGGGCCCTGGAATGGGAGTAGAAGGAATTCTCGAGAAGGGCTTCGTCACCACGACGGCAGACAAGCTCATCAACTGGACCCGTACCGGTTCGCTGTGGCCGATGACCTTCGGCCTGGCCTGCTGTGCGGTGGAGATGATGCACGCTGGCGCGTCGCGTTATGACCTCGACCGCTTCGGCATCGTGTTCCGCCCGAGTCCGCGCCAGTCCGACCTGATGATCGTGGCCGGCACGCTGTGCAACAAGATGGCGCCCGCCCTGCGCAAGGTCTACGACCAGATGGCCGAGCCGCGCTGGGTGATCTCGATGGGCTCCTGTGCCAACGGCGGTGGTTACTACCACTACTCTTACTCGGTAGTGCGCGGCTGTGATCGCATCGTGCCGGTCGACGTCTACGTGCCGGGCTGTCCGCCGACGGCCGAGGCTCTGCTGTACGGCATCATCCAGCTGCAAAACAAGATCAAACGCACCTACACCATCGCCCGTTAAGGTACTACGTCTATGGCCTCCAAACTGGAAGCGCTCAAGTCGGTAGTCGAGCAGGCCCTGGGCGGCAAGCTGGTCTCGGCCACGCTTGCGCTTGACGAGCTGACTATCGTTTGCAAGGCGGCGGATCTGACCGACGTGGCCACCACGTTGCGCGATCACGCCGATCTGTCTTTTGAACAATGCATCGACCTGTGCGGGATGGACTACAGCGCCTACCGCGACGAGCCGTGGGACGGTCCACGCTTCGCCGTGGTCTGCCACCTGTTGTCGATCAAGCACAACTGGCGCCTGCGCCTGCGCACCTTCGCCGAAGACGACGACTTCCCGGTGGTCGCATCGCTGGTGGGCGTCTGGAACGGCGTCAACTGGTTCGAGCGCGAAGCGTTCGACCTGTACGGCATCGTGTTCGACGGCCACCCCGACCTGCGTCGTCTGTTGACCGACTATGGTTTCGTCGGCCATCCGTTCCGCAAGGACTTCCCGGTGTCCGGCTATGTCGAGATGCGCTACGACCCGGCCGAGGCCCGCGTGGTCTACCAGCCGGTGACCATCGAGCCGCGCGAAATCACGCCGCGCATCATTCGCGAGGAGAACTACGGTGGCTAACATCCGTAACTACACGCTGAACTTCGGTCCGCAGCATCCGGCCGCGCATGGCGTGTTGCGTCTGGTGCTGGAACTCGACGGTGAAGTGATCGAACGCGCCGACCCACATGTCGGCCTGTTGCACCGCGGCACCGAGAAGTTGGCCGAAACCCGCACCTACATCCAGTCGCTGCCGTACATGGACCGTCTCGACTACGTGTCGATGATGTGCAACGAGCACGCCTACTGCCTGGCGATCGAAAAGCTGACCGGCGTGGACGTGCCGCTGCGCGCCCAGTATATCCGTGTGATGTTCGCCGAGATCACCCGCGTCCTGAACCACCTGTTGTGGATCGGTGCGCACGCGATCGACATCGGCGCGATGACGGTGTTCCTGTACGCGTTCCGCGAGCGTGAAGACCTGATGGACTGCTACGAGGCGGTATCGGGCGCGCGCATGCACGCGGCGTACTTCCGTCCGGGCGGCGTCTACCGCGACCTGCCGGACACGATGCCGAAATACAAGGCGTCGAAAATCCGCAATGCCAAGGCGATCGCCGAGCTGAACGCCAACCGCCAGGGTTCGCTGCTCGATTTCATCGAGGACTTCGCCGACCGCTTCCCGAAGTGCGTCGACGACTACGAAACCCTGCTGACCGACAACCGTATCTGGAAACAGCGGACCGTCGGCATCGGTGTGGTGACGCCGGAGCGCGCGCTGCAACTGGGCTTCAGTGGCCCGATGCTGCGCGGTTCGGGCATCGAATGGGACCTGCGCAAGAAGCAGCCGTACGACGTCTACGATCGCATGGACTTCGACATCCCGGTCGGCGTCAACGGCGACTGCTACGACCGTTACCTGGTGCGCATCGAAGAGATGCGCCAGGCCAACCGCATCATCAAGCAGTGCATCCAGTGGCTGCGCGCCAACCCGGGTCCGGTGATTTCCGAGAACCACAAGGTGGCGCCGCCGTCGCGCGAATCGATGAAGTCGAACATGGAAGAGCTGATCCACCACTTCAAGCTGTTCTCCGAAGGCATGCACGTGCCGGAGGGCGAGGCTTACGCGGCGGTGGAGCACCCGAAGGGCGAATTCGGCATTTACCTCGTGTCCGACGGCGCCAACAAACCGTACCGCCTGAAGATCCGCGCGCCGGGCTACGCTCACCTTGCGGCTCTGGACGAAATGAGCCGCGGTCACATGATCGCCGACGTGGTCGCGATCATCGGTACGCAGGATATCGTGTTTGGGGAGATTGACCGCTGATGTTGTCCGCAGAATCGCTCGCTCTGATTGACCGCGAGCTCGCCAAATACCCTGCCGACCAGCGCCGTTCCGCCGTGATGGGCGCGCTGCGCATCGCGCAGCAGGAGCAGGGCTGGCTCGCCACCGAAACCATCGAGTTCGTCGCCAACTACATCGGCATCGCGCCGGTGGCGGCCTACGAAGTGGCTTCGTTCTACAACATGTACAACCTCAAGCCGGTCGGTAAGTACAAGCTGACCGTCTGCACCAATCTGCCCTGTGCCTTGTCGGGCGGCGTGGATGCGGCCGAGTATCTGTCGAAGAAACTCGGCATCGGCCTCGGGGAAACCACCGCCGACGGCAAGTACACCCTGCTGGAAGGGGAGTGCATGGGCGCTTGTGGCGACGCACCGGTATTGCTGGTGAACAATCACAAGATGTGCAGCTTCATGACGCCGGAAGCGATCGACCAGAAACTGGCGGAGTTGGAATAAATGGCTATCTTCGTCAATGGCGTGATTTTCGAAGGGGTCGACACGTCCGATCCCAATTGCTGGCGCCTCGACGCCTACATGGCGCGCGGCGGCTATCAGGCGCTCAAGTCCATCCTGTCGGCCAAGATGCCGCAGGAAGACGTGATCGCCGAAGTGAAGGGCTCCGGCCTGCGCGGCCGTGGCGGTGCGGGCTTCCCGACCGGCCTGAAATGGTCGTTCATGCCGCGCTCGTTCCCGGGTGACAAGTACGTCGTCTGCAATAGCGACGAGGGCGAACCGGGCACCTTCAAGGACCGCGACATCATCGTCTTCAACCCGCACGCGCTGATCGAAGGCATGATCATCGCCGGGTACGCGATGGGCGCCAAGGCCGGTTACAACTACATCCACGGCGAGATCTTCGAAGCCTACGAGCTGTTCGAAGCGGCGCTGGATGAGGCCCGTCAGGCCGGTTTCCTCGGCGAGAACATCCTCGGCTCCGGCTTCAACTTCGACCTGTTCGCGCACCACGGCTACGGCGCCTACATCTGCGGCGAGGAAACCGCGCTGCTCGAATCGCTGGAAGGCAAGAAAGGCCAGCCGCGCTTCAAGCCGCCGTTCCCGGCGTCGTTCGGCCTGTACGGCAAGCCGACCACGATCAACAACACCGAATCGTTCGCCTCGGTGCCGTTCATCATCAAGGACGGCGCGCAGAAGTTCCTGGAACTGGGCAAGCCGAACAACGGCGGCACCAAGCTGTTCTCGATCTCCGGCCACGTGAATCGTCCGGGCAACTATGAGATCCCGCTCGGCACCCCGTTCTCCGAACTCTTGGAAATGGCCGGCGGCATGAAGGGCGGCAAGCTCAAGGCGGTGATCCCGGGTGGTTCGTCCGCGCCGGTGCTGCCGGGCGACATCATGATGCAGTGCACGATGGACTACGACTCGATCTCCAAGGCGGGATCGATGCTGGGTTCCGGCGCTGTGATCGTGATGAACGAGCATGTCTGCATGGTCAAGGCGCTGGAGCGTCTGGCCTACTTCTACCACGAGGAATCCTGCGGTCAGTGCACGCCGTGCCGTGAAGGCACCGGCTGGCTGTACCGCGTGATCCACCGGATTCTCCACGGGGAAGGCCGTCCGGGCGATCTCGAATTGCTGGATTCGGTCGGCAACAATATGGCAGGGCGCACCATCTGCGCGCTGGCCGACGCCGCCGTCTTCCCGGTTCGTAGTTTCACCAAGCACTTCCGCAATGAGTTCGAGTACCTGATCGAACACAAGAAGCCGCTGGTGAATCACAAATGGTGTTGAGCGATGCTTGAAATCGAAATTGACGGTAAGAAACTGACGGTGCCGCAGGGCAGCACCGTGATGGAAGCCGCCCACTCCGTCGGTACCTATATTCCGCACTTCTGCTACCACAAGAAGCTGTCGATCGCGGCCAACTGCCGCATGTGCCTGGTGGAAGTGGAGAAGGCGCCGAAGCCGCTGCCGGCCTGTGCCACTCCGGTGACCGACGGCATGAAGGTGCACACGCATTCCGACATGGCGGTGAAGGCGCAGCAGGGCGTGATGGAATTCCTGCTGATCAACCACCCGCTCGACTGCCCGATCTGCGACCAGGGCGGTGAATGCCAGCTGCAGGACATCGCGGTCGGCTACGGCGGCGGCGGTTCGCGCTACCAGGAAGAGAAGCGCGTGGTGGTCGGCAAGGACATGGGTCCGCTGGTGTCGGCCGAAGAGATGTCGCGTTGCATCCACTGCACCCGCTGCGTGCGCTTCACCGAAGAGATCGGTGGCTTCCAGGAAATCGGCATGGGCAACCGTGGCGAGTTCTCGGAAATCATGCCGTTCCTCGGCAAGACCGTGGACTCGGAAATCTCCGGCAACGTGATCGACCTGTGCCCGGTCGGCGCGCTGACCTCCAAGCCGTTCCGTTACAGCGCCCGTCCGTGGGAGCTGTCGCGCCGCAAATCGGTGGCGCCGCACGACGGCCTCGGCTCCAACCTGATCGTTCAGGTCAAGGATCACGAAGTCAAGCGCGTGCTGCCGCTGGAAAACGAAGCGATCAACGAGTGCTGGATCTCGGACCGCGACCGCTTCTCGTACGAGGCGCTGAACTCGTCCGCGCGTCTGAAGACGCCGATGATCAAGTTCGACGGCAAGTGGCACGATACCGACTGGCAGACCGCGCTCGAGTACGTGGTCAAGGGCCTGAAGGGCGTGTCGGCCGACCACGGCAAGGACGCCATCGGCGTGTTGGCCGGTGCGCACTCGACCACCGAAGAGCTGTTCCTGCTGCAGAAGCTGGCGCGCGACTTCGGCGTGCACAACATCGACCACCGCCTGCGTCGCAGCGACTTCCGCGCCGACGCCGCCAAGCAGGGAGCCGAGTGGCTGGGTTCGAGCATTGCCGAGCTGGCCGCGGCCAAGTCGCTGCTGGTGATCGGTTCGACCTTGCGTAGCGAACAGCCGCTGCTGACCGCTCGCCTACGTCAGGCGGTGAAGAAGGGCGCCGAGCTCAACATTATCCACAGCGCCGACGACAATCTGCTGATCGACGTCAAGGCTAAGTTGATCGTTGCGCCGGGCGCGCTGGCCAACGCCGTCGCCCAGGTGCTGAAGGCCGTGGCCGAGATCAATGGTGGCGAGACCGCCATCGATCTGGTTACCGTCACCGTCTCCGACGCCGCCCGCGCCATTGCGCAGAGCCTCGCCAACGGCGAAACCGCCGCGCTGGTGCTCGGCGCGGCCGCCCAGCACAACCCGGCGTACGCCGACCTCACCGCGCTGGCGCAGGAAATCGCCCGTCTGACCGGCGCGAGCTTCGGCGTGTTGGCCGAAGCCGGCAATAGCGTTGGTGCCGAGTTGGTCGGCGTGCTGCCGAAGCGCGGCGTGTTCGGTGCCGCGGTGACCGCCGGCGTCGACGCCGCCGAGATGATCGCGACCCCGCGCAAGGCCTACGTGCTGTTCAACACCGAAGTCGAAGCCGACAGCTACGACGGCCAGGCGGCCGTCGCCGCGATGAAGCAGGCAGCCACCGTGATCGCGTTCACCGCGTTCAAGGGCGAAGGCCTGCTCGACTACGCCGACGTGTTGCTGCCGATCGCTCCGTTCACCGAGACCGCCGGCTCCTTCGTCAATATGGAAGGCAAGCTGCAGTCGTTCAACGGCGTGGTGCGTCCGCTGGGCGAGACCCGTCCTGGCTGGAAGGTGCTGCGCGTGCTGGGCAACCTGCTCGGCCTGGCCGGTTTCGAGTACACCTCGGTGGAAGAGATTCGTGGCGAGCTGACGGCCGCCGGCGACATCGCCGGCAAGCTGAACAACCAGCTGGCGAGCGTTTCGGCCAACGTGATCCCAGCCGACGGCGGTCTGATCCGCGTTGCCGACGTGCCGATGTTCCATGTCGATGCGATCACCCGTCGCGCCGAGTCGCTGCAGGCGACCCGCCACGCGGCCGCGCCGGAGGCTTCGGCCCACCCGGCGACGCTGCGCGAAGCGGGCGTTGCCGACGGTGACACGGTGGTGGTGAAGCAGGGCAGTGCCGAAGTGCGCGTGATTGCCCGTGCCGACGCCGGTCTGCCGCAGGGTGTCGTGCGTCTGGCGGCGGCCCATCCGGCCACCGTGGCGCTCGGCGGTCTGTTCGACCCGATTGAAATCAAGCGAGGGTAAGCGATGGAGTTGCTGCAAAACCTTCTGGGCCTCGAGGCTGGTCTGACCGTCTGGACCATGCTGAAAATCGTCGCCATCGTCGCCCCGCTGATGCTCGCGGTGGCCTACCTGACCCTGGCCGAACGCAAGGTGATCGGCTGGATCCAGCTGCGGATCGGCCCGAACCGGGTCGGCCCGATCGGCCTGTTGCAGCCGATCGCCGACGGCGTGAAGCTGTTGATGAAAGAGATCATCCTGCCGACGCAGTCGAACCGGAGCCTGTTCCTGATCGGCCCGGTGCTGTCGATCATGCCAGCGCTGGCGGCCTGGGCGGTGATCCCGTTCACCGACCACCTGGTGCTCGCCAACATCGACGCGTCGCTGCTGTTCATCATGGCCATCACCTCGATGGGCGTGTACGGCGTGATCGTGGCCGGCTGGGCGTCCAACTCGAAGTACGCCTTCCTCGGCGCGATGCGCTCGGCGGCCCAGATCGTGTCCTACGAGATCGCGATGGGCTGCGCCCTGGTCAGCGTGCTGATGGTGTCGGGCAGTCTGAACCTGGTGACTATCGTGCAACAGCAGGCGCACGGCATCGGCGGCGGTTCGCTGCTGTCGTGGAACTGGCTCCCGCTGTTCCCGATGTTCGTCGTTTACCTGATCTCGGGCGTGGCCGAAACCAACCGTGCCCCGTTCGACGTGGCCGAGGGTGAGTCGGAAATCGTGGCCGGCTTCCACGTGGAATACTCGGGCATGGCGTTCGCGGTGTTCTTCCTGGCCGAATACGCCAACATGATCCTGATCGCCGCAATGACCTCGATCATGTTCATGGGCGGCTGGCTGTCGCCGTTCCCGGCGTCGTGGGGTTTCCTCGGCGCTTCCGGCTTCGGCTGGTTGGCGTTGAAGATGGCGTTCGTGCTGTACTGCTTCCTGTGGTTCCGCGCAACCTTCCCGCGCTATCGCTACGACCAGATCATGCGTCTGGGTTGGAAAGTGTTCATCCCGGTGACGCTAGTGTGGCTGATCGTGCTCGGCGCGTGGATGATGAGCCCGCTGACGCTGTGGCATTGAACCGGGCCTGAGAGAAGAGCATCGATATGATCCGAAATTTTTTCAAAACCTTCCTGCTGGTGGAACTGGTGAAGGGCCTGGCGCTGACCGGCAAGCACATGTTCGCCCGCAAGATCACGGTGCAGTTCCCGGAAGAGAAGACGCCGCTGTCGCCGCGTTTCCGGGGCCTGCATGCGCAGCGCCGCTACGCCAACGGCGAAGAACGTTGCATCGCCTGTAAATTGTGCGAAGCGGTGTGCCCGGCGCTGGCGATCACCATCGAGTCGGAGCAGCGGGAAGACAACACCCGCCGCACCACCCGATACGACATCGACCTGACCAAGTGCATCTTCTGCGGCTTCTGCGAAGAGGCCTGCCCGGTCGACGCGATCGTCGAGACGCACATTTTCGAATACCACGGCGAAAAGCGTGGCGACCTGTACTACACCAAGCCGATGCTGCTGGCGATTGGTGATAAGTACGAGGCAGAAATCGCCGCCAACAAAGCGGCCGACGCCAAGTACCGCTAAGGGGAAGCCATGAACTTTCAAACTGTAGTGTTTTACGTGCTGTCGGCGATCCTGATCATCTCAGGTCTCCGCGTGATCACCGCCAAGAACCCGGTGCACGCCGCGCTGTTCCTGGTGCTGGCGTTCTTCACCAGCGCCGGTCTGTGGCTGCTGTTGCAGGCCGAGTTCCTGGCGATCACGCTGGTGCTGGTCTACGTCGGCGCGGTGATGGTGCTGTTCCTGTTCGTGGTGATGATGCTCGATATCAATTTCGAGCAGCTGCGTGTCGGTTTCTGGCGAAACCTGCCGCTGGCCGGCACGGTGGCGCTGATCATGGTCGGCGAAATGGCGCTGATCCTGATGAGTCCGGAAGCGAAGCTCGGCAGCTTCCAGGCGGCCGCGCCGCTGGCTGCCGACGCGAGCAACGTCAAGGAACTGGGGCGTCAGCTCTACACCACCTATCTGCTGCCGTTCGAGCTGGCGTCGGTAGTGCTGCTGGTCGGCATGGTCGCCGCGATCGCGCTGACCATGCGCAAGCGCAAGGACAACAAGTCTGTCGATCCGGGCCTCCAGGTGAAGGTGCGTCGCGAAGACCGCGTGCGCATCGTCAAGATGGATGCCGAGAAGAAGCCTGCCCAGCCGGAAACCGCTGACGCAGCCGAGCAACAGGCCTGATGGCCATAACAATTAGGGAGTAAATGTGCTGACGCTGACTCACTTCCTGGTGCTGGGCGCGATCCTGTTTGCCATTAGCGTGCTGGGCATCTTTCTGAACCGTAAGAACGTGATCGTGTTGTTGATGGCGATCGAACTGATGCTGCTCGCCGTGAACTTCAACTTCATCGCGTTCTCGCATTACCTGTCCGACACGGCAGGCCAGATCTTCGTGTTCTTCATCCTGACCGTGGCCGCCGCCGAATCGGCGATCGGCCTCGCGATCCTGGTGGTACTGTTCCGCAATCTGAACACCATCAACGTTGAAGACTTGGGCCGCCTGAAGGGTTAAGGCAACCGGATACCAAACTACAAAGCAAGAGAAGCATGGATATGATGAGCTTATACCTGCTGATTGCGCTCTCACCTCTGGTGGGGTCGATCATTGCAGGCTTGTTTGGATGGGCGATCGGTCGTCGCGCGGCACACGTCGTGACGATTCTTGGCGTGGCCGTTTCGGCTGCCCTGTCGCTCAAGGTGCTTCATGCCTTCCTTACCGGGCAGGCGGAAGTGTTCAACGCGCCGGTGTATACCTGGCTGACGGTGGGGGGCTACGAGTTCTCCGTCGGCTTCCTGGTAGATTCGCTGACCGCGATCATGCTGGTGGTGGTGACCAGCGTGTCGCTGATGGTGCATATCTACACCATCGGCTACATGCAGGATGACCCGGGTTACCAGCGTTTCTTCAGCTACATTTCGCTGTTTACCTTCTCGATGCTGATGCTGGTGATGAGCAACAACTTCATCCAGCTGTTCTTCGGGTGGGAAGCGGTGGGTCTGGTGTCGTATCTGTTGATCGGCTTCTGGTTCAAGCGGCCGACCGCGATCTTCGCCAACCTGAAGGCCTTCTTGGTCAACCGCGTCGGCGACTTCGGCTTCCTGTTGGGTATCGGCCTGGTGCTCGCGTACTTCGGCGGCTCGCTGAACTACAGCGATGTGTTCGCCGCCGCGCCGGCGCTGGCGAGCAAGACCATCCAGATCTTCCCGGGCGTCGACTGGTCGCTGTTGACCGTGACCTGCATCTTGCTGTTCGTCGGTGCGATGGGTAAGTCGGCGCAGTTCCCGCTGCACGTCTGGCTGCCGGACTCGATGGAAGGCCCGACCCCGATCTCGGCGCTGATCCACGCGGCGACGATGGTGACCGCCGGCATCTTCATGGTGTCGCGGATGAGCCCGCTGTTCGAGATGTCGGATACCGCGCTGAACGTGGTGCTGGTGGCCGGTGCGATCACCGCGCTGTTCATGGGCTTCCTCGGCGTGGTCCAGAACGACATCAAGCGCGTGGTCGCGTACTCGACGCTGTCGCAGCTCGGCTACATGACCGTGGCGCTCGGCGCGTCGGCCTACTCGGTGGCGATGTTCCACGTGATGACGCACGCCTTCTTCAAGGCGCTGCTGTTCCTCGCCGCCGGTTCGGTGATCATTGGCATGCACCATGATCAGGACATGCGCAATATGGGTGGTCTGCGCAAATACATGCCGATTACCTGGATCACTTCGCTGGTCGGTTCGCTGGCGCTGATCGGTACGCCGTTCTTCTCGGGTTTCTACTCGAAGGACTCGATCATCGAGGCGGTAGCGACCTCGCACCTGCCGGCCGCCGGTTTCGCCCACTATGCGCTGTTGGCCGGCGTGTTTGTGACCGCGTTCTACTCGTTCCGGCTGTACTTCATGGTGTTCCACGGCAAGGAGCGCTGGATGGAGAACCACGGTTCCCACCACGACCATCACGAAGACCACGATGACGAAGAGGTGACGGCCGACCACCACCATGGCCTCGGTCCGGACGACAAGCCGCACGAGAGCCCATGGGTGGTGACGCTGCCGCTGGTGTTGTTGGCGATCCCGTCGGTGCTGGTCGGTTACTTCGCGATCAAGCCTCTGATCTACGGCGACTTCTTCAAGGGCGTGATCCAGGTCGATGCCGCCCGCCATCCGGGTATGACCGAGTTGGCCGAAGAGTTCCACGGCCCGGTGGCGATGGCGATGCACTCGCTGACCAGTCTGCCGCTGTGGCTGGCGCTGGCCGGTGTGGTCACCGCCTGGGTGTTCTACATGAAGGCCCCGCAGATCCCGGCGAAGATCAAGTCGACCTTTGCCCCGGTCAACACCCTGCTCGAGAAGAAGTACTACTTCGACGAGATCTACTTCGCGGTGTTTGCCAAGGGCTCGCGTGCGCTGGGTACGCTGTTCTGGAAAGTCGGTGACATGCTGCTGATCGACGGCCTGATCGTGAACGGCACGGCCAAGCTGGTCGGCGCGTTCTCCGGCGTGGTGCGTCGCCTGCAGACCGGCTTCATCTACAGCTACGCCACTACCATGATCGTCGGGGTGCTTGCGCTGGTGACGATCTGGTTTGCCCAGCTCATCCTGCGTTGATGCACGGGCGCTAGGGATTAGAAAAATACAATAGGCTCAACCATGTTCGAGAATCTACTCAGTCTGGCGGTCTGGACACCCATCGTGGCGGGCATTCTGGTGCTCGCTACCGGTGGCGACCAGCGTGCCGCGCTGGCGCGCTGGATTGCGCTGGCCGGGGCGCTGGCCGGCCTGGCCGTTTCGCTGCCGCTTTACACCGGCTTCGACAACCTGAACGGTGGCATGCAGTTCGTCGAGATGAAGCCGTGGATCGACGCGCTGAACATCCACTACCACCTGGGCGTGGACGGCATCTCGATGCTGTTCATCCTCCTCAACAGCTTCACCACCCTGATGGTGGTGATGGCTGGCTGGCAGGTGATCGAGAAGCGCGTCGCGCAGTACATGGCCGCCTTCCTGATCATGTCGGGCCTGATCAACGGCGCGTTCGCCGCGCTCGATGCGATCCTGTTCTACGTGTTCTTCGAGGGCATGCTGATCCCGATGTACCTGATCATCGGTGTCTGGGGCGGCCCGCGCCGGGTGTACGCGTCGATCAAGTTCTTCCTGTACACGCTGCTCGGCTCGCTCTTGATGCTGGTGGCGTTCATCTACCTGTACTACCAGGCCGGCAAGAGCTTCGACATCCTGGCCTACCACGACCTGAAGATCGCGCTGTCGACGCAGATCCTGCTGTTCATCGCCTTCTTCCTGTCGTTCGCGGTGAAGGTGCCGATGTGGCCGGTGCACACCTGGCTGCCGGACGCGCACGTCGAAGCGCCGACCGGCGGTTCGATGGTGCTGGCGGCGATCACGCTGAAGATCGGTGCCTACGGCTTCCTGCGGTTCGCGCTGCCGATCCTGCCGGACGCGTCGCGCGAGCTGGCGCCGTTCATGATCGGCCTGTCGCTGATCGCGGTGGTGTACATCGGCCTGGTGGCGCTGGTGCAGACCGACATGAAGAAGCTGGTGGCGTACTCGTCGATCTCGCACATGGGCTTCGTGACGCTCGGCCTGTTCATGTTCACCGGCAATAACCTGAACCAGTGGGCCGTCGAAGGCGCGCTGGTGCAGATGATCTCGCACGGCTTCGTGTCGGCCGCAATGTTCTTCTGCATCGGTGTGATGTACGACCGGCTGCACAGCCGCAACATCGCCGACTACGGCGGTGTCGCCAACAAGATGCCGATCTTCGCGGCGTTCATGATGCTGTTCGCGATGGCCAACTCCGGCCTGCCGGCCACCTCCGGCTTCGTCGGCGAGTTCATGGTGATCATGGGCGCGGTACAGGTGAACTTCTGGTTCGCGTTCGCGGCGGCCACCACGCTGATCTTCGGCGCGGCGTACACGCTGTGGATGTACAAGCGGGTGATCTTCGGCGACGTGGCCAACGACCATGTGGCCGAGATGAAGGACGTGAACAAGCGCGAATTCCTGATCCTGGCCGTACTGGCGATCACGGTGCTCGGCATGGGCCTGTTCCCGCAGGCGTTCGTGGCCAAGATGCACCTGACGGTCAACGACCTGATCGCGCACGTCGCACAAAGCAAGCTCTAAGGAACACTCAATGAATTGGGCTGATCTCAACCTAATGCCGGCAGCATCTGAGCTTTTCTTGCTCGCGGCGGTGTCGCTGATCCTGATCGTCGACCTGTTCGTGTCGGACGCCAAGCGTGGCATCACCTACGGCCTGTCGCTGTTGACGCTGCTCGGCTGTGCCGCGGTGCAGCTGGCGACCTATACACCGTACCCGGTGTACACCTTCTCGAACATGTTCGTGGCCGACCCGATGGGCGCCATCGTCAAGCTGGCGATGTACGCCACCACCTTCGTGGTGCTGGTCTACACCCGCCAGTACGTGACCGACCGCGGCATCTTCAAGGGCGAATACTTCACCCTGTCGCTGTTCGCGCTGTTGGGCATGAACGTGATGGTGAGCGCGACCCACTTCCTGTCGCTGTACATCGGGCTGGAACTGCTGTCGCTGTCGCTGTACGCGCTGATCGCGATGCAACGTGACTCAATCCCGGCCACCGAAGCGGCGATGAAGTACTTCGTGCTCGGCGCGCTGGCCTCGGGCCTGTTGCTGTACGGCATGTCGATGATCTACGGCGCCACCGGCACGCTGTACCTGCAGGACGTCGCCAAGGCGATCGCCGGCGGTACGGCCAACCGGGTGCTGCTGGTGTTCGGCCTGGTGTTCATCGTGTCGGGCTTGGCGTTCAAGCTCGGTGCCGTGCCGTTTCACATGTGGGTGCCGGACGTGTACCAGGGTTCGTCGACTGCGCTGGCGTTGATGATCGGTGCCGCGCCGAAGCTGGCCGCCTTCGTGTTCGTGCTGCGCATCCTGGTGCAGGGCCTGGAGGCGCTGGTCGCCGACTGGCAGGGCATGCTGGTGATCATCGCCGTGCTGTCGATGGCGATCGGTAACATCACCGCGATCGCCCAGACCAACGTCAAGCGCCTGTTGGCGTACTCGACCATCTCGCACATGGGCTTCCTGCTCCTGGGCCTGATCGCCGGCACGCCGGAGGGCTACAGCGCGGCGCTGTTCTACACTGTCATCTACGTGCTGATGTCGCTGGTCGGCTTCGGCATCCTGCTCGCGCTGTCGCGCGCCGGCTTCGAGTGCGAGAAGCTGGAGGACCTGAGGGGCCTGAACCAGCGCAACAGCTGGTACGCTTTCCTGATGCTGCTGGCGATGTTCTCGATGGCGGGCATCCCGCCGCTGGTCGGCTTCTACGCCAAACTGGCGGTGATCAAGTCGGTGGTCGACATCGGTCTGATCTGGCTGGCGGTGGTCGCGGTGGTGATGTCGCTGATCGGCGCGTTCTACTACCTGCGGGTGGTCAAGTACATGTACTTCGACGACCAGCAGGACTCCACCCCGATCGTGGTGCGCGGCGATATGAAGCTGGTGCTGTCGATCAACGCCGTGGCGCTGTTGGTGCTGGGCGCGCTGCCGGAACGTCTGCTGGTGCTGTGTGTCGAAGCGATGAAGCAGTCGCTCACCGCCCTGTAAACCGCCCGCGACGGTGGTTCCTGACGGCGGCTGTGACCGGGTTCTCCCCGGCGCAGCCGCCGCTGTCATGAGGGCGATGCGTCGGCAAATAATCCGGACCTGGAAGAGGAAACTACGTGGAAGTCAGCGTCATCACCCTGTTGATCGTGGCCGTGCTGGCCGCCAACCTGCCGTTTGTCAGCAGCCGGCTGGCCGGCGTCAAGTCGCTCACGCACAAGCATTTCGGCTGGCAATTGCTCGAGCTGGTGGTGCTGTTCTTGCTGGTCGGCGGCCTCGCGCGGCTGCTCGAGGCGCGGCTCGGCCCGGTGCACTCGCAGAACTGGCAGTTCTACGTGACCACCTTCGCGCTGTTCCTGGTGTTCGCGTTTCCGGGCTTCGTGCTGCGTTACTTCTGGAAGCGTCCGCACAGCTGATCGGTGGACATGGGTTGGCCGAATAGAAAACCGCCAGGGCACGTGCCGCTGGCGGTTTTTTCATGCGGGGTCGGTCAGGCGGTGGTGTCGACGTACTGACCGAGATGGGCCGGGTTGTTGCGATTCATCTGTTCGGTGGTGGCCTGGACCAGCGAGCCGATGGTCTGCTCGGCCGCTTCGCGCTGCTTCTTGATCGCGAAGATTGCCGTCTGGTCGAGCACGTTGCCGCTCTGGGTGTTCAGTGCATTGATGTCCATGGTCCTCCCTTCAGCGTTATGTCATTGGTAACGCTTTATCGGTCAGCCCATCTGCATCTGCAGCGGCGGCCGACGGACGGTCGGCTTAGCGCCGCTAACAGAACTCCGCGAAGCGGCAGCGCTCGTCGTGCTGTCGCAGACAGTACAAGTAGTACGGCAAGGCAGCACAACAACGCCAAGGGGTTTTTGTTAGCGGCTCTTAGTAGAAGCGCGCCTCGCCCTCGGGCCGAGTCTTGAAGCGCTTGTGCAGCCAGAAGTACTGCTCCGGACATTCGCGGATGCGCTCCTCGAGGAAGGCGTTCATCCGCCGGGTGTCGGCGGCCACGTCGTCGGTAGGGAACTCGTCCCAGGCCGGGTAGAACTCGACCTCGAAGCGGTTGCCGACCCGCCGCGCGATCGCCGGCACCACCTTGGCATTGGCGAGCTTGCTGATCCGCGACAGGCCCGGAATCGTCGCCGCGTCGGTGTGGAAGAATTTCACGAACAGCGAATCGCGCGGGCCGAAGTCCTGGTCGGGCAGGTAGAGGAACGGCGTGTGGTCGGCGCGCATGGCCTTGATGATGCTGCGCAGGCTTTCCTGGCGCGACACGATCTTGACGTTGTTGTAGCGCTGGCGGCCCTTGTAGATCTGCTCGTCCATCGCCTGGTTCTTCTGATGCGAGTAGACGCTGACCAGTGGGACGTCCTGGTTGAGCCGGTAGCAACCCATCTCGAACGCGGTGAAGTGCGGGTAGAGGATGATCACGTCGTGGCCGGCGTCGCGCAGCTCGGTGACGTAGTGGAGGTTCTTCAGGTCGACCAGCCAGCGCAGCCGCTCGGCCGGGCTGTACCAGCACACGCCGTACTCGAGCAAGAGCCGGGTCATGTGCTGGAAGTTGGCGCGGACGATGCGCCGGTGCTCGGACACCGGCAGCTCCGGGAAACACAGCCGCATATTGGTCATGCCGACGTTGCGCCGCTCGCGCGCCAACAGGTAGGCGAGCTGGCTGATCGGCCAGGCGAGGGCGCGGATCGCGGCGATCGGCAGTAGGTGGATCAGCCAGAGGATGGCAAAGGCGAGTTTCATTCAGTGTTCCGCAGAAGCCGGCGGCGGTTCGACCCCGGCCGGGCATTTGAATCGGTTGTAGCTCCACAGGTACTGCTCGGGGAAGCGACGGATCAGCGCCTCGACCGCGCGGTTGAGCAGCGCGACGTCGGCGTCCTTGTCGCCGGTGAACGGCGCGGGCAGCGGCTCGATGTGCACCGCGAAGCCGGCGCCGTTGGCGAGGCGCTCGCCGGCGAACAGCAGCGTGGTGACGCCCTTCACCGTGCCTAGCCGCGGCACCAGCGTCATCGTGTACGCTGGCCGGCCGAAGAACGGCGCCCAGACGCCTTCGCCGTTGCCCGGCACCTGGTCGGGCAGGATGATGGTCGCCTCGCCCTGTTTCAACGCCTTCACCACGGTGCGCACGCCAGAAGCGTTGGCCGGGGCGGTCTTGCCCTTGCCGCGCACCCGTCCGGCGTTCATCACCGGTTCGAGCCAAGTGAGTTTCGGCGGGCGGTACATCGCGGTGAGCGGGAAGGGCAGGCGGTTGCTGACGTAGCGGCCGGCGATGTCGTAGCTGCCGACGTGTGGCGTGACGAACACGATGCCGTCGCCGCGCGCGAGCGCCGCCTCGACATGTTCCCAGCCGTCGCAACGCTTGACCAGCCGGTCGATTGCCTCCGGTTCGCGGCACCAGGCGATCGCCAGTTCCAGCGCACCCTTGCCGGTTTCATCGGCAACCTGTTTGACGAAACGAGTAAAGTCCTGATAGTTTCGGACGATTTTACTGGATGCCAGATTATCCTTCAGCCGCTGACGAAAGCGGGGGGAGGCATGATAGGTCAGCCGCCCGGCGACGGCGCCCAGACGTTGCAACAATGGCAGCGGCAGGTGGGCAAGCCAGGTCAGCAACAGCTGTACAAAGCGGGCCATTGAACGGTCACGTGGTCGAAAGCGGCTTATTTTATCATCTCATCAAGTGCGACACAGGCTTCACGCGGGAACATACAAGACAATGAGCGAATATCTGTTTACTTCCGAGTCGGTCTCGGAAGGCCACCCGGACAAAGTAGCAGACCAGATCTCGGACGCGATTCTGGACGCGATCTTTACCCAGGACCCGAAGGCGCGCGTCGCCGCCGAGACGCTGGTGAACACCGGCCTGGTGGTGCTGGCTGGTGAGATCACCACTACGGCCAACGTCGACTACATCAAGGTCGCGCGCGACACCATCAAGCGCATCGGCTACGACAGCTCGGATCTCGGCTTCGACTACCACGGCTGCGCGGTGCTGGTCGGCTACGACAAGCAGTCGCCGGACATCGCCCAGGGCGTTAACGAAGGCGAGGGCCTCGATCTCGACCAGGGCGCCGGCGACCAGGGCCTGATGTTCGGCTACGCTTGCGACGAAACCCCGACGCTGATGCCGTTCCCGATCTACTACGCGCACCGGCTGATGCAACGCCAGAGCGAACTGCGCAAGGACGGCCGCCTGCCGTGGCTGCGTCCGGACGCCAAGGCGCAGCTGACCGTCGTGTACGACAGCGAGACCGGTCTGCCCAAACGCATCGACACCGTGGTGCTGTCGACCCAGCACGCGCCGGAGATCGATCACCAGACGCTGACCGAGGCGGTGATCGAGGACATCATCAAGCCGGTGCTGCCGGCCGACATGATCACCCCGGAGACCAAGTTCCTGATCAACCCGACCGGTCGCTTCGTCATCGGCGGTCCGCAGGGCGACTGCGGCCTGACCGGCCGCAAGATCATCGTCGACACCTACGGCGGTGCCGCGCCGCACGGCGGTGGCGCGTTCTCGGGCAAGGACCCGACGAAGGTCGACCGCTCGGCCGCCTACGCCGGCCGCTACGTGGCGAAGAACATCGTCGCCGCCGGCTTGGCGCGCCAGTGCCAGATCCAGGTGTCGTACGCGATCGGTGTGGCCCAGCCGACCTCGATCTCGATCGATACCTTCGGCACCGGCAAGATCCCGAACGAGCAGATCGCCGAGCTGGTCGCCAAGCACTTCGACCTGCGCCCGAAAGGCATCGTGAAGATGCTCGACCTGCTGCGCCCGATCTACACCAAGACCGCCGCCTACGGCCATTTCGGCCGCGAAGAGCCGGAGTTCACCTGGGAGCGCACCGACAAGGCCGCCGTGCTGCGCGCCGACGCCGGTCTGTGATCCTTGTTTGAGCTTAAGAAAACGGGCCTGCTGGCCCGTTTTTTTCGTCTGTGCTTCGGCCAACGTTGGCCGAACCCGCCAGGAAGCCGTCCGTTGCTCGCGCTGACGTCGGCTCGCGCGGATCACCGGCGAGCGCCCGACGCTGTCGATATCCGGCCGGGATGCCGTATAATCGCCTCCGATTCCGGGGAGCGCTGCAAGGCCGTTAGGCCCCAGGCCCGGAAAGTCCAACGGCGCTCACCCAACCAACCCTTGCCGGATACCGGGGTGGCGGGTGAGCCGTCTCCTGATCCGGCCGCATCGTGGAGTAACGCTGTGGCTGACCAATTCACCGATTTTCACGTCGCCGACCTGGGCCTCGCCGCCTGGGGCCGCAAAGAGCTGGCGATCGCCGAGACTGAAATGCCGGGCCTGATGGCACTGCGCGCCGACTACGGCGACAGCAAGCCGCTCAAGGGCGCGCGCATCGCCGGTTCCCTGCACATGACCATCCAGACCGGCGTGCTGATCGAGACGCTGGTGGCGCTCGGCGCCGAGGTGCGCTGGGCCTCGTGCAATATCTTCTCGACCCAGGACCAGGCCGCCGCCGCGATCGCCGCCGCCAACATCCCGGTGTTCGCCTTCAAGGGCGAGTCGCTCGACGAATACTGGGAATTCTCGCACAAGATCTTCGAATGGCCGGAAGGTCAGCCGGCCAACATGATCCTCGACGACGGCGGCGACGCCACCCTGCTGCTGCTGCTGGGCAGCAAAGCCGAGAAGGATCGCTCGGTGATCGCCAAGCCGACCAACGAGGAAGAAGTGGCGCTGTACGCCGCGATCGCCCGCTACCTCGACAAGGACGCCAACTGGTACTCGAAGCGCCTGGCGCACATCCAGGGCGTGACCGAGGAGACCACTACCGGCGTGCACCGTCTGTACCAACTGCAGAAGGACGGCCTCTTGCCGTTCCCGGCGTTCAACGTCAACGACTCGGTGACCAAGTCCAAGTTCGACAACCTGTACGGCTGCCGCGAATCGCTGGTCGATGGCATCAAGCGCGCCACCGACGTGATGGTGGCCGGCAAGATCGCCGTGGTGCTCGGTTACGGTGACGTGGGCAAGGGCTGCGCGCAGTCGCTGCGCGGCCTGGGCGCCACCGTGTGGGTGACCGAGATCGACCCGATCTGCGCACTGCAGGCGGCGATGGAAGGCTACCGCGTAGTGACCATGGACGACGTCTGCAATCAGGGCGACATCTTCGTCACCACCACCGGCAACGTCGGCGTGATCACCCACGATCACATGGTCAAGATGCGCAACAACGCGATCGTCTGCAATATCGGCCACTTCGACAGCGAGATCGAGGTCGCGTCCTTGCGCCAGTACCAGTGGGACAACATCAAGCCGCAGGTCGACCACATCATCTTCCCGCCCAAGGATGGTCAACCGTCCAAGCGCATCATCCTGTTGGCCGAAGGCCGCCTGGTGAACCTGGGTTGCGCCACCGGCCACCCGTCGTTTGTGATGTCGAACAGCTTCACCAACCAGGTGCTGGCTCAGATCGAGATCTTCCAGCACGGCGACAAGTACGGCAAGGAGGTCTACGTGCTGCCGAAGCACTTGGACGAGAAGGTGGCCCGCCTGCACCTGGAGCGCATCGGCGCCAAGCTGACCGTGCTGTCCGACGCACAGGCCGCCTACATCAGCGTGCCGAAGGAAGGCCCTTATAAGCCGACGCACTACCGCTATTAATCGGCAGGTATAAAGCGAGACGGACAGGGCGGGGTAGAATGCCTTGTCCGTTTTTTTCGGCCAACGTTGGCCGAACGCAACTACAAGTGGAGAGAAGCACCGCGCCTTAGAGCCTGTTCAAAGTCTTTTTGCGGCTGCGGCCGGCTCCTGCCGGATGCAGCGCTAGGAGAGAGTCCCGCCGCAGTGTCATTCACTGCTAGGGACGAACGACAACGCGATGCGCCGACAGGAGCCGGCCCCGAAGGGCTGGCCCGGCAAACGGCCAGCTGCGTTGTTGGTCGGCTTGACCTTAGAACGGCTAAGGCCATCGCCGCCCGCCTAGCATCTGGCCGTTTGCCGGGCCAGCGCAGTCCGTAAAAAAACTTTGAACAGGCTCTTGGGACAGCGGTGCCGCCAGGGATCATGAGCGAGCAGAAAAAAACCTTTAGTTTCGAATTTTTCCCCCCGAAGACCCCGGAGGGCGTGGCCAAGCTGCGCACCACCCGCCAGCAGCTGGCGCAGTTCAATCCGGAGTTCTTCTCGGTGACCTTTGGCGCCGGCGGCACCACCCGCGACGGCACGCTGGCCGCGGTGCTGGAGATCCGCGGCGAAGGCCACGCAGCGGCACCGCACCTGTCGTGCATCGGCTCGACCCGCGAGAACATCCGCGAGATCCTGCAGGAATACCGCAACCACGGCATCCGCCACGTGGTCGCGTTGCGCGGCGACATCCCGTCCGGCATGGTCGGCATCGGCGAGCTGCGCTACGCCAACGAGCTGGTCGAGTTCATCCGCGCCGAGCACGGCGACTGGTTCCACGTCGAAGTGGCGGCCTACCCGGAATACCACCCGCAGGCGCGCTCGGCCGAGGATGACCTGAACAACTTCGTGCGCAAGGTGCAGGCCGGCGCCGATTCGGCGATCACCCAGTACTTCTACAATGCCGACGCCTACTTCCACTTCGTCGATGAAGTGCGCGCCCGCGGCGTCGACATCCCGATCGTGCCGGGGCTGATGCCGATCGCCGGCTTTACTCAGCTGGCGCGCTTCTCCGACGCCTGCGGCGCCGAGATCCCGCGCTGGCTGCGCCTGAAGCTGCAATCGTACGGCGACGACACCGCGTCGATCCGCGCGCTCGGCCTGGACGTGGTGACCGAGCTCGGCGACCGGCTGCTGAGCAACGGCGCACCGGGTCTGCACTTCTACACCTTGAATCAGGCGGGGCTGGTCTCCACCATCTGGCAACGTCTTGGTTTGTAACCGCTGTTCAGGAAGTGGCCGCTGTTGATCCACCTCGGCTTCCTGGTGTCGGCGGCGGCGATCGCCTACAGCCGACAGGCGGCTCACGTCGACCTTGCCGCACCAGCCGCACTAACGGTTTCCCACCTTGTCAAAGCAACAGGCCGCCCATTGGGCGGCCTGTTTTCGTTGGGCGGTCGCTTCGGCCAAGCTTGGCCAGCGCCCGACCGGCTGCGCGCGAGGCGTGCCGGTACGAGTAGGCGGGACTCAGCTCAACTGCATCTGCGACAGCGGCATCGCGGTGGTGCGCTTCAGTTCTTTCAGCACGAAGCTCGATTTCACGTCCTCGATGCCCGGGTGCTGTAGCAGCGCGTCCATCACGAAGCGTGAGAAGTGCTCCAGGTCTTCGAAGTACACCTGCAGCAGGTAATCCATCTCGCCGGTCATTGCGTAGCAGTTGATCACCTCGGGCCAGCTCTGCACCGCTTCGAGGAAGTGGGTGATCTGGCCCTGGCCACGCTTCTCCAGCGTGACGCGCACGAAGGCCTGCAGGCCGAGGCCGATCTTGCCCGGGTCGAGCAGCGCGACGTACTGGCGGATCACGCCGGACTCTTCCAGCTGTTTCAGGCGGCGCAGACAGGGCGACGGCGACAGTGCCACCCGTTCGGCCAACTCGACGTTGGTCAGGCGGCCGTTGAGTTGCAATTCGGCGAGGATCTTGAGGTCGGTTTTGTCCAGGATTAGGTTTGGCATGATTTCTCGGTTGTTCTCTCGATTATTGGCATTTTGTTTTTAGATTTAGCTATATTCTGGCAATGTTGCAAGGAAATTGCCGCGGCTCTCCCCTAGAATAAATTGCCTAAAACGACATTATTCTACACCTTGGCGACACCGCCTGATGGAGATTGTCGACAACAAAATGCGCAAAACGCATCGCTACGGAGGAGAAGGCGCCATGTACACGGCTGATCTGGCCATTGTGCGCGAGGATATGAAGCTGGCCGGCCTGCCGGACGAGCTCGACGTCCATCGCGTCGCCGTACCGCGTTACAGCGACGTCGAACACCACACCTGGCAGACGCTGATCGCCAACCAGGAAGCGGTGCTGCCGGGTCGGGCCTGTCAGGAGTTTTTGACCGGGCTCGACCTGATCGACTTCCCGCAAGACCACATCCCTGCACTGGCCGACATCGGCGACGCGATCGAGGCCTGTACCGGCTGGCAGCTGATCCGGGTCGACGGCATCGTGCCGGACAAGGAATTCTTCTGGCTGCTGTCGCAGCGACTGTTTCCGTCCACCGACTTCATCCGCAAGCCCGAGGAGATCGGCTACACCCCGGCGCCGGACATGTTCCACGACCTGCTCGGCCACGCCCCGCTGTTGACCAACCCGCGCTTCACTGCCTTCTTCGAACGCTTCGGCCGCGCCGGCGTGCGCGCCTTCGAGCTGAACCACCAGGCCACCACCTGGCTGCCGCGCCTCTACTGGTTCACCGTCGAGTTCGGCCTGATCCGCAATCCGGAGGGGCTGCGCATCTACGGCGCCGGCATCATGTCCTCGCCGAAGGAAGTGCTGTACAGCCTGTCTGGCGCCACCGAGAAGCGCCCGTTCGATCTCGCCACCGTGATCGCCACCCCATACGACATCTGGCACATGCAGGACACCCTGTACGTGATCGACAGCTTCGATGCGCTCGAGGCCGACTTCGCGCGCTGGACCGAGCAGCAGGGCCTCGCCTGATTCCCCTTTCGGCCAAGCCGGGCGCAAGACCCGGCTGGTGTTTACCCAGGAGAACTCGATGAAAATGGAAGCGCAGACCTACAATCCGCTCGCTACCGACGGCTTCGAATTCGTCGAATACACCGCGCCGACCGAGCAGGGTCTGGCCGATCTGAAACAGCTGTTCCGCTCGCTCGGCTTCACCGAAGTGGCGCGCCACCGCCACAAGAACGTCAGCCTGTTCCGCCAGGGCGACATCAACTTCATCGTCAACGGCGAGCGCCGTGAGCCGTTCGCGAGCTTCGGCCAGACGCACGGCCCGTCGGCGTGCGCGATGGCCTGGCGGGTGAAGGACGCGGCGCAGGCCTACGAGTACGCGCTGGCGCACGGCGCCAAGCCGTACGGCCGGCTGGTCGGCGCGATGGAGCTGAACATCCCGGCGGTGGAAGGCATCGGCGGCTCGGCGCTGTACTTCGTCGACCGCTACGGCGACCAGACCATCTACGACGTCGACTTTGTGCCGATCGCAGGCGCCGACCAGCACCCGGCTGGTGTCGGACTGACCGAGGTCGACCACCTGACGCACAACGTCGAACGCGGCCATATGGCCACCTGGGCCGGCTTCTACGAGGACATCGCCAACTTCCGCGAGATCCGCTACTTCGACATCGAAGGCAAGCTGACCGGTCTGGTGTCGAAGGCGATGACCAGTCCGTGCGGCAAGATCCGTATCCCGATCAACGAGTCGTCCGACGACAAGAGCCAGATCGAGGAATTCCTGCGCCAGTACCACGGCGAGGGCATCCAGCATATCGCGCTCGGTACGGACGACATCTACCATACGGTGGAGACCTTGCGCGCGAGCGGCGTGCGCTTCCTCGACACGCCGGACACCTATTACGACAAGACCGACGCGCGCGTGCCGGGCCACGGCGAAGACCTTGCGCGGCTGCGCCGCAATCGCATCCTGATCGACGGCGCGCCGATGGACGGCGCCGGCATCCTGCTGCAGATCTTCACCGAGACGGTGATCGGGCCGATCTTCTTCGAGATCATCCAGCGCAAGGGCAATGAGGGCTTCGGCGAAGGCAACTTCAAGGCCTTGTTCGAGTCGATCGAGGAAGACCAGATCCGCCGCGGCGTGCTGAAGGCCGATTGATAGACCGCCCCTGCGGGGGGCCTGTTCATCCCGCCTGTTCGGCCAACCTTGGAAGGTTGGCCGAAGGCATAGTTAGGGGACTGCCATGCGCAAGTGGATTTCCTACCCGCACAAGGCCGGCACCGTGTCGCGCCAGGCGCACGCCGATCTGCCAGAGGCCGCGCGCTACGAGCGCGAAGTCGGCCGCAGCGGCTTCTACGGCCCGGCCAGCCACCTGCACCACCAACACCCGCCGACCGGCTGGAGCGACTGGCAGGGGCCGCTGCGCCCGCGCGCCTACGACCTCAACGACATGCCCAAGTCCGGCGCGATGCCGTTCGACGCGGCGACAGTCTTGCACAACGCGCACTGCCAGTTCCGCATCTGGAGCGTCGATGCGGCGATGCCGGCTCTGTTCCGCAACGCCGACGGCGATGACCTGCTGTTCATCCACGCTGGCGCCGGCGAGTTCTACTGCGACTACGGCCACCTGAGCTTCCGCGACGGCGATTACCTGCTGATCCCGCGCGGGACGATGTGGCGGATCGAGCCGAGCGATCCGGTCACGATGCTGCTGATCGAAGCGACCAATGGCGCCTACCAGCTGCCGGACAAGGGCCTGGTCGGCCCGCACGCGATCTTCGACGAGGCGATGCTCGACGTGCCGGACATCGACGACGCGTTCCGCGCCCAGTACAGCGAGACCGAGACGCGGGTGGTGATCAAGCGCCGCGGCGAATTGTCGACGATGACCTTCCCGTTCAACCCGCTCGACGCGATCGGCTGGCACGGCAACCTGGCGGTGTGCCGGATCAACTGGCGCGACATCCGGCCCTTGATGTCGCACCGCTACCACCTGCCGCCGTCGGCGCACAGCACCTTCGTCGCCGAGCGCTTCGTCGTGTGCACCTTCGTGCCGCGGCCGGTCGAATCCGACCCGGGCGCGCTGAAGGTGCCGTTCTATCACAGCAACGACGACTACGATGAAGTGATCTTCTACCATGCCGGCGACTTCTTCAGCCGCGACAACATCAAGCCCGGCATGCTCACCTTCCACCCCTGCGGCTTCGCGCACGGCCCGCACCCGGGGGCTTACGCCAAGTCGCTGGCGGCACCGAAGACCTTCACCGACGAGGTGGCGGTGATGATCGACGCGCGCGACGCGCTCGATCCGGGCGAGAGAATGGCGGCGGTGGAGTGGGGCGGCTATGTAGATAGCTGGAAGCCGAAGAAGTAATTTTTATCGACCACGGAATCCACGGAAAACGAGCCGTAGGCGAAGTTTCTGTGGATTCCGTGGCAAAAAAACAAGGACCGCTATGAAACTTGCAACCTACAAGAACGGCACCCGCGACGGCGAACTGCACGTGGTCAGCCGCGACCTGACCCGCTGCGTGACGGTGCCGGACATCGCCCGCACCCTGCAGGGCGCGCTCGACACCTGGCTGGAGGCCGCGCCGCGGCTGCAAGCTATCTACGCGCAGCTCAATACCGGCCACGTGTCGGGCGAGCTGACCTTCGATCCCGCCCGCTGCCACTCGCCCCTGCCGCGCGCCTACCAGTGGGCCGACGGCAGCGCCTACCTCACCCACGTCGAACTGGTGCGCAAGGCACGTGGCGCCGAGGTGCCGGCCAGCTTCTACACCGACCCCTTGATGTACCAGGGCGGCTCGGACGCCTTCCTCGCGCCGACCGCGCCGATTCCGCTGCGCGACCCGGCCTGGGGCCTGGACTTCGAGGGCGAGGTCGGGGTGATCACCGGCGACGTGGCGCTCGGCGCCACGCCCGAGCAGTGCGCGCAGGCGATTAGGCTGGTGTTGCTGGTCAACGACGTGACGCTGCGCAACCTGATCCCGAACGAACTCGCCAAGGGTTTCGGCTTCTTCCAGAGCAAGCCGGCCACCAGCTTCTCGCCGGTGGCGGTGACGCCGGACGTGCTCGGCGACGCCTGGCAGGGCGGCAAACTGCACCTGCCGCTGTTGGTCGACTACAACGGCCAGCGCTTCGGCCAACCGAACGCCGGCGTCGAGATGCAGTTCTCGTTCCCGCAGCTGGTCGCGCACGTGGCCAAGACCCGCGAGCTCGCCGCCGGCAGCATCGTCGGCTCGGGCACGGTATCGAACAGCGACCGCACGGTCGGCTCCTGCTGCCTCGCCGAGCTGCGGATGATCGAGACGATCGAGCAGGGTGCACCGACCACGCCGTTCATGAAGGTCGGCGATACGGTGAGGATCGAGATGCGCGACGCCGCCGGCGCGTCGATCTTCGGCGCGATCGAACAGAAGGTGGTCGGCCATGAGTAACGCGCTGCACGAGCTGCCGTCCGGCCGCGACCACGAGCACGCCCCGGGCCGGGTACTGTACGGCTACTGGCGCTCGACCGCCGCGTACCGGGTACGGATCGCCTTGCACCACAAGGGGCTGGCGTTCGAGAACCGCCCGGTCAGCCTGCTCAAGGACGAGCAGCATGCCGCCGACTACAAGGCGCTCAACCCGCAGGGGCTGGTGCCGGTGCTGGTCGACAACGGCGTGCGGCTGACCCAGTCGCTGGCGATCTGCGAGTACCTCGACGACGCCTATTGGGACACGCCGCGGCTGTTGCCGGCCGAACCGTTGGCGCGGGCCCGGAGTCGGGCGCTGGCGCAGCTGATCGCCTGCGACACCCATCCGCTCGGCAATCTGCGGGTGCTGCGCTATCTTGCCGCCGAGTTCGGCGCCGACGACGCCGCCAAGCAGCGCTGGATCGGTCGCTGGGTCGGCGAGGGGCTGGCGGCGTTCGAAACGCTGCTCGCCGAGACCGCCGGCCACTACGCGGTCGGCGACGCGGTGAGCCTCGCCGACGTGTGTCTGGTGCCACAACTCTATAGCGCGCGCCGCTTCAACGTACCGCTCGACGCCTACCCGCGCGTGACGGCGTTGGCCGAACGGCTCGAGGCCTTGCCGGCGTTCCAGCTGGCGCATCCGGAGCAGCAGCCCGACGCGAGTTGATGGGCCAGCCCGAAAGATCGGAAATCCCGGCGAAACAGCCGGGATTTTTTTCGGAAAACCCTTGACGGAAAATCGGCCTATTTGGTTTAATGCACCCCTCGATGACGCGACAGCGTTGTCAGGTGTGGCCAATTAGCTCAGTTGGTAGAGCAACGGATTGAAAATCCGTGTGTCCTTGGTTCGATTCCGAGATTGGCCACCA
>NZ_JBVMAE010000021.1:0-56345 GCF_055597485.1 Crenobacter sp. CS_VA4
CGCTGCGCGGGCGGCCTCCATGCCTGGTCAAAATTCAACGAGCACGGCTGGTCAAAATTCAGTGAGCGCCAACACCAACGCAACGTGTCCCTACTGTCTGTCGATGGCGTGTCGTTCGAGGTTTACAAGCGCGTGTTGAACGCGCTGGAAATTCCATGGTCCATGCGAACCGACAACGACATCTCCGACATCCTGATCGGTCCCAAGAATTCGCAAGTGGTGTGGCGCCAAGTCGCGGGCATCAACCGTGCGCTGTCGCTGGCGGGTCTGTTTCCCCAGCAACACCGCCCTGTGCCATACGATCAAGCCGCCTCGCTGGCGGATGGCACTTGGCAAGCGGTCAGTACCGCCGTCGCACCCTTAGGCATCTTTCTCTCGCAGGTCGATCTAGAGCACGACATTGCCACTGAACTCCCGGGGCTGCTGACTGGATTCAACGGCCATGCATTGCCTCAAGCTATCGGCTATTTGCAAGGCAAGAAGGCCATCCGCATGCAGGAGTTCATTGAGTATTGCGGAAAGCGGCTCATTGCACGCTCAATGGGCATCTGTTAAAGCCGCTTTTCTATTGTATGAACGCTGCTGCGAAAGCGTAGCCATGGCCAACTTCACGCCCAATCCCCAGCAGGACCAAGCTATTCAATGCCTGAGCGACATGGTGATCGTCGCCCGTCCCGGCAGTGGAAAAACCAGCGTCCTGTCACGCAAGATCCGGAACCTGGTGTCGGAGCTGCGTCCTTACCAGGGCATTATCGCCATTTCCTTCACGAACAAAGCGAGCGATGAGCTGGCGCGCCGCTGCAAAGCTGACGCTTTCGACGTCAAGCATTCATTCTTCGGCACGATCGACGAATTTTGCCTTCGCGAGATAGTTTTTCCGTTCGTGCGGCAGTTGATGCCTGTGGGGGCTGAAGCCAAGACGGCCAAGCTCAGAGAGCTGCCCGACCCGGTGAGGCTCTTGCTGCCGGCAACGCCGATTCAGGACGCAACCGTTGCCAACACGGACGAGTTCCTGCCGTTCTTGCAAGGAGCGCTGGCCCAGGGTTTTGTCCCCCTGGAAACCGTGGGCATGCTCGCCCGCCATGTGGTCGACCAATCCCTTGCCTGCCAGAAATACCTCATGGCACGGTATCGCGCCGTGTTTATCGACGAGTACCAGGACAGCGGGTACTTCCAACACGAGCTTTTTCTGAAGCTCAAGGCTCTGGGTTTGACCGCTGTTGCGGTCGGCGACGGTGACCAGTCCATTTATGCTTTCGCGCACAAGGATCCCCGTTACCTGCTGGAGCTTGCTGCGCAGAACAGCGGCTTTGCACGCTTTGCCATCACCACCAATTTCCGCAGTCACCCTTCCATCAACGACTTTGCGCTGCGCCTGCTCGATCTGAACCACCCGGTCGCGCCGACGAACGATATGCGGGTGTTTATGAAGACGATCAACGGCAACCAGCGTGATATGGGTGCCTGGTTGAGGACCGCCATTCCCCATCTAATGGGCCACTACCAAGTTGGCTCGGCGGACAGGGTGGCCATTTTTTGCCGACATCAGCATTCAGCACGGCTGATTGCGGATCATCTGGGGCTTGCCCACCATCTGGTCGAGGATGGCCCTTTCACGACGGCCCCGTCGGCCGAAGCGAGTCTTTTCTCTGATTTGCTGAGGTTGCGCTACGACCAGGAGTTGACCGCAGAACCGCTGATTGAGCGGGCCGGCGCGCTCAAGCCAAGTCTCCAGGGGAGGCGCGAGCTTCGGCAGGCGCTTTTGCGATGCCGGACTTGCGCGGAGAACGACCTGGTTGCGTCCGTGATGGACGCGGCCACGCGCCTGCTAGGTCAGCCGCCATCGTCGACCGGCGCAATGGAGCTTGTGTCCGTATGCGGGGATGCCAGAAAGCTTCGCTGGTTTCACAGTCCAAGCCGCGATGCTGTTCAGATCATGACGCTGCACAAGGCCAAAGGGCTGGAATTTGACCTCGTCTTCCATGCCGATCTTTACGATCACGTCATCCCGACACGTCTTTATCCGCCGGGAACGTTTGGTCAGGTCATCTTCGAGAACGAAAAGCAATGCCTAAACCTACATTACGTGGGGGTCACCCGGGCGGTTAAGGCTTGTGTTTTGATGACGTCGACCTTTCGCGTCAACCGGCAGGGGGAGGTCAAGAACGGTGCGCCGTCGCAGTTCATCGGCAGGAACGGGACGAGCGCTACACTCATCCCCTGGTAGCGCCAATGATGGGGAAACGAGAACCGCGAGTAGACAGAGCTGCACTCCCCAACCGGACACGCTACGAAGTAGTCGTAGGCCTTCGGCGGCCCAAATCCCGCCTTGGGTTAGTAACAGACGTTCCCGTGTATTTGGACCACCGGCAGCTTTGGCTGACCTGCAGCCAGCTCATCATGAGCCCCGGCAGATCGTCGGCCAAAGTAGCCGGTCAGCGATGTAATGAGTAATGGTCGATCTACGCAGAAATCCGGGCACCCCCGCACTATGGAACGCAAGGTCTACATGTACGACAAGGATGGCCTACTACCTACCATGCACCTCTCGGTACGTCTCGACCGGTTTTACCTCGACAATGAGGAGTTGTTCATCGCCCCCGAGTGCAGGGGCGTTGTTGACTATCTACGGAAAGACGAGCAGCTATGGTCTGCTGCCAGATTACGCTTTAACCACGTTGACATCCGGCAGAAGCGCGCCCCAATCATCGACGTTCCGTTTGGTCGTGCATTGAGGCAGGCGTACGAGAGTTCATCAGGCCTGCAAAAATCAATGTTCTGCGAGCAGGAGTGGACCAAGTATCGAGGCAAGGCTGTGATTGCGACGATGGTCGCACACACGATGGCGACTGCCACCAATGTGGAATTCGAAGCGTGGCAGTTCCTGGACGTCTCCAACGAGACCTTCTATGTACACGCGATCATTGACAAGAAATCAACGATCGTTACGCACCTTGATGGTGCAACGATGCAGCACACGGAGCAGCAGCGCGCTGAAATCGCAACCAAGGTATGTAAAATCAAAGGCGAATGCTATACGAAGCACTTTCGTCTTGACGGGCGTTTCTCAGTGATCGTGGCGGAAGCAATCATGGACCTGTACTTTCCTGTTCAGTCACTCACGCAGGAATTTCTCGACGCGATGAACTGACCCGGCGCTAACGCTAACACGAGGGTTAGCTGACGTACCTCGTACGAATCTCGAGATGAGAAATTTCAATCTTAGACTAGGGGATTGCGAAATTTTATTTTTTAACTAAAAAGCATCTCAGAATATTAGCAGTCGCCATTGATTAAGCTGTTGAATTTACAGGGATCTAAATTTCAAACTTTGGCTTCTCTGACATTTTTAATTCAAAAGGGTCATATGGCCTTTTTTTTATTAATATAAATGACATTGATATATGAATATTTCAATAAAAATTGCTAAGAATAATTTTTTCTTATACCTATCAATAACAGTCATGCTGGTAACCTTTGCAAAGGACTTTGCCAATATTACCAATGGATTAAATGCCGCTCAGCTTATTGCTATATTTTTAATAACCATATTAGTCAGTCTTGTGCTTGCTTTTTTTAAAGCTGTTGATAAAAACAGGGTTGAATTGAAAAAGCAAGGCCACAATGGAATTATTGTAGTGGCTATAGGTGATATTTTCGACTATGTAGGCACAAAGATAATTCCCGTTAACGAGTTTTTCGATAGTACTTTAGGTTTGCCTGTTGCAGAAAAAAGCTTGCATGGAAAGTTAATTAAAGAAAAGCTGGGTGGGCATCCTCAGGCATTCGATTCGGCAGTAGCAAATCAGCTAAGCAATGGAGTTCATGTTGCACGGAACTCACCGGCTGGTATAAAAGAAATAAAGTACCCTATTGGTTCTTGCGTTGCCATTGATATTGCTGGCGATAACTATGTTTGTGTTGCGCTTACTAATACCGATTTAAATACATGTAAAGCCTCTGCGAACCTAGGGAATTTGGCAATTGCAGTTGAAGCGTCCTTAGAGAAAGCCGCATCTATTTCCAATGGGGGCGCAATCATATTGCCTATGATTGGAGGCGGAATCTCTAATATTGGTATTTCTGAAGAGTTGTTGATTAATTTCTTAATTACTTCTGTTAGTCGGTTTCAAAGTGAAACTCATCACCCCGGCGAGATTGTTGTTCTCCTGAGAAGGAGTGATATAGCCGGCAAGATTAATTTGATCGATGTCAAAGAAAGGTGGAATCATGGCCTATAGGAATGGCACTTATGTGGCTTTCCATGCTGAGGGTAAAACGTCTCCCATTGATACCGATATCAAATATTATCGATTGCTCATGGGGTGGAAAGAAAATAAATCCATAGACTTTGGTTTTGTAAATAGTCATGACAAAGTGGCTGCGGTGAGGGATAGTAGCAGTAAAGAAACACTTCGCAGGTCTCTCCGTGAGCGTTTGAATAACTCTAAAAACATGGTTCTTATCATCGGAGAAACGACAAAGCTGGATAATGATTGGGTTCCATTTGAAATTGAACACGCGGTTGATAACTGTAGAATTCCAATTATTGCAGCATACCCTGACTACGAAAAAATTATGGATCCTAGTGGGCTGTCACACCTATGGCCGTCAGCGTTGAACTTGCGAATTAAGAACGGGAGTGCGCGAGTCATTCACGTTCCATTCAAAAAAGCCCCTTTGCTTGACGCAATATCTCAGTTTAACCACAACAACCTTCCTGCGACAGCGCTTAATCATTACTCTTCCGAAGCATATAAATCGTGGGGGATTATATAGAAAGCAAGTAGCCCGGATAATTCCGGGCTTTTTTCTTTGCTTGCCATGGCTGTGTCCATGACCACGGCGCGCGCTCCAAGCGCCCCCGGACTCGGCTTGCGCCTCCTCCGGGCTACAGGTGGAGTGGTCCTTCACGCCGAAACGGCCAGATTCAGGCCATTTCAGCCTGTGCTATATTGGCGGCCCGCCTCCACCACGAACGGTTTGCCAATGCTCGCTCTCCCCCGCCTGGCCTGCTGGCTGCTGCCGGCCCTGTTGTGCGCCGCCTGCCAGCAGCCACCGTTGCAAGGCAGTTTTCATTGCCCCGATCAGGTGAAGTTCCACTACAGTCGCCAGAGCCAGACGGTGGAGCTGACCCGTGCCGGCACAACTTATCAGGGCATCATGGATGAAAAGCGTCAGATGACCTGGCCGAAGTATGAGAACGACCACACCCTGCCCGACACCTTCGCGCTTTCTCGCAAGGACCCCAAGCAGCTGATGCTGTACGGCGGCTTTGCCGGCAAAGGTTTGGCCTGCCAGCGTGACGGGGGTTGAGACCGGCTGCCGCTGAGTAGCCCGGAGGAGCGCCCGTAGGGCCGAGTCCGGGGAGGTTGCCGCAAAGCAGGGCCTGTTTCATCCGGCCCCGGCCCCGGACTCGGCTTTCGCCTCCTCCGGGCTACTTTGGAGCCCGAAAAACCGTTGGCGGGATTGTTGTAGATTCATATGGCATATACTCTGCGCCATATGGTCCTCTATCGACGCAACTTCCAACCCGGCGGGACGTTCTTCTTCACAGTCACGCTGCGCAACCGGCAAGCTACCCTGCTCACCGATCACGTCGATCTGTTGCGTGAAGCCTTCCGTTTCACCTTACGGCGCATGCCTTTTTCCATCGATGCGGTAGTGGTGCTGCCCGATCATTTGCATACCATCTGGACCCTGCCGCAAGGCGACTGCGATTACCCGCAGCGTTGGGCGCTGCTGAAAACCCACTTTTCTCGTTCCCTGAAACAAAACGGCATTGCCCTGACCCACCTGCCCGACGGAGGTTTCGATGTGTGGCAACGGCGCTATTGGGAACACACGATTCGCGACGAGCGGGATTTGGCGGCCCATATCGATTACCTCCATTTCAACCCGGTGAAACATGGCTATGTAGACTGGGTCCGGGATTGGCCGTACTCGTCATTTCATCGGTTTGTGCAAGACGGGCGGGTTGCCGAGGATTGGGGTGGAGGGTTGGAAGCCGAACTGGAATTGGTGGGCGAGCGATAACTGACATCCCGAAGATTTGGCTGCGCCAGGCGGAGGCCCCAATGGTGCTAATCCGCCGTCAGCAAGCAGGATGGGTAAAGGCGAGAGACCGTAATCCATCATCAACAGAGTGATGGGTTGCCCCCATCCTACCCGCTGCCCATGGCAGGCCAATAAGTCGGTCAACGTTGGCCGAACGGTTTCGGTGGCGCAAGCGGTGAATGCTGTGTATCGATCCCAGCCGCTGCCCCGCCTGAGACCCCCAGCCTTCCTGCGTCAGGGTATCGCTGACGTCCGTTACTCAGGCCCGGCTCGGTTACTTCATCGCAAGCACTACAAGTCCCAAGTTACTCGCATCCCCTCGTAAATAGCCTCTTCCACCGTGCGCGGCGCCAGGCAGTCACCAATCGCATGGACCTCCGCCGCGATACCGTCCAGTTCGGCTAACAGCCCGTCTACCGGCTCCTGCCCCTGGCACAGCACCAGGGTGTCGACGCCCTCGAACAGCATGGCCTCCTCGCTGGCGGTGTGCTGCATGAACACGGTGTCGTCGTCGTAGCCGTACAGCCGAGCGTAGGGGATGACCTCGACGCCGAGCCGGTGCAACTGGGCGACCAGGTCGTCGCGTACGTACATCTGCAGCAGTTGGCCGGGGTTGGTGCCGTTGACCGCCAGCTTGACGCGGCAGCCGGCGCTGGCGAGGTGGATGGCGATGCCGGGGCCGACCCAGTCGCAGCGCCAGTCGGCCACCACCACCGAGTGGCCGGTGGGGGCGTCGTCGCGCAGGATCTGCCAGGCATCGAGCACCTGCATGGCACCGCCCTCTTCCAGCACAGGGCGGCGCGGTTTGGCGCCGGTGGCGACGATGACGACGTCGGGGGCCAGCTGCTCGACCAGCGCGCGGTCGACCGGGGTGTTGAGGCTGACCTCGACGCCGTAACGCTGCAGCTCATGCTGAAGGTTGGTGATCAGCCCGCCGAATTCGGCGCGGCCGGGCAAGAGCTGGGCGAGCGCGGCCTGGCCGCCGAGCCGGGGGCCGGCCTCGTAGAGTCGTACCGAGTGGCCGCGTTGCGCGGCGATGGCGGCGGCCTTCATGCCGGCCGGCCCGCCGCCGACCACCAGCACCTGGCGGCGGACGGCGGCCGGCGTCAGCGTGCCGTATTGCAGCTCGCGACCGGACTGCGGGTGCTGGATGCAGGAGATCGGCAGGCCGCGGTGGAAGCGGCCGATGCAGGCCTGGTTGCAGGCGATACAGGCGCGAATCTCGTCCTGGCGGCCGCCGGCGGCCTTGCCGGGCATTTCGGGGTCGCAGATCAGTGCGCGGGTCATGCCGCACACGTCGGCTTGGCCGCTGGCGATGATCTGCTCGGCCTCGTGCGGCTGGTTGATGCGCCCGGCCACCATCACCGGTATGGCGAGCTGGGCCTTGAAGCAGGCCGCCACCGGGGCGAGGTAGGCGTTGGGCACCGACATCGGCGGGGCGATGTGCACCGCGCCGCCGATGCTTGCGGAGTTGCCGGCGATCACGCTGACGTAGTTGAGCTGGTCCTGTAGCGCCTGCACGGTGGCCAGCGCTTCGTCTTCGGCCAAGCCTTCGGCGTCCTGCTCGCCGGCCGAGATGCGCAGGCCGATGACGAAGTCCGGTCCGGTCTGGGCACGGATGGTGTCGAGCACCTCGACAAGAAAGCGCCGCCGGGCCGCGTCGCTGCCGCCGTAGCCGTCCTGGCGCTGGTTGACGCGGGGGTTGAGAAACTGCGACGGCAGGTAGCCGTGGCTGGCCACCACTTCGACGCCGTCGATGCCGGCCTGTTGCATGCGCCGTGCCGCCTCGCCGTAGCCGGCGACGATGTCGGCGATCTGCGCCACGGTCAGCGCGCGCGGCATGACGTGGAAGCGCTCGTTGGGCGACACCGAGGCGGAGTACGCCACCGCCAGCAGGCCGTCGGCGGTTTCCATGATTTCGCGCCCGGGATGAAACAGCTGGGCGAATACCTTGCAGTCCTCGGCGTGGAGGATGTCGGCCAGCGCGCGATAGCCGGGGATGCAGTCGTCGTCGGTGGCCATCAGCGCGTGGGAGGTGTAGCGCGCCGATTCGTGCACGCCGGACACCTGCAGCACCACTAGGCCCACGCCTCCCCTCGCCCGTGCCTGGTGGTAGGCGATCAGCGCGTCGTTCACCCGGCTTTCGGTCGGCAGCACGGTGTCGTGGCCGGTCGACATGATCCGGTTCTTGATGTCGACGGCGCCGATCCTGATCGGGGAGAACAGCTGGGGAAACAGGGCACTCATGGAACTCTCCTGCTTGATGGTGAAGGGGTGTCGACGCGGTGGCATGCCCGAGGTTGGCCGAACGTGACCGGGGTCGATCCGCGTTCGGCCAGCGGTGTGGCCTCTCAGAAATTTAGTTAAATTAAAAAAAACTGCAAAAAATTTTGATTTGATTCAAGGTGGGGAAGCCGCCACACTCTCAAACAGTGGCTCGGCCGTACGCCGGTGCGCCGTTATCGTCATTGCTCTGTGATTGCGAGGCACTACTGATGGCCATGAGACATAAAGCCCTGCCCCCACACGAGTCGGAGCACATCGGGGCCGACGAGCCGCCGGCCTTCGAGGACGATCCGGCGATCCAGTTGGGGGAACGCATTCGCCTGCTGAGGAAGCGCCAAGGGCTGACGCTGGCAAACCTGGCCGACAAGAGCGGCCTGTCGATCGGCCACATCAGCCTGATCGAGCGCGATCTGGCCCGGCCGTCGATCAATGCACTGGTGAACCTGGCCAAAAGCCTGAACGTGACGGTGCAGTGGTTCTTCAGCGGCCCGGATGCGCACGAGGCCGAGGAACTGGGCTATGTGGTGCGGCAAAAGAACCGCCTGCGCATCGACTACGACGGCGGTTTCATCGACGAGTTGCTGACGCCAAAGAGCAACCGCCAGTTGGAGATGATCCACTGCCGCATCCCGCCGGGGGCGTCGAGCGAGGAGCGCTACAGCCACCAGGGCGAGGAAGCCGGCCTGGTGCTGGCCGGTTCGCTGGAGCTGTGGGTGGGCGAGCGGCAGTTCCACCTGGAACAGGGCGACAGCTTCGCCTACTCCAGCGAGGAGCCGCACCGTTACCGCAACCCGGGCAGCACCGAGACGGTGGTAGTGTGGGTGATTACCCCGCCTACCTATTGAGCTAATTTTCCTCTCATTAAAAAAATTTTCACATTATTTAAATCGCCTCCTAAGCTGGTTGAGAGACAGACGGAGGCCGGACTGCCTGCGCCGTCGCCCTGACTGCGGGTGGCTGCCACGACATAGCGCTTCGCCTGTCCGCATACCAACATGGGGAGAGCAACACTATGTCAACGACTCGACACTGCGTGCTGATGGCTTGTGCTCTGGCCGGCGCCGCTCAGATGGCGGCCGCCCGGGACCTGATCGTCGTGTCCTACGGCGGCGCCAACAAAGCGGCGCAGACACAGGCGTATTACGAACCGTTCCGGCGCGAGTCCGGCGTCAATGTGGTGGCCACCGAGTGGAACGGCGAAATCGCCAAGGTGAAGGCGATGGTCGACACGCGCAGCGTGTCCTGGGATGCGGTGGAGGTCGAGGCATCCTTGCAGGGGCGCGGCTGCGACGAAGGCATGTTCGAGCGGCTCGATTACAGTCAGATCGGCAACAAGGCCGATTTCATTCCCGGTGCGGTGCAGCCCTGCGCCATCGGTATGTTCGTGTCCTCGACCGTGCTGGCCTACAACGCCGACAAGCTGAAGACCGCGCCGAAGAACTGGCAGGACTTCTGGGACGTGAAGCGCTTTCCGGGCAAGCGCGCGATGCGCAAGGGGGCCGAGTACACGCTGGAGATCGCACTGCTGGCCGACGGCGTGCCGCCCTCGGAGGTCTACAAGACGCTGTCGACCGAAGCGGGTGTTGCACGGGCGTTCCGCAAGCTCGACCAGATCAAGCCCTATATCCAGTGGTGGGAGTCCGGCTCGCAGCCGGCGCAATACCTGCTGGCCGGCGATGTGGTGATGAGCACCTCGTACAACGGCCGCATCACCAATGCGCGCCGCGAGGGCAAGAACCTGCAGATGGTCTGGGACAACAGCCTGTACGAGCTGGACTATTGGGCCATCCCCAAGGGCTCGCCGCACAAGGTCGATGCGATGAAGTTCATCGCGCTGGCAAGCCGCCCGGAACAGCAGAAGCTGTACTCCGAGCAGATGCCCTACGGCCCGACCAACCGCAAGGCCTTGGCTCTCTTGCCCGCCTCGGTGCAGGCCGAGCTGCCCACCGCGCCGCAGAATATGCGCAAGGCGTTGGCGCTGGATGTGAACTTCTGGATCGACCACGGCGAAAGCCTGGAGCAGCGCTTCAATGCCTGGGTAGCCAAGCAGGCCAGCTAGGCCGTCGCAGTCGAAACACAGCCCGCCGGTTCGCAGCGGGCGGGTTTTCTTTTGGCGCGCTCAGAAGCACAGGGCAAGGCAGGCAGGCCCGTTGTGGCCGTGCCGGAAGGCACTGGTGTCGACGGCGATGACCGGCAGCCCCTCCTCCTGCAGGCGTGCCAGCGTCCTGGGGAATCCGGCCGGGGTGAGCAGTGTTTCGTTGAGCCACAGCGTGCTGCCGGCGTCGGCCTCATTCTGGTCCACCACCAGCAGGCTGAAGTCACGAAAGGCCGGATGGCCGGCCTCGCTTTCGGCCAACATCAGCCGGTTGCGGCCCAGGTAGCTGACTGTGCTGCGAAGCCGCCGTCCGGAGCCGGTGTCGACCGCCCTCACCCGGTAGCCATAGCCCTCGACGATGCGGGCGAACTCGCGGATGCCCTGCTCGTCGGTATGGGTACTCAAGCCAACCAGAAAGGTCTTGCCCACCCACAGCACATCACCGGCGTCGAGCCGGGCGCCGGGACTCAGCTGTACCGTTGGCCGAAAGCGCGCCAACAGCGGCGCCATGCTGTCGATTTCGTCGTGGCGGGACGAACGGCTCGGCGGAGTGAGGATGGCGAGTTCCGGCACCACCACCGCGCTGTCCGCCACCCGGTGCGCCTGCGGTGCGCCGGCTTGCGCCGGCAAGGTGGCGACGAACAGCCCCAGGCCGAGCAGCGTGTCGACGTAGCGATGAAACTGGTGGCGGCACAGCTCGGCGTCGACCTCGCCGCGGGGCGAGCCCGGCGCCAGTCCGGCCGGAAGACGGGTCACGGCATGCGTGAAGTGCATAGAGACAGGCTCCGCGGCTAAGACGGGCTTGCGCCGAAGGCAAAGCAGTATGTGGTGTGGTGCTCCGCCGCTAGCGCTTGGCGGCTCGGGCAGAGCACCAAACGGGGCTAGAGGCTACGCAGCGTACTGCCGTCCCGATCCTGGATTTCGATCAGTGTCGGCTGCGAGCGGGCGGCGGCCTGCCGTACCCGCTCGGCAATCGAGCTGCCGCGCTCGTAGCGCTCGGCATGCCAGCCATAGGCACGGGCCAGTGCGACGAAGTCGGGCGTGTGCAGGTCCACCCCCAGCGGCGGCACCCCGGCGTCGAGCATGGCCGCTTTGATCTCGCCGTAGCCGCCGTTGTTGAGCAGCAGCACGATCAGTCGGGCGCTGGTTTCCACCGCCGTGCCCAGCTCGGCCAGGGTGAACTGGAAGCCGCCGTCACCCGCCAGGCACACCACCGGCTGGTCCGATGCCAGGGCCGCACCCACCGCCGCCGGCAGGCCGTAGCCCAGCGAGCCGAAACCCACCGAGGCGTTAAACCAGCTGCGCGGCGCGTTGGCGACGAAGCCGAGATTGCCGGCATATACCTGTCGGGTGGAGTCGCCGACGAAGCGCGCTTCGGGCAAGGCGTCCCGCACCGCGTGGAGAAAGGCCAGGTCGTCGTGCACCAGCGTGTTGAGGTCGTCGCCGCCGGCCATCCACGTCGACAGCGCGCGCTCGGCGCCGCGCCGTGTCCCGGACGCATCGCCCAGCTGCGCCAGCAGCGCCCGCACGGTTTCCCGGGCATTGCCCAGCAGAGCCAGGTCGGCGGCGCGGTTGCGGAACAGCTGCTCGGGGTCGATGTCGATGCGGATCAGCTTGCCCGGCAGAACGAAGCCGCCATCGCAGTAGGCGTCGTAATCGGTCTGGCCGATTTCGGTGCCGATCGCCAGCACCACGTCGCTGTTGGCCACCAGCCGGCGCACCGCCTGGCAGGACGGGCTGAAGGACAGGCCGAGCGGGTGGTCGGCTGGCAACAGTCCGCGCGCGTTGATCGTCATCACGGTCGGGGCGTCCAGCCTTTCGGCCAAGGTAGCGAGCTCGTCGGCCGCCGCGACCGCGCCGCCGCCGAGCAGCAGCAGCGGGCGTTCGGCAGCCTGCAGCCAGCCGGCCGCTTCGCCGATGGCCGCAGCGGCGGCTGCGCCGGGTGCGATGCGCGGCGGGCGGGCCGGGATTACGGGCAGTTGCTCGGCGGAGGCCGACATCAGGTCGAGCGGGATTTCGATGTGCACCGGGCGCGGCCGGGCGCCGTCGAACACCGCGAAGGCGCGCGCCAGCACCTGGGGCAATTCTCCGGCCCGGGTGACGGTATGGCTGAAGGCGCTGACCTCGCGGGCGAAGCCGTGCTGGTCGGGCAGCTCGTGCAGGTGGCCGTTGCCGGAGCCCAGCCGCCCCAGCGCATTGACGCCGGAGATCACTAGCATCGGGATGGAGTCGGCATAGGCCTGCCCCATCGCAGTGGCGATATTGGTCAGGCCCGGGCCGGTGATCACGAAGCAGACCCCGGGCTTGCCGCTGACCCGCGCGTAGCCGTCGGCCATGAAGCCCAGGCTCTGTTCATGGCGCGCGGTGACGTGGCGGATGCGGCTCTCGGCCAGGCCCCGGTACAGTTCGACCGTGTGCACCCCGGGGATGCCGAACACCATGTCGACGCCGTAGGCGGCCAAGAGTTCGGTCAGATACATGCCCACTGTTTTCATACATGCGACTCCGTGGCGGAAGGTCGGACCGGGCCGCCGGCGGCGGTCCGGTGTCAAGAGGGCCGTTCAGGCCGGGACGGGTTCGAGACTGCCGACATAGACCGCGATGCGACGGCAGGCCTCGATCAGCCGCTCTTCGTCGACGACGAAACCCAGTCGCAGGAAGCCGCTGGCGGTTTCGCCGAAGGCGGTGGCGTCCAGTACCGATACGCGGGCCTGTTCGAACAGGCCCCAGGCGAACTCGGTGGCGCTCAGCCCGGTGGCGCGAACATCGATCAGCATGAACATGCCGGCCTCGGGCAACAGACAGCGGATGCCTGGTACGTCTTGCAGCAGGCGGTAGGTGACATCGCGGCGACGCCGGTAGGTTTCGCGCATCGCGGCGACGATGGCTGCCCGCTCGGCCACCGCGACCAGCGCGGCTTCCTGGATGAAGCCTGGCAGGCCGTACAGCATGCACAGCGCCAGCCGCCCCAGGTGGGCGATCAGTGTCTCGGGGCCGACCACCCAGCCCAGGCGCCAGCCTGGCATGGCGTGCGACTTGGACAGGCTGCCGATGGTGACGGTGCGCTCGGCCATGCCGGGCAGCGCGGCGATGCTGATGTGCGGGCGCTCGAAGGTCAGACCGGAGTAGACCTCGTCGGACACCACCCACAGGTCGTGCTGACGGGCGATCTCGGCGATCGCTTCCAGCTCGTCCCGAGTCATCACCACCCCGGTCGGGTTGCCTGGTGTGGCGAGGAAGATGGCCCGGGTGCGCGGCGTGATGGCGGCGGCGACGCCGGCAGGATCGAGGTGAAAGCCCCGTTCGGCGTCCACCGGCACCGGCACCAGGGTGGCGCCGCTGGCGCGGATGCTGGCTTCGTAGGTCAGGTACATCGGCTCGGGGACCAGCACCTCGTCGCCGGCCTCGCATAGGCACAGGGCCACAGCGAACAGGCCGTTCTGCGCGCCGCCGACCACGATCACATTGTCCTCGCCGACCGGCTGTCCGCTGTCCTCGCTATGCATGCGCGCCAGTGACCGCCGCAGCTCGGGGCGGCCGGGTACATCGCTGTAGTGCGTGTCCCCTGCCCTGAGCGCTTCGACAGCTCGTTCGGTGATGGCGGCCGGCGTGGCGAAATCGGGGTCGCCGACGCTGAGCACGATGACGTCCTCGCCGCGCTGGGCGGCATCGAGCGCTGCGTAGTGAATGTTCCAGGCGTCGGTGCGTTTGCCACCGATACGGCCCACCAGGCTGGAGAAACGCGGGTCTTTGTTCACAGGGCACCTCTGACGGGAATGCGCAGTTCCAGGCGACGGAACAGGTGTTCGATTAGCAGGGCCAGCACCAGATAGGTCACCGCGATGAGCAGCAGCGGTTCATAGGTACGGAAGGTCTGTGCCCGCACTAGGTTGGCCGCACCGAGCACGTCCATGACGGCAACGGTGGACGCGAGCGCGGTCGACTTGAGCAGCCCCACCGATTCGCCGGCCAGCGACGGCAGCAAGATCTGGATCGCGCGCGGCAGCCAGATGCGCCGGATCATCAGCATCCGCGACATGCCCAGCGCCCGGGCGGCCTCCAGCTCGCCCTTGGGCACGCCGCGCAGGCCGCCCTTGATCACCTCGCCGACATAGCCGCCGACGCTGAGGGTGAGCGCCACCACCACATACCAGAAGCCCTCGCGCAGATACGGCCAGAGGAAGCTGTCGCGTACCGCCGGGAAACTGACGAACAGGCTGCCGACGCCGTAATACAGCACGTAGATCTGCACCAACAGCGGCGTGCCGCGGATCAGGTTGGTAAAGGACAGGCTCAGCCAGGCAATCAGCGGCTGCTTCGACAGTCGGCCGAAGCCGACCAGCAAGGCCAGCAGGAAGCCGAAAAAGCCGGACAGCAATAAGAGCTCGAACGTGATCAGCAGGCCCGTCAGCAGTATGTGTCCGTAAGTCGCGGTCCATTCAAAGTGCATGTTTGCCTCCTGATTCAGTTAGCCGGCATCCAGCGGCTGAAGCTGCGCTCGAAGCGGCCGAATACGGCGTTCGACAGCAGCGTCACCACCAGGTAAATGGCCGCCACCGACAGATAGAACAGTAGGTATTGCCGGGTCGAGCCGGCGGCCTGCTTGGTGGTGAACAGCAGCTCGTTGTAGCCGACCACGCTGATCAGCGCGCTGTCCTTGATCAGCACCAGCCACAGATTGGACAGGCCGGCCAGCGCATAGGGCATCATTTCGGGCAGGATGATGCGGCGGACGATGAAGCCGCGCCGGGCGCCGAAGGCCTTGGCCGCCTCGATGTGGCCCGCCGGGATGGCTTGCACCGCGCCGCGGATGATTTCTGCGGCATAGGCGCCCTGCACGATGCCGAGCACCACCACCGCCGCCATGAAGCCGTTCACTTCGACCGGGCCGTGGCCGAACAGCGCGGCAATGGCGTTGATCAGGTCACTGCCGGCGTAGTACAGCAACAGAATCAGCAACAGCTCCGGCACGGCGCGGCACACCGTGGTGTAGCCGTTGGCCAGCGCCTTGAGCCCGCCGCTGCAGGTCATCTTGACCAGTGCTACCGTCAGGCCGATGACAAGGCCGATGGCAAACGCCCCCAGCGAAATCTGCAGGGTCACCATCGCCCCCTGCATCAGTGCCCCGCCCCAGTCCCCGATGACGGTGTTCACCGCCTGTTCTATCCAAACCATGCGCTGTCTCCAGCTAGACCGTCTTTAAAAGGCTGCGTTCGGTAGTGATGCCCGGCTTGGCAACATGGCAAGGCGCTCGCGGCGAGATCGAACCGGCACACGTGCTGAGTCGACTCGATCTCGCTGTCCTGCGCCTCCTGGCGTCAGCTCACTTGGCCGAGATGTCGATCTTGAAGTATTTCTTCTGAATCGCGTTGAAGGTGCCTGAGGTCTGGATATTGCGAATCGCCGCGTCGAATTCCTTTTTCAACGCGACATCGCTCTTGCGCAGGCCGGCGCCGATGCCAGGCCCGAAGATCGGATCTTTGGGGGCGAAGCCTTTCGATTCCAGATCGGCGCCATCCTTGCTCTTGAGGAAATCGACGGCGGCTACCGCGTCTTCGAGCATGACGTCGACTCGGCCCGCCGTCAGGTCGGCATTCAGCTCGTCCTGGGTGTTGTAGTACTTGATGCTGGAGGTCTTCTCGTAATACTTCTTCACATAGTCGGCATTGGTGGTGGATGCCTGCACACCGATGATTTTCCCGCTCAGCCCGCTAGGCGAGGTATTCAGCTTCACCCCTTTGGGGCCGATGAACTGGGACGGCGTGTAGTAATAAGGCACGCTGAACGCGATGACCTTTTCCCGTTCCGGGGTAATCGACATCGAGTTGAAAATCACGTCGATCTTCTTGCTGTTCAGCGCCGGAATAATGCCGTCCCAGGACATTTCGGTGATCTGGCACTGCGCCTTGATTTCCTTGCAGATGGAATTGATCAGGTCGATTTCGAAGCCCGACCATTGCCCCGAGCTTTGCTTGATCGAGAACGGCGGGTAAGGCTCGGCGGCGACGCCGATCTTCAGTGTCGTGGCCGATGCATTAGCGGCCAGCAGGGTGGCTGCGGCTGCACAGGAAAGAACCAGCTTTTTGACCGTGGCTTTCATGTCTATGTCTCCTGGGGGAAAGGAAGTGATCGACTACGACTTACGAGCGCGAGTGCTGGGCGTTCACAAACTGCCGGCAGCGCTCGCTGTTTGGGGAAACGAAAATCTGTTCGGGGGTGCCGGCCTCCTCGATCCGCCCCTTGTGCAGGAACATCACTTGGCTCGACACGTCGCGGGCAAACGCCATTTCGTGCGTCACCAGCACCATCGTGCAGCCGTCCTGGGCGAGGTCGCGGATGACCTTGAGCACCTCGCCCACCAGCTCGGGGTCGAGCGCCGAGGTGGGCTCGTCGAACAACATCACGGAGGGTCGGGTCGCCAGGGCGCGGGCGATGGCGACGCGCTGTTGCTGGCCGCCGGACAGGAAGCTCGGGTAGCAGTGGTGTTTGTTGGAGAGCCCGACTTTCTCGAGCAAGGCCTCGGCGTGCTCGGTCGCCTCGGCACGGGTCTGGCGCAGCACCCTCACCGGCACCTCGATGAGGTTTTCCAGCACGGTCATGTGTGGCCACAGATTGAAGTTCTGGAACACCATGCCGAGCCGGGTGCGGATGCGGTCGACCTGGCGGGCATCGGCCGGGATGGGCACGCCCTTGTGGTTGGTCTTGATGGCGATCTCCTCGCCGGAAATCCGCACGCTGCCTCGATTGGGCACCTCCAGCATATTGAGGCAGCGCAGCAGCGTGCTCTTGCCCGAGCCGCTGGCGCCGATCAGAGAGATCACATCCCCGACGTGAGCCGAGAACGACACCCCATCCAGCACGGTTTGTTGGCCGAAGTGCTTGTGTAGATCCACGACATCGATAATCGGGGTCGGATCGGTTGCGACGTCTGGCTGGTGAAGCGGCACGCTGTTCCCCTTCTGCATAGTGACCTGCCCTGTTCGACGGGCGCTGTCTAGTCCCGGTGCCATTACGGCAGTCCACCGGGTTGCCCTGTCTAAGCAGGCTTTGTGCCAGCTTTTGTTTATTTGCAAGCCGTTGAATTTAATGTGGTTTTACAAATGGACGGCTCGGTAACTTTCGAGTAATAATTCTAAAAACAATAAGAACGCCAGCTTTTCGGCAGGCATCGACCGTCGGCAGTGGCTTGCTTTGCTGTTCGGCGTGATGCCCGGCCCTGGCGCTACTATCAAAAAATTCAGCACCATTGGTTGTAACGATGGATAGCTGGAGTATCGGGAAAGCTACAAAGGACAAATGAACGAACAACTGGTCTCTGCCATTACCATCTTTTCAGAGTTTCTGGATTCGATTCCGCAGCCGGTTGCCATCATCGATAGCGGTGGCAATTACGTGTATTACAACGAGGAAAGCGCCCGGCTCGACGATTACAAGGTGGAAAAAGCATTGGGCAATGCCTTGCTGGATGTTTATCCGCAGCTGGATAAACACAGCAGCACCCTGTTGCAATCGGTCTACAAGGGAAAGCGCTACCACAATAAATACCAGCTGTATTTCAATGCGGCCGGCAAGCCGGTGCACCAGGTACACACCACCCTGCCCTTGAACGACAGTAATGGCCGGATCATCGGCGCGATCGAGATTTCCCGCGATTTGTCGGTGATCAGCAATCTGCACGACCAATTCGTCGATTTGCAGCAACGGCTCGATGGCGAGCACAGCTACAACGATGTCGGCATCATCACCTGCGATCCGGACATGCAGAAGCTGATCCACCAGGCCCACCGCTTGGCGAAAACCGATGTCCAGGTGCTGATATACGGCGAAACGGGTACCGGCAAGGAGCTGTTTGCGCGGCTGCTGCACAAGCAGAGCGAGCGCGCCAGCAAGCCGTTTCTGGTGCTCAACTGCGCCGCCCTGCCCGAGCCCTTATTCGAGAGCGCGCTGTTCGGCACGGTGAAGGGAGCATTCACCGGTGCGGAAGACCGACGCGGCATCCTGGAAACCGCCAACGGCGGCACACTGTTTCTCGACGAGCTCAATTCGATGCCGATGGCGATCCAGGGCAAGCTGTTGCGCGCGCTGCAGGAAAAGACCTTCAGCCGGGTGGGATCGAGCACCGAGTGTCGGGTCGACGTGCGCATCATCTCGGCGACCAACGAGTCGCCCCAGGCCATGCTCGACGGCAAGAAGATCCGCCCGGACCTGCTCTATCGGCTGAATGTCGGCTACTTGGTCATTCCGCCGCTGCGCGAGCGGGTCAACGATATTCCGCTGTTGGCCCAGGCCCTGTTGAAGAAGAACGGCAAGATCACCGGCAACCGGGTCAAGCGCATCAGCAGCGCGGTGATGGAGCGGCTGCAGCGCCACCATTGGCCGGGCAATGTGCGCATGCTGGAGAACATCATCCTGCGCAGCCTGATCCTGTGCGAGAACGGCGACGAGTTGAACTTCATCCTGCTCGAGGACGACGAGCTACCGGTGCCAGCGCGCCATTCGGAGGCGCTGCCGCTGCGCGAGGCCGAGCCGCCGGCGCCGTCGGGCAAGGTCGCGGCGACGTTGGCCGAAGACAGTGCCCAGTCGCTCGACGAGCAGGTGGCGGCGTTCGAGCGCTCGCTGCTGATCCAGTATTTGAACCGCTACCCGAACCTATCCGAGGCGGCACGCCGCTGCGGGCTGCCGCGAGCGACGCTGCAGTACAAGATGAAGAAATACGGCATCCGTCTCGCCCATTCGGTGGTCGACGCTTAGCCGCGGCCGGACCGTGGTGATCCGGCTTACAGGTCGAGCGTCAGTGTGCGGCCCCTGGCGCGCGACACGCAGATCATGATCTTCTGCTGCGCCGTCTTGTCCGCCTCGTCCAGATACTGGTCGAGGTGCAGCGCCTCGCCGTCGAGCAGGCGTGTCTCACAGGTACCGCAATAGCCCTCGCGGCACAGGCAGTCGACCGTGAACGAGGTCTGGCGCTCGATCGACTCGAGTATGGATTCGCCCGCCTCGACGGTGAGGGTCTGGCCGCTGCGCGCCAGCGTCACCGTGAACGCCTCGGTGCCGGCTTGAGTTTGGGCCGCGAAGCGCTCGATATGCAGGCTGCCGGGTGGAATCCACCCGGTCGTGGCGGTGTCCACCGCATCGATCAGGCCTTGCGGCCCGCACACATAGAGCTGGTCGCCGCTCGCCAGCCGACTCACAATCGCCTCGATGTCCAGCCGCTGGCCGGCGGCCGAGTCGTATAGCTGCACCCGCCCCTCGTCCTGTCGCTGTCGCAGCACCGTTACGAAGGCCGCGTTCTCTGTGCCGCGAAATGCGTAGTGCAACTCGTAGCGGCCGCCGACCTTGTCGAGCGCCTGCATGTGTGCGATGAACGGGGTGATGCCGATGCCGCCGGCGATGAACACATGCCGGCCGGCGCCGTCGGCGAGCCGGAACAGATTGGCCGGTGCGCTGACCGTCAGCTGGCTGCCGACGTCCACCGCTTCGTGCAGGTGCTGCGAGCCGCCACGCGAGGCGGCGTCCTTCTTCACAGCGATTCGGTACACGCCTTCGGCGGCGTCATTGATCAACGAATAGGCATTGGCGCAGCGCTGTTCGGCCAACCTTAGCTGCACCACGATATGGCTGCCCGAGTCGAATGGCGGCAGCTGGCCAGCCACCGCCTTCAGCGTGAACAGTTTGATGTCGCGGGCCAGTGGCTCGATGGCAACGACCTCGGTCGCGATCCGTTCGGCAGCGTGCATGATGGGCCTTTCAGTAGGAGGAATCGGGGCATTGCTCGGGCCAGGCGGCGCCAGGGCCGCCCGATGTCGAGCCCTGGCGCCGCCTGCCGGCTCAGCGCCGGTAGGCCTGGGCGACCAGGCTGTGGAAGTAGGCGATGCCGTGCTCGCTGATGCCGCTGCGCGCCGGGTCGGCCATGATGCGCCCTTGGCCGCGATACCCCCGCGACTGCAGGCCGCGCTGCACGCTTTCCACCAGACGCAGGTCTTCGGGGCGGAACACCTGAGTGGCCCAGTCGATGAACTGTTGCTGCTCTTCGGAAATCTCGCTGCTGGCCAACAGCACTTCGTAGTACTGCACCGTGACGCCCGCCGAGACCGGGTACTCGTAGATCACCGTCATGGTGCCGTCGCCGGGTACTACGTTGAACATCACGCAGGGCCAGGCCCAGTAACCGTTGAAGGCCTGGTTCTGCACATCGCCGTCGAAGGAGTAGCCTTTGCTCGACGACTTGGACTCACCACGCTGCAGCGTCCAGTTGCCGTGGAAGGTATGGGTGTAGCTATCGGTGCTCACCGACGCCGAAAACCCCGGGTGAGCCGGTGCGCAGTGGTAGCACTCCATGTAGTTGTCGACGATCACCTTCCAGTTGGCCGGGGTCTCGGTGATGGTGCGCGAGGCCACTTTCAGTTCGGCCACATTGGGACAGACTGACATCAGGTGCTCCTGCAGGCCATCCAGCTGGGTCTCGATCGGCGCGGCGTGCGGGTCCATGTTGACGAACACGAAGCCGCAGTATTCGGCGATCTGCAACGGGACCAGGCCGTGATCGGCCTTGTCGAAGTGCGCCACGTTGTCGCAGTTGCGCGCCATGGCCAGCTCGCCGTCGAGCTTGAAGGTCCAGGCGTGGTACGGACAGGTGATGACGTTCTTGGCATTGCCGCTGCCCTGCAGCAGCTCGTGGCCGCGATGCGGGCAGACGTTGTAGAAGGCGCGCAGCACGCCGTCGCGGCCGCGCACCGCGAGCAGGTTCTCGCCGACGATCTTGCGCGTCACATAGGCATTGGGGGCGGCCAGCTCGCTGCCGTGGCACAGGCACAGCCAGGCCTTGGCGAAGATCTGCTCCTTCTCGTAGGCGAACACCTCATCCGCGGTGTAGTAGCGGGCGGGCAAGGTGTAGGCATGGTCGATGTCTGCGCAAAAGTCGGCCGGCAAGTCGAGGTCGAAAGGCTTGTACATGATGGACTCCTGAAAGGCGTGGTGACGCGGTGGCCGCCCGGGCAGCCGTCAAGGGCAATCAGACGACCTGCATGATCGTCGACTTGATTTCCTGGTATTTGCCGAGCGCATGCAGCGAGTTGTCCCGGCCGTTGCCCGACTGCTTGTAGCCACCGAAGGGGAAGTTCATGTCGGCGAGGCCGTCGTAGCAGTTCACCCAGACGGTGCCGGCACGAAGCCGGGGGACGATGGCGTGGATGCGCTTCAGATTGCTCGACCACAGCGCGGCTGCCAGGCCGTAGTCGCTGGCGTTGGCGATGGCGACTGCTTCATCGACGTCGTCGAAGGGGATGACGGCCAGCACCGGGCCGAAGATTTCCTCGGTGGCAATGCGCTCGCTGCCGCTGTGGCATTCGAAGATGGTCGGCTCGAGATAGCTGCCGCCCTCCACCGTCGCGACGCGTTGTCCGCCGCAGACGAGCCGGGCCTCGCTGCCGCCGTAGGCGATGTACTGCAGGACGTGGTCGAGGTGGCGCTCGTCGACCACGGGGCCCAGGCGGGTGGCCGGGTCGAGCGGGTGGCCGGGCACGAACTGGCGGGTGGCCGCCAGCAGCGCCGCTTCGAAGCGCGGCAGGATGGAGCGCTGTACCAACAGCCGCGAGCCGGCGCTGCATACCTGACCTGCGTTGTAGAAAATGGCCGCGGCGGCAGCCTGGGCGGCGGCATCGAGGTCGACGACGTCGTCCAGGACGATGTTGGCCGACTTGCCGCCCAGCTCGTTCCAGACCCGCTTGAGGTTGGAGTCGGCGGCAGCGTGCAGGATCTTGCGCCCTATCGCGCCGGAGCCGGTGAAGGCGATGCAGTCGACATCGGCATGGTGGCTGAGCAGGTCGCCGACCCGGCCGTCGCCGGGCAGCACGTTCAGTACGCCGGCGGGCAGGCCGGCCTGCTGCGCCAGCCCGGCGATGCGGATGGCGGTCAGGGGCGAGCGCTCCGAGGGCTTGAGCAGCACGCTGTTGCCCGCGGCCAGCGCCGGGGCGAGCTTCCACATCGCCATCAGCAGGGGGAAGTTCCACGGTACGATCGCGCCGACCACGCCGATGGGCTCATGCGTCACTGTGCCGTGAAAGGCGCCGTCACCGGGGATCACCTCGCCGGTGACCTTGTCGATTGCCTCGGCGAACCATTCGAGGCAGTGGATGGCACCGGGCAGATCAATGCTCAACGACTCGGCGATCGGCTTGCCGACGTCGAGCGTCTCGAGCAGGGCCAGCTCCTCGAGGTGCTGCTGCAAGAGGCCAGCCCAGCGCAGCAGCACCGCCTTGCGGCTGCGTGGCGACTGGCGCGACCAGCTGCCCGACTCGAAGCTTTGCCGGGCCGCCGCCACTGCGCGGTCGACGTCGGCGGCCTCGCACTGAGTAACACTGGCGAGCCGCCGCCCGTCGATCGGGCTGTGGCAGTCCATCGACTGGCCTGCCTGCGACTCGGCGTATTCCCCCGCAATGAAGGCACGATGCTCGATGACGAGCCGTGCTGCCCGCTCCAGCCACTGCTCAAAGGTGTTGTCCATGTAGCCCCACCGCTTGGTCGAATCTGTTGACGGAATCGCAGCCCGGCCGTTGTGCCGTTGCCGCCATGACCTCTGCCCTAGCAGGGAGTGTGCCACCCGAGACGGGGAAGCTAAGTGGCTGAAATACTTCATAAGCGCATGGGGTTCTGTCCGACGAAATCAGGCGCTTGCGCAAATTGCTGTCGAACTGCCAGTTTTTTGGCGGCATCCCAAGAGGTCAAAATGAAAAAAAGCTTCGCGATGCGAAGCTTTTGGGTTGGCAGAACATGGGGCTTACTGGCGTTGGCACCCCCTCCGCCCTTCCCCGTCGTCGACCGTGAAGGCCGCCAGATGCGCGGCGGCGCGGGATGAGGAGATGGTGAACCACTGCAGCGGCGCCTGGCTGCCCTCGCGGCGCAGGCCGGCGCTAGGGCAGGTTTCGCTTTCCGACATCTCGACGGTGGCGTCGCCGTTGTGGTCGGTGACGGTCGTGGCGGTTTTGCTGTCTTACTCTCGAAGGTGACTTCCACGCCGGCCAGCGGCCCGGTGCCCGGCATGCCGACGATGGCGACCCTCGCAGCCCGTTTCGGCCAACGTTGGCCGAAACGCCGGCGTCGGCTAGCCGTGAATGCTGAACGTCTACACTCCTACCCCATCGCCCTTGCCCACCCGCAGTTGCACCAAGCTGCGCTCCTTCAGCCCTTCATCGTGTCTCATCATGCCGAAGCGTGAGGCTCATGAGGTGGTTGGGAAAGTGAGGGCGACTCAATGCCTCCATGCGGCAGCGGCATAGCCGTTAGCGATCGATACGCGTGGTCATCACGATCGCGGTGGTGGTGCGCTCCACCCCATCCAGCGCGCCGATGCGGTCCACCAACCCGTCCAGTTCTCCCACCGAACCCGCTTCAATTCCGGCGATGAAGTCGTAGATGCCGCTCACCGAATGCAGCGTGCGAACCTGCGCAATGCGCCGCAGCGCGCTCTCGATGGCCGGGGTCAGCTTCGGTGTCGCGGTGATCATCACCAGTGCGCGCACTTGGCCGGCATCGTAGTCGGCGCTGGTACGCACGGTATAGCCGATCACTACCCCTGCACGCTCCAGGCGCTCGATGCGGCTTTGCACCGTGGTACGTGACAGCCCGAGCTGGCGGGCAAGCTCCGTCGTCGAGGCGCGTGCGTCTTCGCGCAGCAGTGCCAGTAGGTGCTGGTCGGTCGGGTCCATTTTTGCGTTTCGCCTGATATTTCGTCGATTCGACCAATAATATCCGACAGTTCGTCGCTATGCATGATGCATTTTGCCAGGTCGGCCCGGACAATGAGGCTTCCTAAGACGAGGAGAATAAACATGCGCGACGTAATCATCGTGGGCGGCGGCCACAACGGTCTGGTATGTGCTCATTACCTGGCGCGAGCCGGTCTGAAGGTGACCGTGCTGGAGCGGCGCGGTGTGGTCGGTGGGGCGGCGGTAACCGAGGAATTCCACCCGGGCTTCCGCAACTCGGTGGCTTCGTACACCGTGTCGTTGCTGAACCCCAAGGTGATTCACGATCTGGAATTGGCCAAGCACGGGCTACGCATCGTGGAGCGTCCACTGTCCAACTTCCTGCCGCTTAACGACGGTCAGTATCTTAAGGTCGGCGCCGGCAAAACCGCCGCCGAGGTCGCCAAATTCTCCAAGCGCGACGCACAGCGGCTGGACACCTACGCCCAGCATCTGGATGTCGCCGCCGACCTGCTGCGCGATCTGGTACTGGAAACTCCGCCCAACATGGTGCAGGGCAACTGGCTGAGCGCGCTGCCCGAACTGCTCAAGGCCGGCCGCCTCGGCAACCGCATGCGCAAGCTCGACCTGGTCACCCAGCGCGAGCTGCTCGATCTGTTTACCAAATCGGCCGGCGACTATCTGGACGGCTGGTTCGAGAGCGCGCCGATCAAGGCCGCTTACGGTTTCGACAGCGTGGTCGGCAACTACGCCAGCCCGTACACGCCTGGCTCCGCCTACGTGCTGTTGCACCACGTATTCGGCGAGGTCAACGGCAAGAAAGGCGCTTGGGGCCACGCCATCGGCGGCATGGGCGCGATCACCCAGGCCATGGCCAAGTCGGCTGCGGCGCGCGGGGTGGAGATCCGCACCGACAGCGCGGTGCGCGAAGTGCTGCTGGAGAAGGGGCGCGCGGTCGGCGTGGTCACCGAGCAGGGCGAACGGCTCAATGCGCGCGTGGTGATCTCTAACCTCAACCCGCGCTTGTTGTACACCAAACTGGTCGATTCGGCGGCACTGCCGGGCGACTTCCTGCGCCGCATGGAAGGCTGGCGATGCGGCTCCGGCACCTTCCGCATGAACGTGGCGCTGTCGGAGCTGCCCGATTTCACCTGCCTGCCCGGCAAGCAACAGGCCGAGCATCACGGCAGCGGCATCATCATCGCGCCGAGTCTGGCCTATATGGAGCGCGCCTATCACGATGCGCGCGCCAGCGGCTGGTCGCGCGAGCCGATCGTCGAAGTGCTGATCCCGTCCACGCTCGATTCGACGCTGACCCCGCCCGGCCAGCACGTGGCCAGCTTGTTCTGTCAGCACGTGGAGCCGCAACTGCCGGGCGGCTCAAGCTGGGACGAGCACCGCGAAACCGTGGCCGATCTGATGATCGACACAGTCACACGCTACGCGCCCAACTTCAAGGGCGCGGTGCTGGGCCGGCAGATCATGAGTCCACTCGATCTGGAACGCACCTTTGGCCTGGTCGGCGGCGACATCTTCCACGGCGCGCTCGGGCTGGACCAACTGTTCTCGGCGCGCCCGATGCTGGGGCACGCCGACTACCGTGGGCCGATCCCCGGCCTGTATACCTGCGGCTCGGGCACCCACCCCGGCGGCGGCGTTACCGGCGCGCCCGGGCACAACGCGGCGCGCGAGGTGTTGCGCGACCTCAAGCTCAAGGCGCACTAACCATCAACCTTTGGCAGGGTGCGACACCCCGCGTGTGGGGCGTTGCACCGTTTACCGCCTTTCGGCCAACGTTGGCCGAACCCCGCGTGCCCGGCCAGCAGTGGATAATGAGCGTCGACCCCCACCCCGTCGCCCTTGCCCACTCGTAGCTGGACAGCGGACCAGCAAGTCGCTGAGCTGGAAAACAGATCCAGTTGCGTGATCGCCAGAGCGAATCCTCGCAGCGGCTGGCGGCGGTCTGTGAGTCAATCCTGATGAGGGGCCCGCACCAACAAAACCGGAATCTTGCAATGCCTGACCAACGTCTCTGCCACGCTCCCCAGAATCACACGCTGAAGCCCGGTTCTTCCGTGTGTACCCACCACGATGATGTCCGCAGCCCAGTCTTCTGCCGCTTTCAGGATCGCAGCGGGAACATCCGGGTCGGCTTGTTCGAATAGGAGCAATTGGGTCTCGGCCGTCACCCCAGACTCGGCCAATTTCGCCTTTGTGCTCTCGAGGATGCTCTCTCCCGCCTCCACCGCGAGGGTGTTCTCCCCCTTCTCCACCACTGGGCTGGAACGATTGGGCTCTCGAGCAACCAGCACCGAAGCCGGGGAAATCGCTGCCCCGGAAGGAGCCCCCACCACGGTGACCACCCTAACCTGCGAACCGTAACCCGCCAGATTGACCACCGATTGTTGAGCATGCTCGGAAGTCAGGCTACCGTCAGTGGCAAACAAAATGCGCGTGAACATCATCAGCCTCCTCTAGCATGCGAATCAAAACCAGGCACCAAAATCTTGCCTTCGCCTACCTACAACATAGAAGACGATATCAACCACTAGCTTGACCAGGTTCAAGCCTCGTCGACGCTGTGTGGACGAGCCCCCTGAAACACAGGGCAAGACAGAGTACTGTCCAGGTCAAAGTCGTCGCTGTCCTGACAGGCGCTGTTTGAACATGGCATGTGCCCGAGTTACGCAGCAATGCCACGTGGCACCACTACAATGACCTCTAGGCAATCCACTGCCAGAGGAAAAGGATGTCCGATCCATTAGCCACGCCGGAGCGCGAAACGCAGCCTGATGCCGAAGAGAGTGAGACCGCGATAGCCGCCACCGTCGCCAAGTTCACCGTAGCGCAGGCCGACCATGCCATGCGCAACTGGGCCGACCCGTCGCCGGAGGCGGTTCGCCTTGGGTCGCCGCGGCATCTGCGCCTGTTCTGCGACATGCTGCTGCAGACCCATAATCCCTACAAGCCGGCCGTACTCGAATGGCCCAGACTTTCGCCGGAGGCGCTCCAGCGCGTGACTTCGCTGCCGGTCTGGGACATCGCGGTGCAGACCGAAGGCCGTGCCTCGATCCGGGTACAGACCTTCGCCGCCACGGTGCGGGAGCCGCTGCTGCGCAGCGCCTTGGAGCTGGACGGCGCGGAAGAGGCTCGCCACAAGGTGGTGTTGTCCAGGCTGGTACAGGCCTACGATATCCCGCTGGCGCCGGAGCCCGCCTACCCGCCGCCGACCGACCCGGAATGGGGCTGGCTGGTGACGGGCTACAGCGAGTGCATCGACAGCTTCTTCGCCTTCGGCCTGTTCGCCGCGGCCAAGCGCTCGGGTTTCTTCCCCGCCGAACTGGTGGAGACCTTCGAACCTGTGATCCAGGAGGAAGGCCGCCACATCCTGTTCTTCGTCAACTGGGCCACCTGGTACCGGCGTAACCTGCCATGGTGGCGGCGGCCGCTGTTCGCGCTCAAGGTGGCGCGGGTCTGGGCCTTCCTGATCTGGGAGCGCATTGGCATGGCGCGCGGCATCGACGCTGACGGCATGGCGCAGGATGCCAACTTCACCATGAACGGTTCGGCGGCGCTGGGCGAGACCCTGTCGCCGCGCGCGATGATCGAGCTCTGCCTGGCCGAGAACGAGCGGCGCATGGCGGGCTACGACACGCGCCTGCTGCGGCCCGAGACCGTACCCCGGCTGGCGCGCCTAATCCGGCGCCTGCTGCGCTAGGCAAGCCGAGGCACCCGCTGCGTGGCCCACTTCGCCCTCTTCCCCCTGCTCCTTGGCCTGTCGCTGCTCACGCTGGCGATCTGGTGCGTGCTGCTGGTTGGCCGCGCCGGATTCTGGCGTGTACGCAAGCCTCTTCCCGCCCCGCCGCCCGCGCAGTGGCCGGCGGTAGTGGCCATTATCCCGGCACGGGACGAGGCCGCTGTGATCGGCAGCGCCGTCGCCAGCGTGCTGGGGCAGGACTATCCGGCGCCACTCAGGCTGATCGTGGTGGACGATCACAGTGGCGACGGCACCGCCGATGCGGCCCGCGCCGCCGCCGATGCGGCCCGCGCCGCCGCCAGTGCGCTCGGCAAGGCTGATGCCCTCACCGTGGTGGCCGCGCGCGAACTGCCGCCGGGCTGGAGCGGCAAGGTCTGGGCACAATCCGAAGGGCTCGTCGCGGCCGACCGGTTTGCCCCCGATGCCGACTGGCTGTGGCTTACCGACGCCGACATTCGCCACGGCAGCGGCGTCCTCGCCGCGCTGAGCGCGCGCGCCCTGCACGAACAGCGCGACTTGGTCTCGCTGATGGTGCGCCTGCGCTGTGTCTCTCCCTGGGAACGGCTGATCGTGCCCGCCTTCGTCTTCTTCTTCGCCAAGCTCTACCCCTTCGCGCGCGTCAACGACCCGTGCAGCCGCGTGGCCGCTGCGGCCGGAGGTTGCATGTTGGTACGGCGCGCTGCGCTGGCACGCATCGGCGGCTTTGCCGCCATCCGCGCCGCGCTGATCGACGACTGCAGCCTGGCTGCCCGCATCAAGCCGGGCACATCGATCCGGCTGGACCTGGCCGACGACAGCCACTCGCTGCGGCCTTACGACGACTGGCGCAGCCTGTGGAACATGATCGCGCGCAGTGCCTATAACCCAATTGCACCACTCCCCGCTGCTGCTGGCCGGCGCCGTGGCAGGTATGTTGCTGACCTACCTGGCGCCATCGGTGCTGATTTTGGCGGGCTTGGCTTCCAGTATAGGGCTCGGGCCAACCTGGCCTGCTTGGCTGGCCTGGACGGCCATGACCGCCGCCTACCTGCCAATGCTGCGCGAGTACCGCCAGCCCGCTTGGCTGGCCTTGCTGCTGCCTTTGACTGTGCTGTTTTATATGGGGGCCACGGTGGCTTCGGCGTGGCGGTATTGCCTGCATCGGGGCGGCCAGTGGAAGGGCCGAGTGCAGGCGGGGTATTGATGGTCTGGCTGTGACGCTGCTCCGAAATCCATGGAAGCCTTTGCTTACCTTTTATGCTCAGCGCAAATACCCTGCCTCCCGGAACCACGCCAAGGCATCCTGCAAGCCCTCCTGATAGGCGCGCGGCTGATAGCCCAGCACGCGCCGTGCCTTGTCGGAACTGAAGAACATCCGGTAGCGCGACATATCCAGCCCGTCCACCGTGATGAACGGTTCGCGTCCGGTCAGCCGCGCCACGGCCTCGGCCACGTGGGCAAGCGGATAGAGCGGCCAGCGCGGCAGCTGCATGGTGGGCGCGCGGCGTCCGGTCAGGGTGGCAATGTCTTGCAGCATCTGCTGAAGGCTGACGTCTTGGCCGCCCAGGATGTAGCGTTCGCCGATGCTGCCATGGTCGAGCGCCAGGAAATGGCCCTCGGCCACGTCGTCCACATGCGCCAGGTTGAGGCCGGTGTCGACGAAGGCCGGCATCTTGCCGGCGGCGGCCTCCAGGATGATGCGGCCGGTGGGTGTGGGCCGTACGTCGCGCGGACCGATCGGGGTGGACGGGTTGACGATCACGGCGGGCAGGCCGCTTTCGGCCACCATGCGCTCCACCAGCCGTTCTGCCAGGACCTTGCTGCGCTTGTAGGCACCGATGGCCTCGGCGGCGTCCATGGCGGCCTCTTCGGTCACCGGCGCCGTGGCGCCCGCCACGCGCAAGGTGGCCACGCTGCTGGTATAGACGACGCGTTCCACGCCGCACCGCAGGGCCGCTTGCATGACGGCCTCGGTGCCTGCGATGTTGGTGCGCACGATTTCCTCGGGATCTGGTGCCCACAGCCGGTAGTCTGCCGCCACATGGCATAGGTAGCGCACGCCCGACAAGGCGCGTTCCATGGCGGCGCCGTCGCGCATATCGCCCACCACGGTGTGCACGGGTAGCCCTTCCAGGTTGCGGTGCGGGCTGCTAGGGCGAACCAGAACTCGCACGCGTAACCCCCGGGCCAGTGCCCGCCGCACCACCGCCGAGCCGAGGAAACCTGCTGCCCCTGTCACCAGAATGTCGTCGTCTGCCGTCATCGATTTCCGCTATGCTCAATTGAAAATGTGCCGCAGGCTGCCTGAGGGCAGTAAAGAAACCGGCACGGGTATATAGTAATTACTACGTCGTAAAAAAAGTGATACTTGAATACCTAACACAATTGACCGGACGTTCGGGAAAAGAGGGGGTCTCTGTATGCAGGTGATTCTTGCCCAACCGCGCGGTTTTTGCGCCGGGGTTGTTCGTGCGATCGAAATCGTCGATCGCGCTCTCGTCAAGCATGGAGCACCGGTGTTCGTGCGCCACGAGATCGTGCATAACAAGCATGTGGTGGAAGGATTGCGGAGCAAGGGCGCGCGCTTCGTAGAAAGTCTGGACGACGTACCCGCCGGCGCGGTGACCATCTTCAGCGCGCACGGGGTGTCCAAGGCCGTGGAGGCAGAAGCGCAGGAGCACCAGTTGCATGCCATCGACGCCACCTGTCCGCTGGTCATCAAGATACATAAGCAAGGGCGCCAATACGCGGCCAGTGGCCGTACCGTGATCCTGATCGGTCATGCCGGCCATCCAGAAGTGGAAGGCACCATGGGCCAGATCCCCGGCAGGGTGATCCTGGTGCAGAACGAGGCCGATGTTGCCCGGCTCGACCTGCCGGCCGACACCCCGGTGGGCTATGTCACCCAAACCACGCTGAGCGTGGACGATACCCGGAACATCATTGCTGCGTTGAGACAGCGCTTCTCCGACCTGGTGGGCCCGGACACGCGGGACATCTGCTATGCCACGCAGAACCGGCAAAGCGCGGTGCGCGAGCTGTCCAAGCGCGTCGACGTAATCCTGGTGATCGGCGCCACCAACAGCTCCAACTCCAACCGGCTGCGCGAAATCGGCACCGAGAACGGTGTGCCCAGCTATCTCATTGCCGATGGCAGCGAACTCGACCCCGCCTGGGTGCGCGACGCGCAGGTGGTAGGCATCACCGCGGGTGCCTCGGCGCCGGAGGCCATGGTGGAAGACGTACTTGCAGCGCTGCGTCGGCTCGGGCCGGTGGATGTCTCGACCATGGAAGGCCGGGAGGAGCACGCCGAGTTCCGCCTGCCCGCCGAGCTAGCCGATCCGCTGCCAATCTCGCACTGACCTCTTTGCAAGGAGGAACGCCTTGGCCATTCCCTTCCTGCAGGTTGCACGCGTGGGCGCCTACGTAGTCCGCCAACATCTGGCCGGCCGCAAGCGCTATCCGCTAGCCCTGATGCTCGAGCCGCTGTTTCGCTGCAACCTAGCCTGCTCCGGCTGTGGCAAGATCGATTACCCCACCCCCATCCTGGACCAGCGCCTGTCGGTGCAGGAGTGCCTGGATTCGGTCGACGAATGCGGCGCGCCGGTGGTCTCCATCGCCGGTGGCGAGCCTCTGCTGCACAAGGACATGCCGGCCATCGTGGAAGGCATCATCGCCCGCCGACGCTTCGTCTACCTGTGCACCAATGCACTGCTGATGGAAAAGAAGCTGGACCAGTACAAACCCAGCCCCTACTTCGTCTGGTCGGTCCACCTGGATGGCGACCGCGATATGCACGATCGCTCGGTGTGCCAGCCGGGCGTGTACGATCGCGCGGTGCAGGCCATCCGCGCCGCCAAGGCGCGCGGATTTCGCGTCAATATCAACTGCACGTTGTTCAATGATGCCCAGCCCGAGCAGGTGGCGCGTTTCTTCGATTCGCTGAAGGCGATCGGGGTCGACGGCATCACCGTCTCGCCGGGTTATGCCTACGAGCGCGCGCCCGACCAGCAGCACTTCCTCAACCGCGGCAAGACCCGACAACTGTTCCGCGACATCCTTGCCCGCGGCCGCGGCGGCAGGAACTGGGCGTTCAGCCAGTCGTCCCTGTTCCTTGACTTCCTGGCCGGCAACCAGACCTATCACTGCACCCCCTGGGGCAATCCCGCACGCACGGTGTTCGGCTGGCAGCGGCCATGCTACCTGTTGGGCGAAGGCTATGTCGGCAGCTTCCGTGAGCTGATGGAAGAGACCGACTGGGATGCCTACGGCACCGGCAACTACGAGAAGTGCGCCAACTGCATGGTGCATAGCGGCTACGAAGCCACGGCAGTAGCCGACACCATGGCGCATCCGCTCAAGGCGCTGGGCGTCAGCCTGCGCGGCGTGCGCACGCAAGGCCCGATGGCACCGGACATTCCGCTCGACCGGCAGCGTCCGGCTGAATATGTGTTCTCGCACCACGTCGAAATCAAGCTGGAGGAGATCGGCAAGGCAAGGCCTGCCAGGCGCGAGGACAAGCAAGCAGCGGCAGGGGGGCATTGAGCGATGGCGCCGGACTGGCCGATTCTCCTGGGCTGCGCACTGAGCGGCGCGTCGACAATCTATGCGGTGCTGGCGGCATGGCTGGGCCGGCGGCCGCCGCGCGGGTTCCATACAGCGACTGCGGCCGTCCCGCGGCCGGTCAGCGTGCTCAAGCCGCTGTGCGGCAGCGAGCCACACCTGTATGAAAACCTGGCGACTCTGTGCCGGCAGGACCATCCCCAATACCAGATCGTGTTCGGCGTTCGCGATGTGGACGATCCCGCACTCGCGGTGGTCAGGCGCTTGCAGGCCGATTTTCCCGCTTGCGACATCACGGTGGTGATCGCCCCTGACGTGCATGGCAGCAACCTCAAGGTCAGTAACCTGATCAACCTACTGCCGCAGGCGCGCCATGACTGGCTGGTGGTGGCCGATAGCGATATCGCCGTGGCGCCGGACTACCTGCGGCGGGTGACCGCGCCGCTGGCCGACCCCGGCACCGGCGTGGCGACCTGCCTCTACCGCGGCCGCGCGCTGGGCGGGTTTTGGGCGCGACTGGGCGCGCAGTTCATCGACGACTGGTTCGCGCCTTCAGTGCGCATCGCGCACGCCGGTGGTTCGCGCCGCTTCTCCTTTGGCGCCACCATCGCGCTGCGGAGCGACGCGCTCGCGGCCATCGGCGGCTTCGCCGCGCTGTCCGAGCGGCTGGCCGACGACTACTGGCTGGGCGAACTGACGCGCCGGCAAGGGCTTGCCACGGTGCTGTCGGACGTGATGGTCAGCACCGATGTCACCGAGGCCAGCCTGGGCGCTCTGTGGGCGCATGAGGTGCGCTGGCTGCGCACCATCCGCTCGCTCAATCCGGCCGGCTTTGCCTTCACCTTTATTACCTTCACCTGGCCCATGCTGCTGCTGGGCTTGGTGCTCGCGCCGCTGCCGGCGGTGCTGGCGCTGGCGCTGGTCGGCGTGCTGGCGCGCTGTCTGCTTGCAGGCAGCGCCGGCGCGGCACTGCGGGCGCCGCTGCGCGACACCTTGATGTTGGCCGAATGGGCCGCCGCGCTGTACGGTTCGCGCGTACGCTGGCGCGAGCAGGTCCTGTCGGTCAGGGACCTGGCGCAGGTCGCTGCCGCACCGGCACCGGACGCAGGCGGGACGTCCACCAGCACACCTGCCATCACCACGGTCGGTCAAGATACAGCCAATGTTCCCCCTCGCATTCAGCCAAGGGCATGACGCCCCAGAGGACGCTATGAAAACTCTGTTCCTCCAGGCCCCCTCCTTCGACGGCTTCGACGGCGGAGCCGGTTCGCGCTACCAGGCCAAGCGCGAGATCAAGTCGTTCTGGTATCCCACCTGGCTGGCCCAGCCGGCCGCGCTGGTGCCGGACAGCCGCGTGCTGGACGCGCCCGCCGATGGCCTGGGCGTGCAGCAGACGCTGGATATCGCCGCCGGCTACGACCTGATCGTCATTCATACCAGCACCCCGTCCTTTCCCACGGACGCCAAGTTCGCGGAGGAACTGAAGGCGCGCAAGCCAGGGGTGATGATCGGCATGGTCGGCGCGAAGCCAGCGGTGGACCCGAGCGGCACGCTGGGCGCCAGCCCCGCCATCGATTTCGTCTGCCGCGAGGAGTTCGACTACACCTGCATGGAAGTCGCGCAGGGCAGGCCTCTCAAGGACGTACTCGGCCTGAGCCACAAGCTGCCCGACGGCTCGATCGAGCACAACGGGCCGCGCCCGATGATCGAGAACATGGACGAGCTGCCCTTCGTGGCCCCAGTCTACAAGCGTGACCTGAAGATCGATAACTATTTCATCGGTTACCTGAAGCACCCCTACGTCTCGATCTACACCGGCCGCGGCTGCCGTTCGCACTGCACCTTCTGCCTATGGCCGCAGACGGTGGGCGGGCACCGTTATCGCACCCGCTCGGCCGAGAGCGTCATCGCCGAGGTAAAGTGGATCAAGGAGAACATGCCGGAGGTGAAGGAAATCATGTTCGACGACGACACCTTCACCGACTTCAAGCCCCGCGCGGAGGAAATCGCGCGGGGCTTAGGCAAGCTGGGCGTGACCTGGTCATGCAATGCCAAGGCCAACGTTCCCTACAGCACGCTCAAGATCATGAAGGAGAACGGCCTGCGCCTGCTGCTGGTGGGCTACGAGTCGGGCGACGATCAGATCCTGCACAACATCAAGAAGGGCCTGCGCACCGACATCGCGCGGCGCTTCACCGAAGACTGCCGCAAGCTTGGCATCACTATCCACGGCACCTTCATCCTCGGCCTGCCCGGCGAGACGCACGAGACCATCGAGAAGACCATCGAGTACGCCAAGGAAATCAACCCACACACCATCCAGGTCTCGCTGGCCGCACCCTACCCCGGCACCACTCTGTACCGGCAAGCCGTGGACAACGGCTGGCTGGAAGAGAACAAAGTCATCAACCTGGTCAACGACAGCGGCGTGCAGCTGGCGGCGATCAGCTACCCGCATCTATCCAAGGAAGAGATCTATCACGGCGTGGAAATTTTCTACAAGCGCTTCTACTTCCGCCCCAGCAAGATCTGGGAGATCGTGCGCGAGATGCTAGGCAGTTGGGACATGACGAAGCGGCGCCTGCGCGAAGGTGTGGAGTTCTTCCGTTTCCTCCGTTCGCACGAAGCATGACCCTGTCGCACCGGCCTGAAGCGGCACCACAGCGTGGCCTGATCATCACTGCCGATGATTTCGGCCTGCACCCGGCCGTCAACGAAGCGGTGGAGCTGGCGCACCGCGACGGCGTTCTCAATGCAGCGAGTCTGATGGTGGGCGCTCCGGCCGCCGCCGACGCGGTAGCGCGCGCACACCGGCTGCCAGGCCTGCGCGTAGGGCTGCATATAGTGCTTGCTGATGGGCCCGCCATACTGCCCCGCGCAGTTATCCCCGACCTGGTCGATGCCCGAGGTCGCTTCGGCTCGGCCATGGTGCGGGACGGCTGCCGCTTCTTCTTCCTGCCCCATGTACGGCGGCAGCTCGCGGCCGAGATCCGCGCGCAGTTCGAGGCCTACGCGGCCACCGGCCTAGCACTCGACCACGTCAACACGCACAAGCACTTTCACCTGCATCCGACGGTGCTGTCGCTGATCCTGCGCATCGGCCGAGAGTTCGGCTTGCGTGCCATGCGGCTGCCGTTGGAAACGGGCACGCCGTTGTTCCTGCGCCCCTGGCTGGCGCTGCTGCGCCGGCGCCTGCGCGCGGCCGGCATCGCCCACAACGACTACGTGGTGGGCATCGCCGACAGCGGCGGCATGGACGAGGCGGCACTGCTCACGGCGCTGACCAGGCTGCCTGCCGGTGTGGTCGAGATCTACCTGCACCCCGGCATGGAGTCCGGCGCACGCGTGGCGCCTTCCATGACCGGCTACCGCCACGCCGACGAGCTCGCGGCGCTGCTATCGCCGCGCGTGCGGGCGGCGCTGGACGAGGTAGCGCCCAGGCGCGGCGGTTTCGCCGACGTGCTGGCGCCGATATGAGCCGATGATGAAACGCATTGCCTACCTGACCGGTCTCCTCGGCCTGCTTGGTCTCACCGCCCTGGTGGTGCATCAGGGTATCGCCGACGTGGCCCGCATCCTGGCGCAGGGTGGCTGGATGCTGCTTCTGCTGGTACCACTGCACGCCCTGCCGCTGCTGCTGGACGCGCAGGGCTGGCGCACGCTGCTGGCGCCGTCCGACCCGGCGGGCCGCGCGAGCCTGGGCTTTCTGTGGTGGGTGGCCACCGTGCGCGAGGCGGTCAACCGCCTGCTGCCCACGGTCAGCGTGGGTGGTGAGCTGGTGGGCATTCGGCTGACGCGGTTGCGCGTACCCGATGCCACCGCGGTCACCGCCAGCATCGTGGTCGAGGTCATGGTCACGCTATTCACCCAGTACCTGTTCTCGGCACTGGGCGTGCTGATGCTGCTGGCCGCCATGCAGACCGGCGGGCACGGCTGGGTGGTCTTGGCCGGCCTGCTGTTGTCGCTGCCGGTGCCGGTACTGTTCGCCTTGTCATTGCGTCATAGCGCCGTCTTCGAGCGGCTGGAAGGCGCGGCCCGGCGATTGTTCGGCGAGGATCACCGGATCGCCGAGATGGTCGACGGGGCCCGGCTCGACGCCCAGATCCGCGCGCTCAACCAGCGCCGCAGCGCACTACTGAAGGCGCTGGGCTGGCAGTTCGCCGGTCTGGTGGCGGGCACGCTCGAAGTCTGGTTCGCGCTGATGCTGCTCGGTCATCCGGTACCCTTCTGGCAGGCTCTAGCCATCGAGGCGCTGACCCAGGCGGTGCGCCATGTGGCCTTCTTCGTGCCGGCCGGGCTAGGGGTGCAGGAGGCGGTGGTACTGCTGTTGGGCCAGCTGCTAGGCGTAGGCCCGGAGGTATCGCTGGCATTGGCGCTGGTCAAGCGCGCACGCGAACTCCTGTTCGGCGTGCCCGCGCTACTGTCCTGGCAGTGGCTGGAACTGCGCCGTTGGCGACGCGGGAGTAAGAGTCGGCGCGGCGGCCGCAACCCAACGGGGCGCACGTCTTGATGGGCCGGCGGCGGGCACAACAGAAGCGACGTGGCAGCCGTCGGGGCGCCGCTATGGGCTCAGCTGCCAGCCGCCTGCTTGGCGTTGTGCCGGCTCAGGTATTTGAGCAGGCCGTCCACCCCGCCCCGCGCGAGGATGTCGGCAAACTGGTGACGGTAGACCTCGATCAGCCAGGCACCCATCATATTGATGTCGTAGATCTTCCAGCCGGCGGGCGTGCGCTGCAGGCGGTAGTCGATCTGGGTTTCATCACCATTGTTCATAACACGAGTCTCCACCACCACGTCGGCCGCATTCGAGCCCGACTGTGCCGGCTTGTAGCGGAACTTGACGTTCTGCTCGCGCAGTTGCGCGAGCGACAGCGCATAGCTGCGCACCAGCAGGGCCTGGAATTGCTCGAACAACTGCCGGCGCTGCTCCGGCGTAGCATCGCGCCAGGCGCTGCCCACCGCCAGCCGCGTGGTGCGCTCGAAATCGGTGTAGGGCAGGAACTGGCGTTGCACCACCGTGGTGATCTTGGCGATATCGCCGGCGCGCGTATCGGGATTAGCCCGGATGGTGCCGATCACATCCTCCACAGCGGCCTGTACCAAGAGCTCGGGCGAGGCGCGCTCGGCCGGCTGGGCCTGCGCGACGGACACCGCCGCCACGGCGGCAAGAGGAAGCAGGGAAACGAAACCGTGTGTATTCATGCGATAGTGAGCAAGGTGGTGGATGGGAAGAACACTGGCCGCCACGCGGCGCGCGAAGAAGAATGGCCAAAGCAGTATAGCCCAGCGCCATACAGCGACCAGCGGCGGTCCCGTCGCGGGTATGCCTGTCGCAACTGCTATACTCGCCACAACGCAAATCGCGCCCCGAGCCAGCTAGCCCCCGCCCTATGCTGACACCATTGCTCACTCGCCTCGTCCGCTTCGCCACCCGCCGCGCCTGGGCGGTGATCCTGGCTGCGCTGTTGCTGACTTTGGTCAGCGGCATCTACGTGTTGAAGCATTTCGCTATCAATACCGATATCGACCGCCTGCTCGACGTGGATACACCGTGGGCACAGCGCGATGCCGCCATCGGCAAGGCTTTCCCGCAGCGGGAGCAATTGATCCTGGCCGTGGTTCAGGCCCCGGCACGCGAACTGGCGGACGCCGCCGCCGACGCACTGGCCGATGCCCTGCGGCGGCAGCCGCAGCGCTTTCGCGCGGTTAGCCAGCCCGGCGGCGGCGACTTCTTCGCCCGCGCCGGCCTGCTCTTCCTGTCCGCCAAGACCGTTGATGAGATGAGCACGCAACTGGTGCAGGCGCGCCCGTTGATCAATACTCTGGCGCACGACCCCACCCTGCGCGGCCTGGCCGATACCCTGTCCACCACCCTGGCGCTGCCGCTGCAACTTGGTCAGGTCAAGCTAGGCGATATGGCCGGCCTGCTCGACCGCAGCGCCGCGACCATCGAGCAGGTGCTGGCGGGCAAACCCGCCGCGCTCTCCTGGATTTCCCTCGCCACATCCCAAGCCGATTTGGATGCGCAAGGGAAGGCAAGCCACCCGGCACTTGGCAGTGCTGACGGCGGTGCTATGGCCAGCAGCTTCGTGACGATCAGACCGGTGCTGGACTTTAGCGAGCTGGAGGCCGGCGCGGGCGCGGCCGGGGCCATTCGTGCCGCCGCCGCACAGCTGGGCTTACAGGAGCGCTTCGGCGCTACGGTACGACTGACCGGTCCGCAGCCGCTGGCCGATGAGGAATTCGCCTCGGTCACAGACGGTGCGGTGCTCAACGGCGTGCTGACGGTGCTGGTGGTGGTGCTGATCCTGTGGCTGGCGCTGCGCTCGACTCGGCTGGTCGTGGCGGTGCTGCTTAACCTGTTCGCCGGCCTAGCGATCACCGCGGCTCTCGGGTTGGCCATGGTGGGCGCGTTCAATATGATCTCGGTGGCCTTCGCGGTGCTGTTCGTCGGGCTGGGGGGGGACTTCGGCATCCAGTTCGGCGTACGCTACCGCGCCGAACGTCACCGCTACGGCGAACTGCCAAAGGCGCTGGAGCTCACCGCGCAGGCGGTGAGCGTACCACTTGCGCTGGCCGCCGCCGCCACCGCCGTCGCCTTCTTCAGCTTCCTGCCTACCGACTACCGAGGCGTGGCGGAGCTGGGCCAGATTGCCGGGGTCGGCATGATCGTGGCGTTTGCCACCACGGTCACGCTGCTGCCGGCGCTAATTAGCGTGCTGAGCCCTCCGAGCGAGGCTCGCGCGCCGAACTTTCCTTGGCTGGCGCCGGCTGACCGTTTCTTCGATCGGCATCGCAAGTCAGTACTACTGTTCACCTGCGCGGCCATCCTGGCGGGTACGCCCCTGCTGCCGCAGCTGCGCTTCGACTTCGACCCGCTGCATCTGAAGGATCCGCGCTCGGAATCCATGTCCACCCTGCTCTCACTGAAGGACGCACCCCAGGCCGGCACCGAGAATGTCAGCGTGCTGGCGCCGTCGCTGGCCGCCGCGAGGGCCGTGGCGATGCGGCTCGAAGCCCTGCCCGAGGTGGCGCGCGTGGTCACCCTGCAAAGCTTTATCCCGGAGCAGCAGTCGGCCAAGCTGGAACGCATTGCGGCCGCCGCGGCCAGCCTGACGCCGGTGCTGGCCCAGCCCACCACCAGCCCTGCCAGCCCTGCCAGCGACGCGCTGCGCGTGGCCGCGCTCAGACGACTGGCCGATCAGCTCGAGCTCGCCGCCGAGGACCATCCCGGCCCAGGCGCAGCGCCCAGCGAGCGGCTGGCCAAGGCACTGCGACAGCTTGCCGCCGCCGATGCCGCCGTGCGCGACCGTGCCGAACTGGCCGTGGCGCTGCCATTGCGGCTATCGCTGGCGCGGCTGCAGCGCGCCCTGCAGGCACAGCCGGTCAGCCTGCAGAGCTTGCCGCCTGCACTGGTGCGCGACTGGCTGACCCCGGATGGCCGGGCCCTGGTCAGCGTCAGCCCCAGGCTGCCGCGCGCCGACAGCCCGGACCGCCCGGCGGCGCTGAATCGCTTTATCGACGCGGCGCTGCAGGCCGAGCCTGCAGCTGCGGGCGGGCCGATCTCGGTGCGCGGCTCGGCCGATACCATAATGTCCGCCTTCGCCCAGGCCGGAGCGTGGGCCGTGCTGTCGATCACCCTACTGCTATGGATCACACTGCGGCGCTTCGGCGATGTGCTGCGCACCCTAGTGCCGCTGCTGGTCTCGACCGTGGTGACGCTGGAACTATGCGTGGTGTTCGGCATCGCGCTGAACTTCGCCAACGTCATTGCGCTGCCGCTGCTGCTCGGCGTCGGCGTGGCCTTCAAGATCTACTACGTGATTGCCTGGCGCAGCGGACACACGCACCTGCTGCAGTCCAGCCTCACCCATGCCGTGCTGTTCAGCGCGGCCACCACCGCCGCCGCCTTCGGCAGCCTGTGGCTGTCGCAACATCCGGGCACCGCCAGCATGGGCAAACTGCTGGCGCTGGCCCTGGTGTGCACGCTGATTGGGGCGGTATTCTTCCAGCCGATTCTGATGGGCAAGCCACGCCGGCGCCAGGAGGCTCGCACTGCCGCCCCCCGTACCTCCGAGCACGATCCCAGCCATGCCAAGCAGGTCAGCTTGGCTGGCCACGAACGCGAGGGCCGCGTCGAGCAGTCCTCCAGATCCACGCACTCCGCCGACTGATTGCCGATGATCGTCCTGTCACATCGTTACGGCCCATCCGCATGCCAGGTCGGCATGCGCTCCCGAGGTCTCTGCGTCTCGCTCTTGTTGCTGTCAGCGCTCTTGACCGGCTGCGCCACCGGGCCTACCGCCAACCCGAACGATCCGCTAGAGCCGCTCAACCGTGCCGTCTTCAACGCGAATGACAAGCTCGACCAGTACGTGGCTATCCCGGTGGCCAAGGGCTACAAGGCGGTCACGCCGCAGCCAGTGCGCACTGCGATCACCAATTTCTATTCCAACCTGGCCGATGTGGGCAACACCGTCAACAACCTGCTTCAAGGCAAGGGCGTTGCGGCTATGGAGAGCTTCATGCGGGTGGCGATCAACACGGTGTTCGGTCTTGGCGGGCTGATCGACATCGCCACACCTGCCGGACTGCACAAGCAGTCGCAGGATTTCGGCCTGACGCTGGGGGTATGGGGTGCCCAGTCTGGCCCCTATCTGGTGCTGCCGCTATTGGGCCCCAGTTCGATTCGCGACGGCCTTGGGCTGGCCGCCGACTTCCAGCTCGATCCGACCGCCTACACGAAGCCGGCGGTACGCAATTCGCTCTACGGCGTGAATTTCGTCAACACCCGTACCAATATGCTGGGTGCAACCGACCTGCTCGCGGAAGCGGCGCTGGACAAGTATTCCTTCGTGCGCGACGCCTACATGCAGCAGCGCCGCTATCGGATTCAGGAAGGGAAAGGCCCGGTCAAACTGCCTGAGTACGAAGACTACGGCGATACTGAGACGCCGCCGGCCACACAAGGTGGGAACCCCGAGGGGAAAGTCCCGGACAAGTTGCCTGCTCATGAAGACGGTGGCGGCATCGAGGCGGCTCCGGCCAAGCAAGAGACGAAGCAGGAAGGAAAAGCTCCGGCTCCGGACAAGCTGCCCGACCGCGAAGCCAATAGCAACACTCAAGAAGCACCAGCCGAGCAAGAGACGAAGTAAGCGAAATTGGCGAAACAGATTTAGATAGGCGACGCTTGCGGCTTCGGTTCCGGCATTGTAAAACGCTCACCCAGAGCCCTGCGCGCCGCACGCAAGGCTGCACGGGCGACGGTAGCGTCGCGCGCCAGTTGCAGCAAGCCTGCCAACTGGCGCGGCTGCCCGGCCAGGACACGCAGCAAGGCGACGAGATCGGTGCGGCCGTCGCTGCCCATAGCAGCCAGCGCAGCCGATGGGATGGCCCGGATGGCCGGATCGATCACCACCCGGCACGCCGCGCACGGTATACCCGCGGCCAGTGCCAGTCGCGCCGCAATATGCGATTCCATATCGACCGCCAGCGCCCCGCTGGCGCGGTACAGGGCCTGCTTGTCCGCCACGCCGGTCACGGCGGCATCCGCACCTGCCAGGATTCCGCCCACTGCCAGGGGAAGCGCCGCGCGCAAGGCGGCTGACCAGGCAGGATCGGTATCGAGGCTTTGTCTGCCATTGACGATGCGCTCTGCCACCACCACGGCGCCGGGGGCCAGGGCCGCATCCAGCCCACCCGCCACGCCGAAACTGATCACTCCGGCGCATGGCATGCGCAGGCGCTCGGCCAGGGCGCGCTCCAGCGCGCCGGCACGCAGCCCGTACAGGACCTCCACCCCGGCTCCGGCGGCAATGCGGGCCTCGAAGGCCATGCCGGTCACCACCACCACTCTGGCCGAGCTCACAGGCCCCATGCGGTCGCGCGTGCTCCGTCCTGCCGGAGGTTGCGGTATCGCGCCAGCGCCCACAGCGGGAAATAACGGGCATAGCCGTGATAGCGCAGGTAGAACACGCGCGGGAAGCCCACCGCGGTAAAGCGCTCTTCCTGCCAATGGCCGTCGGCCTGCTGGGTGCGGACCAGATAGTCGATACCCCGCGCCACCGACTCATGCCCGGCAGCGCCGGCGGCCATCAGGCCCACCAGCGCCCATGCTGTCTGCGAGGCAGTGCTGGGCGCAGGCACATAGCCGCGATAGTCCAGACTATAGCTGTCGCCATCCTCGCCCCAGCCGCCGTCTTCGTTCTGGATGCCGATCAGCCAATCCGCGGCGCGCCGCATTTCGGGCGCATCGGCGGCCATGCCCGCGGCGTTGAGCCCGCACAGGGCGCTCCAGGTGCCATAGATGTAGTTGGTCCCCCAGCGACCGAACCAGCTTCCGTCGGCTTCTTGTTCGGCCAGTATGTAGCGTAGGGCTGCCTGCGCCGCCGGCCCTGCCGCCCCCCCCTCAAGCTGCGCCAACATCGACAAGCAGCGTGCCGAGACATCCACGGTGGGCGGATCCAGCAGGGCACCATGATCGGCAAAGGGAATATTGTTCAGATAAAAATGCGTGTTTTCCGGTTCGAACGCACCCCAGCCGCCGTTGCCGCTTTGCATGCCCGCCACCCATTCGGCAGCGCGCGCGATACCTTCATTGTCAGGCTGCGGTCCCTCCCCCACCTTGCCATCCACGGCATACGCTGCCCGGTGCAGCGCCATCGCCACCACGGCGGTATCGTCCACATCAGGGTAATGCGCATTGGCATACTGGAAGGCCCACCCGCCCGGGCGCAGGCGCGGTCGTCGCACCGCCCAGTCGCCACACACGTCCAGCACCTGTAGCGGGCGCAGCCAGGCCAGCCCGCGCGCCGCAGCACTCGACGCGCGCGGACCGCCTGCCTCCAGCAGGGCATGGCAGGCCAAAGCGGTATCCCACACCGGGGACAGACAGGGCTGACAATAGGCTTCGTGCTCGCGCACCACCAGCAGGCGGTCGATGGCGGCGCGCGCCCTCGCCATGGCTGGATCTGTGCGCGGCACGCCCAGCACCTCGAACATCATCACCGCGTTGGCCATGGCCGGGAAGATGGCGCCAAGGCCGTCGTCACCATTGAGCCGTTCGCGCACGAAGCGCTCGGCGCGGCCGATGGCATGCTGGCGCAGCCGACGCGGGAACAAGGGCTCGCACGCGCGCAGCGCGGCGTCGAGGCCGCGGAACACGCCGAACCATAGCCACCGCTGGTGCGGCGCCTTGCGCGGCAGGCGCACGGACTGGGGAGACCGTCCGAACAATTCGTCGATGCCGATCCCGCGCGGATTGCGCGCCTGCGGCCGCAGGCTGTTCAGCACCAGCAGGGGTACCAGCACAGTGCGAGACCAATAGGAAACCTTGGACAGGTGAAAGGGAAACCAGAGCGGCAGCAGCATGATCTCCACCGGCATCATCGGCACCGCCTGCCAGGGCATCACACCGTACAGTGCGAGCAGCGTCCGTGTGAACACATTGCTCGCCTCTGCGCCCCCCTGCGCCAGGATGGAGGCGCGCGCGCGTTGCATATGCTCCGCTTCCGGCGCATCGCCGATCATCTTCAGCGCGAAGTACGCTTTGACGCTGGCGCTGATGTCGGCCTGGCCCTGCTGGAATAGCGGCCAGCTACCGTCGGCATTCTGGATGCGGCGCAGATAGCTCGCGATACGCGCCTCCAGTTGCAGGTCGGGCGTTTCGCCCAGGTAGTGCACCAGCAGTACGTATTCCGCTGGGATGGTGGCGTCGGCCTCCAGTTCGAATAGCCAGTGGCCGTCGTCGCGCTGGTGCGCCAGCAATGCCTCCAGCGCCTGTTCGAGTGCCGTATCGGCATCAAGCGGCCCTGGTTGTATTTGTGCTTGCCGTATTGGGGGAATGGTCGTTTGGCTCATCGGTCGTAGTGCTCTCGCCAACAACGCGGAACGCCCGGCATCATGCCGGACGCACCGCTATTCTGGAGAACCAGCCAGGTCGGCCGATCGTGGAGTGCAGCACTATCCACAGCAACTGCACGCGCGGCACCCGTACCCGGACGCGCGGGGCATCCCAGCCGCGTGCCGCCAAGCGGGTCAAGATGCCGTGATAGACCTCGGACATGATGCGAGGCGAGCGCACCAGCTGTGGCGGGCAGCCCGCCATTAGCGCATCGGCCTGGTCGAAGTGCGCCTGCGCCTGTCGTTGCAGCGCTGCGCATGCCTGGCCGAGATTTGGGTGCGCCACCATCCGGCGCGGTTCACCCGGTGTGACGCCGGCCGCGCGCAAGGCCTCGGCCGGCAGGTAGACCCGGCCGAGTGCCGCATCTTCGTCGATATCGCGCAGGATGTTGGTCAGTTGGAGGGCGCGCCCGAGATGATGGGCCAACGCCGGGCCGGCCACCTCGTCCAGCCCGAACACGCGCACAGCCAGCCGGCCCACGGCGCTGGCAACACGGTCGCAGTACAGATCGAGGGTGGCCTCGTCGGGCGCGCAGATGTCGTCGACCACATCCATGGTCATGCCATCGATGATGGCGATGAAATCTTCCTGCGCTAGGCCGAAGCCGGCAATTTGCGCCGCCAAGCCAGTCAGGGCGAACGGCGCGGCGTCGGCATAGCAGGCGGCAATGTCAGTACGCCATTGCTGCAGGCCGGCCAGGTGTTCGGCACGTGGGCCGGTGCCGTCGGCAATATCGTCGACCGCGCGGCAAAAGGCGTAGATCTCGGACATTGCCAGGCGCTGCGGCGCGGGAAGAACCCGCAAGGCGACATGGAAGGAACTGCCCGACGACACGGCTTGCCCGGCTGGCGGGGCGCTTTGCGATGCGATCTTGGTACCGGCCACGTAATACCTCGTCACGCCTTGAGCCATCCTGCCGGCACTGCGGTGCTCACTCGATTCAGTCCCGCGGCGCAGGTTGGCTATGTCAATGGGGTTGAAGGAGATTATAGCAAGGCCGATGCGACCTGCACCGGCTGCGGCGATGTCGCACCTCGGGTGATCATCTTAGTCACCACAGTTGGAAACACCGCCCGTGAAGGACTGGCTAGACTTCTGCCCGGTCTTCGAGCCCCCAATCATGTGATCGCAGTCTCTATGTGGCTCCTACGTACAGGCGCCGGACCTCGGTGCCGCAGCCGTTCTAATTTTTCATGAGGCGACGAGGAGAACATCGCAGATTGGGCAACCGTCCAGAAGCACCTCTACGAGAACGGCGTTTCCTCCTTAAACAGGTAATGGGGCTGGTGCAGATTGGCGCAGCTCGATAGATAATGATTGAATGTGGGTCTGTTGCTTTGGATACACGCTAGCGGGTCACCCACGGCCCCAGCTTTTTGGAGCAGCCGTCAGTGCTGCCACTGCCATGAAGGAAGCTCTTTACCCTGGCCGTTACTGGCATTTCCTGGGGGATGGACGTATCCAGTGCGACCTGTGCCCTCGCAACTGTCGCCTGCAGGTGGGTCAGCGCGGCGCCTGCTTCGTGCGCCAGCGGGTCGGCGATCAGATGATCCTTACCGCCTATGGCCGCTCATCGGGTTTCTGCATCGATCCGATCGAGAAAAAGCCGCTCAACCATTTCTACCCCGGCACTAGCGTTCTGTCTTTCGGCACGGCCGGCTGCAACCTGGCGTGCAAGTTTTGTCAGAACTGGGACATCAGCAAGTCCCGCGAGATCGAAACGCTCGCCGCCGCGGCCACGCCCGAAGCCATCGGCGAGGCGGCAGCGGCCTACGAATGCAAAAGCGTGGCCTTCACCTACAACGACCCGGTGATCTTCGCCGAATACGCCATGGACGTGGCCGACGCCTGCCACGAGCGGGGCATCAAGACGGTGGCGGTGACCGCCGGCTACATGGGCGCGGAAGCCCGGCGCGACTTCTATGCCAAGATGGATGCGGCGAACGTCGACTTGAAGGCCTTCACCGACGACTTTTATTTCATTCTCACCGGGGCTCGCTTGCAGCCGGTATTAGAGACGCTCAAGTACCTGAAGCATGAGACCGATGTCTGGCTCGAAATCACGACGCTGCTCATTCCCGGCAGAAACGACAGCAATGACGAAATTCGCGCCGAGGCGCAGTGGATCGCGAAGGAACTTGGCGGCGACGTACCGCTGCATTTCACGGCGTTCCATCCCGACTACAAGATGACCGATGTGCCGCCGACGCCGCCTTCCACGCTTGCCCGAGCGCGCGCGATCGCCCTGGCGGAAGGGCTGCAATACGTCTACACGGGTAACGTTCATGACGCCGACGGCGCCACTACCTACTGCCCAGCCTGTCGCGCGCCGCTCATCGTGCGCGACTGGCATGACATCGAGCACTACCGCCTAACTCAAGGCGGTACGTGTCCCGATTGCTCTGCACCGATTGCAGGGCGGTTCGAACGGTTCGATCGTCAGTTCGGGCGCCGGCGTATTCCAATTCGCATCGGGCGGTAACTCCTCCGGCAACTTCGTCCCACTGCGCAGCCGTTTCGTGTAGCTCGTTTGCACCTCGGCGATACGCGGATCGGGCTGATCGAGCATGCGATCACACTCTCGACCTCGCCTGGACGACGGGTTGCTGCAAGATGCTGCTGCCTGGGGTGCAGCAAGTAGGATGGGGGAAACCTATCATCAACCAGAGCGATGGGTTTCACCCATCCTACCCGCTGCGCGGGGTTTTGTTAGCGCTCACCTCTATTCGAGCTTAATCAAACGTGACCGTTGCCGCTGCCGCGCGGGGACTCGGACAACGTTGGCCGAAAAGCGAGCGCCGGCTAACCGTGAATGCTGAGCGTCGACACCCCCGCCCCATTGCCCTTGCCAACTCGCAACTGCACGGCGATGCGCTCCTTCAGCCCTTCCACATGGCTGATCACGCCGATGGTCTTGCCGCTGGCGTTGAGGCTATCGAGTGCGTCCAGCGCGATCTCCAGCGTTTCCCCGTCCAGCGTGCCGAAGCCTTCGTCGAGGAACAGCGAGTCGATCGAGGTCTTGTGGCTGACCAGGTCCGACAGGGCCAGCGCCAGCGCGAGGCTGACCAGGAAGCTCTCGCCGCCGGACAGGGTTCGAGTGTCGCGGCTGACGTCCGCCTGCCAGGTGTCGACGATTTCGAGTTCCAGCTCGCCCGTTGACTTGCGCTGCAGCAGATAGCGGCCGTGCAGGCGGTCGAGGTGTCGGTTGGCGAGATGCACTAGGTGGTCGAGCGTTAGCCCCTGGGCGAACTTGCGGTACTTGTCGCCCTTGGCCGAACCGATCAGCCCGTCGAGGTGCAGCCAGATGTCGACCTCCGCTGACTGCTGCTCGATCTGCTGGAACAAGGCCTGCTGGTTGCGGCGGCGGCCGTCATCACTGCTCAGCAGTGCACGCAGCGCGCCCAGCTGGCGGGTGATGTCCTGGCGCCGGGTATCCAGCTCGGCCACCTGCTGCTCCAACTCGGTTAGCGCCAGCTCGGTCATGGCCTGCTGCTGCAGGTCGGCGAGTTTCATGGTTGCCGCGAGCAACAGGGCCTGGGCTTGCTGTAGCGCTTGCTGCAGCTGGTCTTTCTGGAGCATCAGGCGCTGGCGCTCTTCCGTGCCCAGCAGCGCCTCAATGAAAGCGGCCTGATCGGCGAACGGGCTGGTCGTGAGGGATGCGTTCCAGCTCTGGCCTGCGTCGTTCACCGTTTGCTGCTGCTGGGTCAGGTCCGATTCCAGGTGGCTTTGCTGGCCTTGCAGTTGGGCGAGTAGCTGCGTGATGTGGTCCACCTGTTCGAGGCAGTGGGCTAGCGCCGCCTTGGCGTTATCGGCGGCCGGCAGTGGCGCCAGCTCGCTTTCGGCCAACCTTTGCCAGCGTGCCAGCCAGTCTGCCGCTTGTGCGCTGGCGCTGTCGTTCACCGCCTGCTGGCGGGTGATGGCCTCGGCGAGCTGGTGCAGGCGGGTCTGGGTTTCCTGCCGGCGCTGCCACTCAGCTTTTCGCTCACGGAGCCAGGGTGTGGGTTCGGTTGGCATCGCAAAGCCGGCCTGTGCAATGTCGTCCGTAATCGTGCTGGTCAACTCGGCTAACTCCTGTTGCTGCTTCTGCAGGTGCTGCTGCAGTTCATCCAAGCGGTTGCGAGTGTCCTGCTGGGCCTGTTCTAACAGCGCCAGCTGGCTTTGCGCGCTTTGCAGAGTTTGCGTTTGCTGGTGGCTGACTTGCTGGGCGCGAGCCAGGGCTTGCTCGCCCTGCTCCACTGCCTGCAAGGTCTGGTTCAGTTGTGCGAGTACCTGTTCCGCTTGCTGGCGTTTGGCCTGGAGGATGTCCGGCGTTTGCCAGGCTAGGCTGTCCAGCTGGAAGTGGGCGGCCTGCTCCTGCCAGGCCTGCTGGGCGCGGTCGGTATCGGCGAGGGTCTGCTGGTGCTGCTCGATGGTCTGATTCAGCCGGGTCTTGAATTCGGCCAACTGCGTGGCCGCTTGCTGCCCCTGCTCCCGCAGGCTTTCCAGTGTCGCCAGCTTTTCTTCTAACGTCCTACGAGTGGCCGAGACATCCAGCGCCTGATAGGCAGCAATGGCGGGATGGTCGTGCGAGCCGCACAGCGGGCAGGCTTCGCCCGGCTGCAATTGGGCACGATGTTGTTCCAGGCCCTGGATGCGCTGTTCTTGCTCAAGCAGCCTCTGCTTGTCAGCCACCTGTTCCTGCAGCTGTTTGTAGCTGACGCGCAACTGGGTTAGCCGTGCTTCCTGTTCGCCGACCTGGGCTTGCCCTTGCTCCCTATCCGACTGCTGCCGGCCTTGTCGCTCGGTCAGCTCGCGCAGTTGGATGGCCAGCGCGTCCAGTTGCTGCAACTGGTGCACGTCTTGCTGGCGCATCTGCCATTGGCCGCGCAGCTCCGTCAGGCTCTGCCCAGCCAGCAGAGTGTGCAGCGCGGCCTGGGCGTCTTGCTCTGCCCACTGCGCTTCGACCAACCTTTGCTGTGCCGTGGCGACTTCGGCCTGTTGCCGGGCAATCTTCCCTTCTCGCTCGACCACGTTTTGGCCCAACTCCGATGCCGCGTCCTGACGCTGGGCATGGTCTCGCCCCAAGCGTTCCCGCTGCTCGAACTGGCCACGCCAGACTCCCAGCAGCTCGCCCAGTTTGGCGTGGTGTGGCGCTTTGGCGCATTCCTCGTCCAACAGCTGCCGCTCGTTGGCCAACCGCTGCAGCTGCTGTTGTTCGCTGTCGGCAATCTGCCCGGTCAGAGCTCGGGCTTGCCAGTAGCTGGCGACCCATTGCTGACGGGTAGCGGCTAGGATCCCACACAGGGATTGCAGGCTGGCGTCGGTTTGCTCGCGTCTTGTTTCGGCCTGCTGCCATGCTTGGTACAACGGCTTGATGGCTTCGGCCGGCTCGCTCTTGGCCAGACGCTGCAGATCGGGTTCGGCCAAGCTTATCGCCTGCTCGGCCTGCAGCACGCGTTGCGCGCCTTTGGCTTCGTCCTGCTCGACACGGCTCAGGTCCAGGCGCCATTGGCGCTGTTGCTGGGCGGCATTCAAGCGGGTTTGGACCTCGACCGCTTGGTCTTCCAGCCCTCCCGTCTCTGCATGCATTTGTAGGCGCTGTGCCTCGCTCAACAGCTCGACACCCTCGGCGCGGGCCTTGAGCTGATCCAGCGTCTGCCGGGCATCGCGGGCCTGCTCGAACACGCGCTGCGAGATCTGACCGTAGATGTCGGTGCCGGTCAGTTCCTCCAGCAGCTCCGCCCGCTCGTTGGCGCTGGCGTTGAGGAAGGCGGCGAAACCGCCCTGCGCCAGCATCATGGACTTGGTGAAACGGGCGAAATCGAGGCCGGTGATCGCCTCGACGCGTTTGAGCTTGTCGTTGATCTGGCTGGTGAGGATGGTGCCGTCGCCTTCGGCCAACTCCACCTTGGGCGCCTGCAACGCGCCATCTGCCTTGTCGCGGGCGCGGCGCTGGCTCCAGAACGCGCGGTACACCTGGCCCTTCACCTCGAATTCCACCTCGGCCAGGCAGTCGGCGGTGTGGCGGGTCATGATCTCGTTGGTCGCGGCCGAGATGGTCTTAAGCCGCGGCGTTTCGTGGTAGAGCGCGAGGCAAATGGCGTCGAGCAGCGTGGACTTGCCCGCGCCGGTGGGGCCGGTGATGGCGAACAGGCCGTTGTCCTTGAACGGCGGCTGGGTGAAGTCGACCTTCCACTCGCCCTTGAGCGAATTGAGGTTCTTCAGTCGCAGGGTCAGGATCTTCATGCCGCGCCCTCCGCAAGGCTTGCGACGATGTCGCGGTAACGCGCCTGAAGCTGCTGCTTCAGCTCGTCGTCCAGCTCTTCCTGCTCCAGCCGCTTGGCGAACACGTCGAAGGGGCTCAGTTCGTCCAGCGTTTCGCGGGCAGCACCTTGAAGGTTGGCCGAAGCGTTGCCGCGATCGCGGCGTAGGCGCAGCAGCTCGACAGGCAAGCCTTCGGTGATGGCCTGAATGCGAGTCTGTAGATCGGTGAGGTAATCGTCGCCCTTCACCATCACCTCCAGCCACACCGGCTGTTCCGGCGTGCGCTGCTGGGCGGCAAGCGGGATGGCCTCGGCCAACTCTTGTAGATCGCCCTTCACCGACACCAACGCCTGAAAACGCGGTACGACCAGTGGGGTGACGGCCTGCAGGCCCTGCTCATTCAGGTCAACCAGCAGCACTTCTTTCTGCTGCTGCGCCTCGTCGAAGCTCAGGGGGATGGGCGAGCCGCAATAACGGATATGCTCCAGCCCGCCCACCTTCTGCGGGCGGTGGATGTGACCCAGGGCGATGTAGTCGGCCGGCGGGAAGGCGGTGGTCGGGAATGCTTCCAGCGCGCCGACATAGATCTCGCGCACCGATTCGCTGGCGCTGGCGCCGACGGTGGTGAGGTGGCCGGTGGCGATGATGGGCAGCGACAGGCCGAGTGCATCGCGTTTGGCACAGGCCAGTTGGTAAACCGCCTGGTAATGCTGGTGGATGGCTTCCTGCAGCGACTGCTGCTTTTCCTCGGCGCTCTGCCCGGCCTGGCTTTGCAGCACGTCACGTGGGCGGATGAAGGGGATGGCGCAGACGATGGCCCCAGGCTGGCCTCTGCGCGTTGGCAGCACCAGCACCTGTCGGGACAGGTCTTCTTCCACGGCGGGCACTACCGCGGTGGTGAGGTAGGACAACAAGGGGCGGCTTTCGCCCAGCGTGGCCACCGAATCATGGTTGCCTCCCAACAAGACCAGGCCGGTGCCTGCATTGTGCAACTCCATCACCAGCCGGTTGTATAGCTCGCGTGCGTAGCTGGGAGGTGCGCCGGTATCAAAGATGTCGCCCGCCATAATGACAGCGTCGACAGTGTGCTGCTGAACTTGGGCAATCAGCCAGTCGATGAAAGCTCGATGCTCTGCCTGGCGGGTCTTGCCCATGAAGTGCTGGCCCAAGTGCCAGTCGGAGGTGTGGAGGATTCGCATGAGGGCTGAGGCAAGTCAGAATGTAGCGGACATTCTACCAACCCAGATGTATCGACCGGTCATATCAGGAAATTCGCCTGGTATTTACGAGGCGGCAGGGAGGACCGGAAATTCGGACAGTCGGATGCAGGAGCCACGACGAGGCGCGGCCGGATGCATTCGATTACTTCTGCTTCTACAAGCACCAGCGCCATTCAAACTTGGGCTAACCAAGCCCGATGGAATTTGAGCAGCGCCAGGCGCTGCTCAAAACTTAACCAACTATCCAGTCGGGGACCGACTAGGCATTCAGGCCCTGCCTGAAGTACGGCTGGCGCTGAAACGCGCATCCGACAGCCGTTTGTCCTCGCCCGGCTCCGGGATCGGTTCGATGGCGCCGAGCAGGAACACGAAGGCGAACACCCCGAGCAACAGCACCGCTCCCGCAACCAGGAAAGCATTGGTGAATGAGTGCGTCGCGCCGACGATATAGCCGGTCACGATCGGAGCAACGGCCCCCATCAAGTTGTTGGCAAAATTCATGATGCCGCCGACCGTGCCGGTGCCGCCATGGGGGGCGATCAGAGACGGCAGCGACCAGCCCACCGGGGCCGCCGCGGCAAGCCCGCTCAAGGCGACGGTGATCCACAGAATCGCGATATAGGGATCGGTGGTCGTGGTGGCGCCGAACACGGCCAGACCGCAGCACATGCCGGCGAGCAATACGCCCTTGCGCACCCGCGTTTCGTTGTGCCCCTTGGCGATCAGATGATCGATTAGCCAGCCGCCGACCAAGAGATCGGACAAGGTGGCAAAGATCCATGGAATAGCCGCGAACGACGCGGATTTAAGGATGCTCATGTGCATCGTCTGCACCAGATAGCCGGGCAACCAGGTCAGAAACAGGTAGAAAACGTAACCGTAGGCAGCAAAGCCGATGGACAGCCCCCAGATCTTGCGCTGCTTGAGCAGATAGCCCAACAGATGTAGCGAGCCGCCTTGGCTGCGCCCCTCCGGAGTAGCACCACCCCGAACGATGTAGTCATGTTCGGCCGGCGAAAGCTTTTGGTCCGCGCTCGGGTCGCGATAAATGAAATAGAAGGCGACGAAGTAGGCCAGGCTCAGCAGTGCGGAGATACCGAAGCCCCAGCGCCAGCCCAGATGCACCACGGCGAGCGCCACCAGCGGCACGCCGATCACATTGGAAAACTTGGCGGCGGCGTCGAAGATCGCGGTCGCCATCGCCCGTTCACGGCGGGGGAACCAGTAGCCGGTCGCCTTGGAGCTGACCGGGAAGCCCGGCGCTTCGGCCACCCCCAGTAGCGCACGGGCCAGGAACACGCCGCCGAAACCGCCGGCACAGGCGGTCAGTGTCGCCGCGATCCCCCACAAGAAGGCTCCCCAGCGGCCAACGCGGGTGACGCCGAAACGGTCGAGCACCATGCCGGTCGGAATCTGCAGCACGGCATAGGTCCAGAAAAAGGCACTGAACAACAGGCCAAGGTCACCGGCACTCAGGTGAAATTCGTGTTGTAACTGCGGGGCCGCGACCGAAAGGCTGATGCGGTCGAAGTAATTGACCAGTACACCGATGCCGAGCAGACCGCCAATGCGCCAGCGTCGTGTCGGAATCAGGGTTGTGTGGGCTGTAGTCATTTTAGTTCTCCTCTGTATGGGTTCTCTACCAGGCGTGCACGGTAGAGGCACTGCCCAAGCGCTCGGCCACTCTGTCCCGAATGGTTTCGAGCGATTGCTGGATGTCACAAACGACAGCCAGTTCATCGGTCTGCAGGGCCTCCAGATCGCCAAACTGGCTTTCGATCAGGCTCTGCGGCATGAAGTGGGCGCTACGCGATGTCATGCGCTCGGCGATCAACTGCGGTGCGCCACTCAAGTGCACAAACAGCAGCTCCGGGTCACCCTCGCGCAGCTTGTCGCGATAGCGGCGTTTGAGTGCCGAGCAGGCCAGGACCATGCCTTCGCCGCGTGCCCGGCCGGCGGCCAAACGGTCGGCGAGCATGGCAAGCCAACCGGCCCGGTCGTCATCGGTGAGCGGTATGCCGGCCGCCATGCGGGCGACATTCTCGGGTGGGTGAAAGCTATCTCCTTCGATAAAGGTGGCTTCAAGAGCTTCAGACAGGACTTTGCCAAGGCTGCTCTTGCCACAGCCGGCAACCCCCATGACCACGATGTTCGGCTTTTTCATGTTAGCGCTAACATTTCTAGGTTGAGAAAAAACGCCGTGTGGTGCGACGGCGTTCAGCTTCGGATGTTAGCGCTAACGTCAGGGTGCAACAAGAAATTAATTGGGGATCCGCTGAGACGTTGGCTGGGTGTTGCAAAACGGGGCCAAGACAAGGATGCGCCTATGACCACTATCGCGTGGCCGGCAATTCAATACAAAGAAAAACACTAACTATTTCATGATGTTACGAGCTGCCTCGCACAACAACCTCGAAACAAAGATCCTGTCGGGGGGTCGATATGGGGTGGCCTGCGATGCGATCGAGCAGCAGCCGGGCCGCCTCTGCTCCGATGCGGTAGCGCGGTGTCGCGACCGTGGTCAGCGCAGGCGTCATCCAGGCCGCGGGCTGAAGATCGTTGAAGCCGGCTACCGCCACCCTACCCGGTACGGCAAAGCCGAGCCGATGGCACTGTGCAATCGCGCCGATCGCCAGGTCGTCGTTGCAACAAAACACCGCGTCGCAGTCCGGGTGCTCGTGCAGGATGCGCTCCAGCGTCTCCGCGCCCATCTGCATCGAAGAGGGCGAAGGGTCGAGGGACTCCAGTCCCTCATCGTAAAGCTGCGCCGCCTGCAGCGTGGTCCGGTACCCCTCGAGCCGCTTGAGAACGCGCTCGTCCAGTTGCGCCCCCATGAAGGCGATGCGCCTATAGCCGCTGGCAAGCAGGTGCGCGGTGATCGCGGCCCCGGCGTCCTCCTGGGAAAAGCCCACGCATAGGCGGCCATCGTCGGTAAGGTCCATCATGTACACGGCAGGAAGGCCAAGCCGCTCGAGGGTGCTCTCGAATTCCTGCGGCTGCGACAGGCCGGTCACGAGAATGCCGTCCGGCTGGTGCTCGAGATAGGCGCGCAGCAGTTGCAACTCCTCATCCGAGCTGTAGTGGGTGTTGCCGATCAGCATTTGGTAGCCGGCGGCGCGCAGCACGTCTTCGATCCCTGCCAGCGTGTCGATGAACACGGTATTGGTCAGGGACGGGATCAACACCAACACCGTCTGCGAACGAGCCGAGGCGAGCGATCGGGCCGAGCGGTTGGGGACATACCCCAAGCGCTCCACGGTTTCCAATATCTTGCCTCTGAGTGCTTCCGAGACGCGCTCCGGAGAGTTCAGCGCTCGCGAAACCGTGATCGCGCTGACGCCGGCGGCGAGCCCAATATCATGCATGGTGACGCCGCTTCCCGAGCGAAGGCGCGGTTTTCTTGGCATGGTTAAACCGAATCGAAAAGTGTGGATTGGATGTGATAAAGAAAAGCTGGCCACGAGAGTCTAACAAAGCATTCTGCTTTTGAATCTAAGCCATCGGCCCAGCTATCGCATCACCACCAACGTCGAGCCGACCCGACCGTTTGGATTGGCCTGTCCCGATTTTTGTGACCGTCCGGGGGAGGGTCAGTTTCAGCTGGTCACGACCGTCGCATAACGAGCCGAAGCGGTCATTCGGACCATCAGATTCGATGGCCGGATAACAGCCCTTCGCGAAATGCGGTCCACCGCTTCGAGCGGCCTGCGCCCGCCGCAAGAATGTGAGACATTGGGGGGCCGACAACAGCATCGGTCTCATCCGGCAGACAAAGGTCCCGCGATATGAACGATTGGAGTTGTTTTGACGGTAGCGGATGCCGGTGCTCAGCGCTTCTGGAGACACAAAATGAACAGCAAAAACACGATCTGTCTGTGGTACGACGGCGACGCCCTCGACGCCGCAACTTTCTATGCTGAAACATTCCCCGACAGCGCCGTCGGCGCCGTCCACCGCGCACCGGGCGACTATCCGGACGGCAAGCAGGGTGATGTCCTGACGGTCGAGTTCACCGTCGCCGGCATTCCCTGCCTCGGGCTGAACGGCGGCCCGCATTTCAAGCACAACGAGGCCTTCTCTTTTCAAATCGCGACGGACGATCAGGAAGAAACCGACCGATTGTGGAATGCGATCGTCGGCAATGGCGGCCAGGAAAGCGCATGCGGCTGGTGCAAGGACCGGTGGGGATTGTCGTGGCAGATCACCCCGCGCGCCCTTACCGCGGCAATAACCGACCCCGATCGCGCGGCGGCCAAGCGCGCATTCGACGCGATGATGACAATGAAAAAGATCAACATCGCCGAGATAGAGGCAGCACGGCTGGGCCGAAATTCATCCTCAAGTTGATGGAGCGTGTCCTGCACGTTCTGTCTTGTTCGGAGCCGACGGGATGGCTGACCGACCGAAATCTGGCCGGAAGCGGTCTCCTCGGAAACCGTCTCCCTGAATGACCGCTCCTGGCCCAGACTGTGTAAAAACGCCAGACCAGGTAGGATATCGGCATCGTCCCAGCCTGGTTGGGTGCTATGAAACGATTCAT